>CAZXBK010000261.1:0-4520 GCA_964638765.1 uncultured Synechococcus sp. | reverse complement strand
CGGATCTAGTAGAGAGGGAATCGACACTGCCACCACATTTTGTTCTGCGGTGACGCCTCGCTCCCAGTCGTTAACAATCAGGTAATGACATTCAGTATCTGCGGGTAAATCCTTGCCATCAATGCCCAAATGCAAATGCATAAAGCTGCGGCAGGGTTTCATTCCTTGGCGTTTTTTGATGAAGCTACTGGGTAATTTTTGTTGGTCAAGCAGTCCCAACGTATTCCAAATAGATGCATTGGAAACAACCGCTTTTTTTGCACGAATTTCCTCACCATTTTTTAGTTTGACACCACTGGCTTTGCCATTTTCCTTCAGGATTTTGTCGACATGGCTATTCAGCTTTAGTTCGCCACCAAACTTTTTCAGACCCCGCACAAGGGCATCAATAATTGCACCACTGCCACCTTTGGGATAATCCAGCAAAACTTCTGGGCGGTACCACTCTGCAAACATAAATGCCATTTCGGCACAAATGGTTCCCGATGCAGGCAATCCCGACAGCATAAAGCACAGCAAATCCAGCCAATTTTTAATAAATGGATCCTGTACCGCTTTGTTCATTACTTTGCCAAAGGGATCATTAAGCTGAGGCGCGTAGGGCAGATAAGGCAATAACTCTCCTGCATATCTTCCCACCGTCAAGAGCGCTCCCAAATCTTCCCGGAACGCGGCAAGGGGTAATTTCACTGATGCTTCACCGAGGGGACGCATTTTTTCTTGGAGGTTGCGCCATTGGGGAATGACATCACTTTTGCCCATTTGAGTGAGCATTTCGCAGAAGCCATCGGCTCCCACATCTGCCCGAAAATACCCCTCCGGCAAATCCACACCCCAAGCGTTGTATTGCAACCATTCACAATCCACATCCAGCAGATCCATCACCTGTCGTAGTGGGTTCGACGATGGACTGTAAGACAACCCCGAATACAATGATGGCCCCGAATCGAAGTGATAGCCATCTCTCACAAAACTATGGGCAGCGCCCCCGGCGATCGCGTGACTTTCCAGTACCAAAACATCAAAGCCATATCGCGCCAATAATCCTGCACAAGATAGCCCACCAATGCCACTACCAATCACGATAATTTCAGTATCTGGGGTCATCGTCTTTGCCTAAGTCACACTCAAATTTTGTCCTTGGATATCCTAACGCTCCTAGACATTTGGATGCTGAATTCTGGGGACGGCGATCGCCCTACTTAGTGTGAAAGATTATTCACGGAGGGGCTAAATATTTTTACGAAATAGGGAGTTTACGTACACGCATAGTTTCATCATTAACCGTCACTGCAAAAGCTTTTGATAATTCCGATTGAATAATTGGCAGCAGATTCAATAGGCGTTGAGTTACAACATCAGGTTTTGCAGATGATAGGCGTAGTGTGATCAAACTTGGTTGGTCATAACCATTGATTGCGACCAGCATCGAAAAGTCTAAATCTTGGGTCACAATCACTCGATTTTGTCGGTGAGCCAGCTCTAAAATTTCTATATCTTTGGCATTTGCTGGCAAGACTTTCGAGCTACGAATGATGTCATAACCAGCTTCTCTAAGATCTAAGACTGTTTTCGGGGAGACATTGACATCGGCAATAAACTTGAGTGAATTCATGCCGAAGTCGTTTGAATTAAACGCTCAGATACAGCCCATGCCGCATAATTTAGAGATTGTTGGATATCTTCCTGTTCTAATTCAGGATAGGACTCTAAAATTTCATCAACTGACAATTGACTTGCCAAAAGTTTCAGCACAAAAGCTACGGTAATTCTCATGCCTCGAATTGTTGGTTGCCCGAGGCAAATATCCGGATTAATACTAATTCGATCTAGCTGGTTTGACATAGATTTACAACTTTCTATTTTGAGTATCTAAATTATTGGTATCTAAAACTGAAAAATATCTAGTTGCTCAGAAACGCTGTTTGCATCATGTGCGTCATTTGCCGTTACTTTCTTTTTCGCGCCGCCACCTTTACGTAGTCCTACCGCAATTTTACTGTGCTTTTCAATTTGAGTCATGACTTGCTTCGCGCGGGTAATCACACTCGTGGGTAAGCCTGCTAAACGTCCTGCTTCAATGCCGTAAGATTTATCCGCACCACCGGGTTGAACCTTATGTAAAAATATGATTTCTTCGGGTAATTCTTTTACGGTTACTTGGAAGTTCGCAACGTTTAAAAGAATTGAAGCCAATTCATTTAATTCGTGATAGTGAGTGGCAAAGATAGTTTTTGCTTTCACTTCAGTCGCAATGTGTTCTGCGACAGCCCATGCAATAGAAAGTCCATCAAAAGTTGCTGTACCACGACCAATTTCATCCAGCAGAATTAAGGACTTTTCGGTGGCGTGGTTGAGAATATTAGCTGTTTCATTCATCTCCACCATAAAAGTTGATTGGCCTGTGGCGAGATCATCCACTGCACCCACACGAGTAAAGATGCGATCGCAGATCGGAATAGTTGCAGACTTGGCAGGAATGAAACTACCAACTTGGGCCATGAGCTGAATTAATCCGGTTTGGCGGAGATAACAACTTTTACCGCTAGCATTGGGGCCTGTGAGGATGATGAGATCGGGATTTTTGATATTTTTCGCTTTGCCGAGATTTGTTGAGTTCGCGACAAATAAACCCATGCCTAAGGATTTTTCGACGACGGGATGACGGCCTTCCTCAATTTCTAGGCTTTTCGTTTTACCAATTTTGGGACGACAATAGCCTTGATAGACAGCGGTTTCAGCAAAGGCAGCTAATACATCAATTGCGGCGATCGCCCCGGCAGCGGCACGGATAGTTTCGGTATGTTCGGCGACGGTGCCCCGCAACTCTGTGAAGATCTCATATTCCAGTTTGCAGATATCGTCTTTTGCAGTGAGGATACGGCTTTCGCGCTCTTTCAATTCCGGCGTGATGTAGCGCTCCTCATTGCTGAGGGTTTGTTTTCGCATATATTCTTCTGGTGCCTGCGCCGACTGCGATCGCGGCATACTAATGTAATAGCCAAAGGTCTTGTTGTAACCGACTTTCAGCTTCGGAACTCCTGTCCGTTCCCGCTCTGTAATTTCGAGGTTGGCGAGCCATTCTCGGTCTTCCACTTGACTGCGACGCAAATGGTCCAGCTCCTCATCCACACCATCTTTGATAATGCCGCCATCTTTAATATGTATGGGTGGTGAGTCCACTAAATAGGTCAGAACGTGTTTGCCCAATTTATCGAGGTCGGGCGGAAAATTCTGAACCGCTTGCAAATAAGGAGATTTTGCATCCTCAACAATCTCGGCGAGGTAGGATAATTTTGTCAGGGATTCTGCTAATGCATATAAATCACGGGCATTTGCGCTGCCAGATCCAATCCGCCCCGCAATGCGCTCCAAATCATAAATTTGTTTCAACAGATGGCGCACATCCTGCCGTAAATTCGTATTCTCGACTAACTCATCCACTGTGTCGAAACGCTCGGCGATCGCCTCTGGATCGAGCAATGGTTGCAATAACCAACGACGCAAAGCCCGGCCACCCATATTGGTATTGGTGACATCGAGCGCCCACAATAACGAACCATAAAGACTGCCATCGCGGATGGTTTGGGTGATTTCGAGGTTGCGACGAGTCTGATGATCTAACTGCAAATATTCGTGGATGCTATAGGTGCGTAGCGTTTCAAAGGGAACCTTATATGCTTGCTGAGTTTCCTCGACATAAGACAAAAGACCCCCCGCAGCCCTCACCGCCAATGGCAGTTTTTCACAACCCATCCCTTCCAAAGACGACCGCTGAAATGTCATTAATAACTTGGGTTTTCCTTCATTAATGTCGAATTCTCTGGGTGATCGCAGCGCATAACAAAAATCCGAAGGCAAACATTCTGGGAGGTGTTGCTTGAGAAGTTTTTGGCGATCGCCGGGACGCATTAACGTTTGTAGATCCGGCGCATCAGTGGGATACAAAATCTCCGAAGGCTGTAACCGTAAAAGCTCAATGGTTAACGCTTCGAGATCACTGGCTTGGGTTGTACAAAATTCCCCAGTCGAAATATCTGCATAGGCCAAACCCCAGTGCTTTCCGGCCATTACTACCGCTGCCAAATAATTATTTTGACGTGCGCGCAGCATCCCATCATCAGTCAAAGTCCCCGGCGTTAAAACCTTTTGAACTTCCCGACGCACCATCCGTTTTTCTGCATGGGCAGTGGCGGCATCCTCTACCTGATCGCAAATGACGACCCCATAACCCTTTTCCACCAGCTGAGTACTGTACCGCTCCAGCGCATGGTGAGGCACGCCCGTCATCGGTACACGACCCACACCTTTCCCCGATTCCTTACTGGTACAAACCAGCTCTAGTTCCCGCGAAACGGTGATGGCATCCAGAAAAAAGCATTCAAAAAAGTCTCCCACTCGATACAACAAAATCGCGTTGGGATATTTGTCCTTTACCTGCGTGTAATGCTGCATCATCGGCGTAAGGAGATTCCGGTCTGGCAACTTGCGGTAATCAGCGTTTGGAATTTCGTCTGCGA
>CAZXBK010000260.1:0-4625 GCA_964638765.1 uncultured Synechococcus sp. | reverse complement strand
AGAAAATTCGCATTCTCAACTCTTCTAAATGATCGAAGAGAGACATTTCTACTTCACTCGGTAACTCGTTGAGATAAGTTTCTTTATCTTGGGAGGAAGTAGTGGTTTCTGGCGGCGTGACGGTCATAAAATCTTTGATAATTATAGGCACTGCTGTTAATTGTCTATATTAACGTGAATCCCCATTTCACAGGAATTGAGTGCTGGGCAATACTATTCAGAATCAAGTCATTAGGATGATGTTGATGATTTATTGAAACTTTGATATGTGTGGCAAGGGTAGATAGATTTTCAACGCTACTAACCCGAATTTAACGCAATAATTAGCGATCGCAAACTATAAAATCAACTAAAAACGAGATTGAGTATATCCACCGAATAGTTACTTATTTGACGAACTAGATGCTTTTCGCGATTTAGTATCTAGCAAAGAGATCTATGGTTTTGATTTTATCCGAAATTCATCGGGATTATATCCAACAGAACGTCTAAAGAATTTAACAAAATTGGTAGTCTCCTCAAAACCCAAAGAATTTCCTACCTTCTTCACTGTTACCTTTCCAGAGAGTAAACGCCGTTGGGCAGCAACCACAACTCGCTCGTCTATAATCGCCTTTGCAGATTTGCCCACTGTTGCCAGACAAATACGATAAAGTGTTTTAGCAGAACAGTTCATTTGTTTGGCATACCATTTTGCATTACGACAGGACTCAAACGATTGCTCTAGCAACTCGACAAATTCGAGAAATTTTAAATCTATCGTTTTACCCGATTGCTGTTGTTCAGATTCCACTGCCATCTGCGATGCCAAAGAAATTATGGACCAAAGTAAGTACTGTGTTGCGGGTTGATTGCTAGAACCTTTTTTTTGATGTTTCTCTAGTAATTCAATGTGTTGCTGAAGAATATGGGCTTGATCTAACTCAAGAGATGTGACAGAAGGCCAAATGTATTGGATCGTCGACCATGATAAAGGGCTAGAAATACTGGTGGATAATCCCAATAAATCGGCTGGCAAGGCAGCAGGCACAAAGACAACCATGAAAGCATCTAATCCTTGAGCGCGACCAAAATGATGAACTTGGTTGGCACAAACATGAATCAAGGTTCCTGTTTTAACAGCGTAATCAATAAAGTCAACGCCATGAGTCCCCCTACCCTGGGTGAATAAAATTAAAGCGTGAAAGTTAAGGCGGTGCGGCTGCCAAGGACTGTGATCTTTAGGCGGTTCTCGCGCGAGTAAATTTTGTAATCTCACCACTTCAAAACGACTGCTAACAGCAGGCGACCATTTCACATCGACCAGGGATTTCACATCGACCAGGGATTTCATATCGACCAGGGATTTCATATCGACCAGGGATGATTCGTCCATTTTTAACCCTAAATATTAGCAATTTTGACCATTTATTATACTGACCTACTTAACTATGATGATTAGTGGACTAGATCGATATTGTCAAAATCTAATGGTCAAGAGACTCAAATAAAATTCTTTAAAATTCAAAGAAAAATTTTGATCCCTCGAAGAGTTTAAACGCGGGAACTCACAACTCGATTACTTGGATTAGTCCCAACAGATATATTCGGCATAACCTAAATGATCTTCAACAAAAAACGTCGCCGTCAGATGCATCAAGCTACAGTAATCACTATTGAACAAGTTACCCCTAGGGTAAGACGAATTGTTTTTAGCAGTGATACCCTGGCAGACTTTACGGTTCCCTCTCCAGGCGCACACATCAAACTATTCTTTGGTACCAATCCCAATGAACCTATCGATGACCCCAGAAAACTTCGCTCGCAAATGCGGACTTATACTCCCAGGTATTTCAATCCAGAAACTAAAGAATTAACGGTAGAATTCGTACTCCATGGCGATGGTTTGGCTTCGACTTGGGCAGCTCAAGCTCAAGTTGGCGAAGCTTTAACGCTAGCAGGACCGGGCGGTGGCATGGATATTCCGAAAAATCTCAAAAATATCATCATGCTAGTTGATGAGTCTGCTATTCCCGCAGCAGGGACAATTCTTGAAGCTTTACCCGCAGGTTGCATTCCCACAGTAATTTGTGAAGTCGAAGATGTTCGCGAGCAGCGATCGCTAAGTTCTCAAATTCGGACAAAATCAACGTGGCTATTTCGCCAAGAACAAAATGCAAGTCCAGGCACGTTACTAGAAAATTATCTGCCTAATGTATTGGCTGAAGCCAAAGATTTTGATGATGTTTTCTGGTGGATTGCTTGCGAAGCTGACACCATGCGTCGGATGCGATCACAGTTACTCAAACAATCTGGAATCAATAAGGACAGACTTATTACCCGAGGATACTGGAAATTGGGAGCTAGCAACCATCCAGATCATGATTATGGTGAATCCTGAATCAAAAATGCCCTAAACAGCTTTGAATGCTTCATCTAAACATCTCTAAGGATCGACTTATGGTTAAAATTGCCATCACGGCAGCAAGCGGACAACTAGGCAGTGAAATTGTTAAAGCTACGTATTCTCTAATTGGCAAAAAGAACGTTACTGGTTTGGCACGAACACCAGCTAAAGCATCTTATCTTGGTGTAGAAGTACGTACAGGCGACTATAACAACCAGGAGGAGTTAACAGCTTCTCTGCAAGGTATTGACACAGTACTACTGGTTTCTGGGATGGATGCTCCAGATAAACGCATTGCTCAACATCGTAATGTCATTGAAGCAGCTAAAGCGGCAGAGGTTACCAAAATCGTTTACACCAGCGTTCAAGGTGCTGATGATGGAACAACCTTTAGCCCCGTGGTTCAAAGCAACCGCCAAACCGAACAAGATATTCGCAATAGTGGTTTGCAATGGGTGATTGGTCGTAACGGTATATATATCGAGCCAGATGTAGAATACATCGAAACTTACAAACAAGCTGGGAAAATTGCCAACTGTGCTGGGGATGGTAAATGTGGCTACACCACTCGTCCAGAGCTAGCTTATGCTTATGCCAAGATGCTGACGGAAGATAAACACAATAATAAAACCTACAATTTACACGGTGAAGCTATTACGCAATTCGAACTAGCAGAGTATCTAAATCTGGCTTTTGGCACTCAACTAACCTACCGAGCTATGACTATAAAAGACTATCAACGCGATCGCATAGCCGAGTTGGGCGAATTTTTTGGAACGGTGATTGCAGGAATTTATGGAGGTATTCGAGTAGGGGCGAATGATAATCCCAGTGATTTTTTGATAGCAGCAGGTAGAGAGCATCAAAGCTGGGAAGACTATTTTAGGGGTTTAAAGCAGGCTTCTTAAAGTAATTTGTGATCGCTAAAAATTTTTTCTTAAATTCTTGTCAGATGATTTCCCTTAGCCAAAAACTAGAGAACACTAGCAATCTGGCGCATCAATAATAATGAGTTGAGTTATTAGCAAGACCAAGCAATTTCGGCTAATTCACTATCTGTACAAACTTGATAATTAGATCAATGCTAAATGTTTATGGAGGAATATACAGGAAGCTTAACTTTCTAAATTTAAAGTTAATCTAGGGCTGATTCCAAGCTTTTTGCTACTAACCTCTTCTTATCAGGCTTATTTGCCAGAATATTATCATCTTTGCCAATTCTCTAAATATTAAAGATCGCGAAGATCCTGATATCAAAGATAGTTAAGTAATCAAATAAATTTCCAGAATTATGTCAGAGCAACTCAAAAAAATCACCGAACATCAGTGTCAGAATACCCCTGCAAAATATGACGATCTCAAAGCTCTTTTTCTCAATTGCACCCTAAATCGTACTCCTGTTTTATCACATACCAGAGGTGTAATCGATATTGCCAAAACTATTTTTGAAGCCAATGGAGTTCAAACCAAAGTGATTCGACCAGTAGATTATGAAATTCCCGCGGGATTAGGTCTGGACATGTCACAAACCGATGAGTGGGATAAAGACGATTGGCCCATTATTCAGAAAGAAATCGACGAAACTGACATTTTAGTTTTGTGTACTTCAGTTTGGTTGGGAGAAAAGAGTTCTGTATGTAATCGAGTTCTTGAAAGGATGTATGGCTATACTCATTTATTGAATAGTAAAGGACAGTATCGAGATTATGGCAAAGTTGGTGCAACTCTAATTACTGGTAATGAAGATGGCGTAAAACATTGCGCGATGAATATCCTCTTTTCTCTATCTCATATTGGTTACGCAATTCCTCCCCAAGCTGATGCAGGCTGGCTTGGAGAAGTCGGTCCTGGTCCTTCTTATTTAGATCTTGGTTCTGGTGGTCCAGATAACGATTTTACTAATCGCAATACTACTTTTCTGACTTGGAATTGTCTGCACTTAGCCAGAATGCTCAAAGATAATGGAGGGATTCCTGGTCACGGAAATCAGCCTGATGCTTGGGATGCAGGATGTAAGACTGATTTTAAAAATCCAGAGCATAAGGTTTAGAGTGGCTTCTATCGAGGTATTCTTTTGGCAAATTGATAGGCTCCTCTCAAAATCAGATAATAGGGATGTCTTAGAGACCAATCTGGGTCACGGCAATGTTGCCGGAAAAACAAACATCCACATCTGTTCCTGAAGTGCGATCGCGCTTGGCATATTCTCCTTGATAATAATAAGTATTTTCTTCGACGC
>CAZXBK010000259.1:0-4676 GCA_964638765.1 uncultured Synechococcus sp. | reverse complement strand
AGCGAGCTGTGCTGAGCCTGCCCCGTGAACGAAGTGAATGCTTTGGGTACGCTTAAATCCGCTGGCCCAACCCAGCCCCGGGCACCACTCACTTTTTTCGCGTCTCCCGTAACAACTGGCCAGACTGCCGATACACTCGCTGACAAAACGCTGGCGTGAACCTCAACGAAAAACAATGTTTTCCAAGCATTGAAAAACAATCCCACCCGGCAAACCTCTTGAGTGCGAGTCGCCCTAGCCAAAAATATTAACCTTACCAAGCTCTGTGATACTTCTTATAAACCTCTGTAGTGGTGCGGGCGCTGTTGGAACCCTACATTTGAACCAAGTGTTTCTAGAAGTTAGGTCACCAAAAAGTAACCGATTGTTTTTATCGCGTTAGCTCCAATAATTGGTCTCGTAGAATTACTTTCTGGAGACCAATATATGAACACTATTAAATTCGAAGCGGGTGCATCGTTCCCGTCTGTTACCAAGTCTAATTTGGATGGCTCAAGTAGAGACCTTAGTAAGCCTTTGGACGGTAAAGACTGGCAGATGCTGGTGGTTTACAGAGGTCGCCATTGTCCTTTGTGTACCAAGTTTTTAAATCAGCTTACCGAATTTAAGACCCGACTAGATGCGATCAACATTGATCTGGTCGCAGTCTCCGGCGACAGCAAAGCTCAGCTTAAGGAGCACACTAGCCGTTTAGAAGTTAATTTCCCACTTTTGTACACACCGATACCTATCGCTGTAGCAGAAGCTTCTCGCTGGGAACATCATTGGATTGTCGCCGCAACAGGTCACGGCAAAACGCAGACATTATCTTCGCTCATCCTCGATGATTTGGATCGTGTCAAAAGCAAGCAGTGCTCACTCGTCGTGATGGATAGCAATAACAAGCTCATTAATGAAATAGCGAGACTGGCCGTATTCGCAGATGGCGGAGACTTAGCCGAACGGTTAATCATCATCGATCCTCAGGACGATCTACCACTCGCGCTCAATCTTTTTGATATTGGTATTGCTCGATTCGCTGAGCTACCAAAACCACAGCAAGACAAACTCTACAACACGACTATTGAGATCTACGAATACATTCTCGCCGGATTAATCGGCGCTGATATGACACAGAAACAGGGAACACTGTTTCGCTATGTCATTCGTCTATTACTCATTATCCCAGGCGCGAACATCCAGACCTTTTTAGAGTTGATGGGTGATGAGGCAGTAAAATACAAACCCTATATCGAACAACTTGATGGCGCTGCCCGTACTTTCTTCGACACCCATTTTTTTGAAGGTGAATTCAGACGCTCACGACCTGAAGTTCATCGTCGCTTGCTCGGCCTCCTATCTAACACTTCGTTTGAGGATATGTTCAGTGCTAGAACCAATAAACTTCGGCTCGATAGGGAATTAGACGAGAGCAAAGTCATCTTGATCAATACCGCAAAGGGGCATTTAGGCGATGAAGCCTCTCGAATATTTGGTCGATTTTTTATTGGTATGATCTGGCAGGCCACGAAGCAGCGCTTTAACGACCCCGAACCTCACCCAACCTATGTTTATATCGATGAGGCAGTTGAGTACTTTGATGACCACATCGGTGCCCTGCTTCGCCAGGCACGAAAATCACGCATTGGCTTAATTATGGCTCACCAGGATTTCGAGCAAGTCCCAGAAAATGTGCTCGCTGCGCTACGTACCAACGCTGCAATCCGTATGGCGGGTGGTATTGAATCACCGCAGGATCTTCGCAAAGTAACCAATACGATGGGCTTAGATGCCGATCTCGTTAAATCACAACCTAAAGCATCGTTCGCCACCTCAGTCAGGCAAGGGTTTTCGAACACATCGATTCAGTTTCAACTCGGTCGATTATCGAGCGAGCCAACAATGACTGATGAGCAGTTTACTGCAATAAAAAGACAAATGGCTAGAGACTACTACTACACACCATCACAAGAAAGAGACGTCCCATCAAGCAATGCCACTGCTCAGACTGATGACATGCACGACCCACTTGCTGAAACTGACCCTGAAGAATTTTTTTAGCAGCCCATAGTGGTGCTAGAGCGTTCATTGTCCCCGTAGTGCCTCATTGTGACCGGTTACAGTTTTAGATGCATGTGATACAACTAATGCATGACAGAGAAAAAACGACGTAGCCGCCTGAATCCGAAGCCCAAGAAATCCAAAGTCAGAGGCAAAACCCACCGCATCCGCATCACCGACAATGATCTAGATATATTTCGGATTTTGCAGCGCTACCGCTATCTACCCATTAATTTCATCTACGAGTTGCTACCCAGAAAGCGCAACTACGGAAAGCTACAAGAGAGACTGACAGACCTTACCGGGCACGGTTACCTAGAACGACCAGAAAAGCAATTTGAAAGCGTGAATGCGTTTTATAAAAAGCTCACTTACGCGTTAGGTAAAAAGGGCAAACAGTTGATGGCCGATATCGGCGAAGGAAGTGACATCCAAATTGGTGTGGGCAACTCCTACCATCACGAGGCGCTAACGTGCCTCGTTATTGCGTCGCTCGAAATCGGATCTAAGGACTATCGTTTTATCCATTGGCCACTGCTACTAAAGATGGAAAAGATGCCGGAGGCGACGAAAAATCATCCGACGCCTTTTCATCTGCCATTGATTGGAATGAAACAAAAAAACCAGGTACCCGACGGTGCGCCTTTTTGCATCGCTGGAGATAAGCTTCTCTGCTTTCCGGGTATCGAAACCGACATGAGCACTGAAGTGCTAAACGGTAATCGCAGAGTGACGATCAAAAATAAGCTCGAAGGCTACATCAATATCGCTAAGCACAAGACTTACAAGTCACACTACGGTATGCCAAACATGGTTGTACCGTTTGTCACTACTTCTGAATCTCGCATGAAAAATATGATGAACCTTTTGGATCAGATTACCAATGGCAAAGGATGTTCCTACATCATGTTCAAACACGCGCCGCACCTGCGATCAATCGGGCATTCGCCCGAGCCCGCCAATTTATTGAGTGAGCAATGGTTGCGCGTTGGCCATGAGCCCTTCGATATGCAACAACAATTATCAGGCCACAGCTAAACCTATCCGTCAATTGTTCAATTTTTAGTAAGTGATAGATTTTCAGTAGACCGTTCTACAGGAGAATCTATTATGAGTACCTATATCGACTTTGGTGAAATCAAAGATCAAGTGTCTATTGAGCAGGTTGTAGCTTGGCTCAATCTCAGCCTTGATACCGCTGGTAACCAATTGCGCGGATGCTGTCCCATTCACAAGGGAACAGACAAGCGAGACTTTGTCATTACCCCTGCAAAGGGGTTGTTCTATTGTTTTAAGTGCAAAGAAGGCGGCGATTTGATCAAGCTCTATGCCGCCGTCGCTCACATCGAGCAGAAAGCAGCCGCTATGGAAATATCGCAAAAGGCTGGGTTATCCGACTCTGCTAACACAGAGGGAGATAGGGAAGTGGAGAACCTGCCAACGAGTTCAGGCTACGATAAGAGCCAAACCAAGCCCTTTCAGCCACTCAAGTACCTGCTGCCCGAACACGAATCGGTACAAGGTTTAGGTATCGCAGTTGATACTGCAAAATTTTTTGGTGTTGGTTATGCTCCAAAGGGTGTTCTGCGAGGTAGAGTCGCGATACCGCTTCACGATAGGGAAGGCACCCTACTCGGCTACGCTGGGCGAAGCACGGAGCTGTCAGACACCGCATTGAGCTTCGCCAAGGGATTTGATCCCGACCCAATTTTGTTTAATGCCCATCGATGTACACCCGACAGCGTAATCGACCTACGTAACGATTTGCTCGACGTGCTTTTAGCTTTTCAACATGGGATTGAAACTAACGTCATAACTTTTCTAACCGAGCGTATTACGGCAAGACAAGTTGGAGCGCTAGCTTTTTTCCTTGACGACACTCGTTGTTGTCTTTAGCCACCGGGAGGTGGCTTTTTTTTATTTCTTATTTTTTTAATATGGCTCTACTAAGCCCTTAATCCGCCGACGTGTCGCGAAACAAATATTGTGCGACGTAATAACTATGCATACTCTTCGCCGCATAGCCAAAACCTTCCCCCCTTAGGTTTAATAGAACAAATACCAAAGCCACCAAACAAATGATTCTGTTAATAAACAGCAAATAGGGCTTTGACCCCTAAGATTGATAAAACTCGTCCTTGTCACGCCTAATACCCCAGCGATCTTTCTGAACAAGCATAGAGAACCTTTGGGATGCGCATAACTTTTCCAGCTCACCTAGGGATTTCTGTCTTAGCTCAACTTCGTATTGCTTTTTTCCTCCGCAGTAGGGAGGCCTGCTTTCGCAGCAGGCTGTTCAACGACCAGAATATCCTTTGAGAATGGCTTAAATCAGGAGACAGAAAACTTATGTCTGACTAGATATTTGATTGATGCTTCATACTTCTCTGACATACAGACGACCAACACTGCCTAAATATTTAGCGATTATCGCAGATCTTCTGGAAAGCACTAGCGTCTCTTAGGACTTCCTTAGACAATGAGCAGCCAAGTCGGAGCAGTATGGATTATTGGCTCCATTAATCAGTGTACGCCCTCATTGCCGAACAAAATAGGACGACCAGCTTCAACCCTGACGAAACCATCCCCCATTAATTCCGCGAAGTTATCTAAGACGATGTCATTTGTATCGTGCC
>CAZXBK010000258.1:0-4682 GCA_964638765.1 uncultured Synechococcus sp. | reverse complement strand
GAAATTGGGTTGGGGAAGGGGTATAGATGAGGTCATAGGCGATGCTGCCGGCGGTTAATTTACTCATTAATTCGGGAGTGACAGGCGATGCATCAACATTGGGATGCATACCGACAGGGGTGGAATTCACCAAAAATTCTGTACTGGGAATGAGGCGTTCGAGGTCTCCCCATAGATGAGTTTGGACAACATTTTCGAGGGGCGTATTTTGCCAACTTTGGGCGAAGGTCTCTAGCTTTTCTGGATTGCGACCAACCACATGGATTTGAGAACAACCGAGCTGGTGGCAACCCACAACCACAGCCCTTGCTGCACCGCCATTGCCGAGGATAACCGGGGAAATAGTTGACCAATCTTTGTCTAGTTTTTTCAGAGGGGCAATAAAACCAGCGACATCGGTATTTGTGCCTTGCCAACCGGTTTCTGTTTGCCAAACGATTTTCACTGCTCCCACCTTCTGGGCTTCTGGGGCGATCGCCTCTAGGTGAGCCAGAATGGCTTGTTTGTGGGGGATGGTGATGCTAAATCCTTTGAGGTCAATGGCTTTGAAACCATCAAGGGCAGTTTTGAGATCATTGGCAGCAATGGGGAATGCCAGATAAACATAATCAGCACCCAGTTCGGCGATCGCCGCGTTGTGCATGAGGGGGGAAAAAGAATGTTTTACGGGGTCGCCGATAACGCCCAATAATTTCGTAGTCCCTAAGATTTGCATCGTTTATCTTTTTCCCAAAAATCTGGGATTATCATACAAAGAAATCGCCCCTATTTAACGCCAGTTACCGGAATGCCATTTGATTTCAGAGAATTTCGTCGCCGTCTCAAGCCGGACAATACTTTGAATATCCAAGACCCTGAGGATAGTCGGTTTTATATCGATTTCTCGGAGGTTCGCGGCGATCAGGTGGTGGAAGAAATCTACGATGGTATCGATATTGCGCCAGAAAATCAGACCTGCCATCTCTTCACAGGACATATTGGTTGCGGTAAATCGACAGAACTTCTATCGCTCAAGCACCAGTTAGAACAGGGTGATTATTTCACCGTTTATTTTGAATCGACAGATTATCTCGAAAAGGCTGATGTCGGCATTATTGATGTGCTCTTGGCGATCGCCATTTGTATTGATAAAAGTTTTACGGAAGCGCAATTGCCTCCAGCCAGAGGATTACAGGGCATTTTTGAGAAAACAAAGCAAGTTCTGAATATGCCGGTGGAGATTGATGAGTTTGCGGCGAAAGCGGCCGGTTTTGAGGCAACGGTAAATAAAGATGGCACGTTTTCCATTGGGGCTGGGTTTGCATCCATCACGGCAAAAGCGAAGACTGACAGTGCTTTACGGGAAAAACTGAATAGTTATCTTGGCCCCATCAAAATGGAATTGCTGCGGGATATTAATCAGGAATTGGTTAAACCGTTGGTTGATTTTGTGAAGGAGCAAGGTAAACAGGGTTTAGTGGTGATTGTCGATAACCTTGACCGGGTGGAGCGGGGCGGCGATCGCAATCAGCATGAGGATTTGTTTATCGGTCAGGCGGAAGTGCTTCAGGCGTTTGCTTGTCACATGGTTTACACGATGCCGTTAGCGCTGAGATTTGGCGATCGCTTCGGGCAGATTACGAGTCGCTATAGTCCTGAACCGAAAACGTTGCCGATGGTACGGGTACGAACTAAAACTGGTGTAGACGATCCGACAGGCATGGCGAAAATGCGTGAAATGGTTTTGGTGCGAGCTTTTCCTGATTTAGAACCTGAGGAATGGGACGCGAATATTCCAGAAGTCTTTGAAGAGCCAGACAGTTTAAATCGATTGTGTCAGGTGAGTGGCGGTCATGTACGAAATTTACTGCAACTATTGTCGGAATGGGTACTGAAGGATTGGCGGAAAGGCAAACTCACCACAGAAACACTGGAGCGGGAAATTCGGGGTCGGCGCAATAATATCTTGCTCGGTTTGGATGATGATGAGTATGAGATGCTCCGGGAAGTCCATCACACAAAAACTATTGGAGGCGATCGCCTCTATGACAAGCTCATCGCTAACCGGTTGGTGTTTGAATATCAGGAGGAACAGACCTCTTGGTTTGATTTAAACCCGATTATCATAGGGGCAGAGAAATTACAGGATCTGCAAGGCTCGTAGGCATTCGGCAAGATGGCAGAGGATAGGCATTTTACGGTGGAGCAGTCGGAATCCCTTCAATATCTGAGGGATGCGATTGATATGGATAGAGGCGATTTTTCGCTGATCTTTGCCTACTGTGGTTATCGGTTTCTGCGCGATCGCCTAATTACAGATTTACTTGCCACACCTGATTTGAATTTGGAAGTGGTGGAGCTGGAAGCCGATACAGAATCTCTGCTGACGGCTCTAGAGCAACATTTTCAAGGTCGAGAGAAATCCGCTTTTCCCGATGGGATTTTGGTGCGCGGCTTTGAGGCTGTTGAGCAGTTACCAGAATTACTCCGGGCGATTAATCAGGTACGGGAATCTTTGAAGCGGGGTTTTCCGATGCCGATAGTGTTTTGGATAACGCCGGATGTGCTCAAAGAAATCATGAACTCTGCACCCGACTTGGAAAGTTGGGCGATCGGGGTTGATTTTGAAGCAACGGTTCAAGATCTCAGTTTTTTTCTAGAGAAAACCTTTGAAGATTATTTTCAAAATCTGAGCAAAGGTATACCGACAAATACTTATTTTTTTCAAAGTACAGCAACATTATTATTAAAAGAATTACGAGAGATCGAGACTAATTTTGTTGGGCAATTGGAGCCAGAAAATAAAGCTTGTCTTTTGACGCTTTTAGGTATTGCCAATCAGCGTCTCTACAACCCTAATATTGCTATCGAGTATTACGAACAGGCGATCGCTTTGTACACAGATTTAGATAAGCGATTTTCCGTTGGTTTTTTATATTTTTTATTGTCACGGACATATTTTTATTTAGCCTTTTCTGACCACGAGTATGTTGCTTATATCTCACCAGAACGTATGGAGCGTCTAATTCGAGAACAGCGACAAGAGGGGTCAGTTTGGTGGGTAGGTTATAACTCCATCCATCAAGCTTTAGCAGAATGGCAGAGTTGTAAGCAAGAAGAGGCGATCGCTTGGGCACTTCCCGGTTGGCAGCGAATACTCTCCTATCTAGAGCATTGGGAAGAATTGGAAAAATATGCTCGACAATCTTTAGACATCTTACAAAAGCAGCAGTTAGCAGCAACCAAGAGATTATTTCTCAAAACAAAATTCTGGTTAGGGAATACATTACTCGCTCAAGGAAAAATAGATGAAGCTAAACAGTACTTACAAGCGGTTGTAACAGAACTAGAGGACGAGAATTTTGCATTTCCTCTAGCACGTCAAGATTTAGCACAAATTTATTGTTTAGAACATCAACAAGGACGAGCATTAGAACTCCTAAAAGAAGCAGAAAATAGCGTCGATATTCGAAGTTTATCCCGTGCCCACATACGAATTCTTGAACAGCAGCGGCAAATTTTGTTTGAGCTAGGTCGGTATCTGGAAGCTTATAAGGCGAAGGAAAGGAAGCAGCTCGCGGAATATGAATATAGTTTCAAGTCGTTTATTGGGGCGACTCGGATTCAGCCACGGCGGGATGAGGTGGGAATGTCGGCGGCGATTCGGGCATCGGGTCGCGGCAGAGATGTTGAAAAGTTAGTGGACTGGATTACTGGTAATGAGCATGCCGTAACGGTGATCTATGGCTATTCGGGTGTGGGCAAAAGTTCGCTGGTGAATGCGGGTTTGATTCCGGAGCTCGCGAAAAATCAGCGGTCTGCGCCGAATGGATATGTGCAGGTGGTATTTCGGAGTTATGGGGATTGGCAAGAGAATTTACTGGGTGAGCTGCGCTCTCAAGTTCTCCTTAATAAGGGGAATTTAGGGGGATCTAGTGTTACTGAACCTACGGAAGATCCCCCCCAGCCCCCCTTTGTAAGGGGGGAGAATATAGAGTCTCCCATTGCCTCCCTTTCAAAGGGAGGTGGCGAAGCCGGAGGGATTCAGAATGTTGCGCGATTTATGGATGATCCCCCCCAGCCCCCCTTATCGAAGGGGGGAGAAAATTTAGAAGAACAAATTTTTGCGTCGCTACAGAAGTGCGATCGCCGTAATCAGTTAGTCGTTCTGATTTTTGATCAGTTTGAGGAGTTCTTTTTTACCTACGAAAATGAACCGGAACGGCAGCAGTTTTTCAAGTTGTTGGGGCGGCTAACGAATGAAACAACTCGCATCAATATTGTGTTCTCGTTGCGGCGGGACTATATGCACTTCCTGCTGGGGCGCGACCAACTGAAACGCAGTAACAGAGTTATCGATCTGCTCAGTCGAGATAATGGCTATGAGCTGAGAAATTTTTCGCGGGATGAGGCGATCGCAGTTTTCCAGAGGCTAACGGAACGCACAAGTTTTCAGCCAGACGAAGATCTCATCAAAGCGGTAGTTGATGACCTAATCGATCCGGCGACAGGGCGAGTTCGACCTATTGAGCTACAGATTGTCGGGCGGCAACTAGAAGAAACGGCAGGGGGCATAACAACTCTCGCGGCATATCAGCAGCAGGCAACTCAAAAAGGGGTAAAGGCAGAGCAGTCACCGAAGGCAGTCTTGGTGCGGAGCTATCTGGATGCGGTGGTCAAGGATTGTGGCACTGAAGAAAATC
>CAZXBK010000257.1:0-4752 GCA_964638765.1 uncultured Synechococcus sp. | reverse complement strand
TTGATGCGAAAAAGCGTCTCGGTAAAGACCTTATTCTTCAGGGTAATATCGACCCCGGCGTACTGTTTGGCTCCCAAGACTTCATTAAGAACCGCATTATTGACACCGTTAAAAAGGTTGGCGACCAAGGTCATATTCTTAATCTCGGTCATGGTGTGCTCGTCGGAACTCCAGAAGATAATGTGCGCTTCTTCTTCGAGACTTGCAAGAACGTTAAGAGTTTTCTATAAGGCGATCGCCCTAGAGAAAAACCGATTGCGACGTCTTCACGCTGTATAACTACGCCAACTTGTTTGGCCATATTGCTTTTCTAAACAAAAAAGTGCCTCAGGGAATTTAAGTTCTCCAAGGCACTTTTTATCGTTAAGGCACTAATAATTCACGTTACGGCGCGAAAAATGCTTTAGTGCAGATTTATTTATTCCTCTTCGTCACTATTTTCAAAGAGTTCACAGGATTCAGCCTTTAATTCCCGTTCCATCAAGGTTTCAACAGCTTCCATCGGCGTGATGATACCTTTGAGCAGGCGGAAAATTTGGCGAGAAATGGAAATCGGAATGCCTTCGCGATTCGCCAGATTAATTAAAACTTTAGTGGTATTAACACCTTCAGCAGTACTGCCAAGCTCCTCAAGGATTTGCTTTAGCTCTTTACCCTGAGCCAAACCGTAACCGACACGGTGGTTGCGGCTGAGGGGACTCATGCAAGTTGCGAGCATATCACCCAAGCCAGCTAAGCCAAGGAAGGTTTCAGGCTGCGCACCAAAGTGGGTACCGATCCTAATCATTTCGGGGAGAGCGCGGGTAATTAAAGCAGACTTAGCGTTTGTACCAAGCTGAAGACCTTCACAAATACCGACACCAATGGCAATCACATTCTTCAATGTACCGCCTAGCTCTGTACCGACGGGATCTGTGTTGGTATAGACCCTAAAGCAGTTGGAGGAAAATAGTTCCTGAATGGCGATCGCCGCGTCTTCATTAGCACTCGCTACAACTGTTGCAGCAGGTTTACCGGCTTCAATTTCCTTAGAGAGATTAGGGCCAGAAAGAACGACAACGGGATTCTCTGGAAATGCTTCCTTCCAAATCTGAGAAGGGGTCAAGGTCGTTTTTGGTTCTAAACCTTTGGTTGCCGTAACGATGATTGCATCCTTAGGAATAGTCAATTCTTGCAGTTGGGCTGCGACGCTACGCACACCCTTCATGGAAATCGCAGAGACAATTACATCTGCTCCGGCGATCGCCTCTTCAAGACTGAGTTCACCGCGGCGAGACCAAACTCGTAGTTCGTGGTCATTCACCGAGGCTAATGTTGCTAGGGCAGAACCCCAAGCCCCTGCACCAAGCATCGCAATCGTCTTGCGCTCTGTATTCACCGTCGTGGGACACTTCTGGGGAATTACAGTGTTGGTGACAGGGGCTGAGCTATTACCTGTACTGTCTTTTTCAGTTGTGAAAGTGGAAGTAAAAGGAGACATTGTTTTTCTTGTTTTACAAGCTTGATTAATGTGATCTATGAAAAAATTGAGTGTAGGAACCCTAGCGAGTCCGTAAAATCGCTAGATATTTATGGCTACAAGTAGATGTCTAAATTGAGCTAAAAATACTGTCCTACACTAAAAACGAGGCAAACTTTCTAGGAATAAACTTCTGCTTTGGGAACAGCAGAATTACGTTCTGCGGGATCCTCGATGGCGAAATCTGGTAAACAGTTGAGTTCGATAAAGCGCTTATAGGCGGCTACTTGGCGATCGCACTCTGCTTCATCTAAACCGCAATGTTTGCGTAGGGCATCAACAATGGCTGGGAGCGCATCGTAACCATAATTTGCAACCATCGAAAAAGTTGTTCGTCGCCGACAAATGTCCTCAATATTGTGGGCAAGCTCTGCGCGCATGGCATAAACAGCCTGAGCTTTAATGTCCGGTAAATAGGGGACAATCCGTTCGCCGAGGTCGGCTGCCTCATCTACTAATGCTAAGACATCGGTTGCCTTGGAACCGTACACCCTGAACAAATGCTGGATAGAAGTACGCTCAACAGTACTGCCATAGCGCTTGATCATCATTTCGATTTGCTCAGAATCTGCGGCGATCGCCCCCGGAAGAGGACGCTTGCGAGTAGAGCAAGGAGGAGCAGTACGCTTTAACTTTTTATAAACCAGATCCACCATCTCTTCACCCACCTGACGATAGGTTGTCAACTTACCACCAATGAGAGAGACGAGGTTGCCAACTCCTTCGGGAGTATGATCAAAAAGAATATGACTGCGGGTAATACTGGCCGGATTTTTATCGCCAACATAGGGCAATGGACGGACGCCGGAGTAGGTAAATTTCACATCATCGCGGGTAAGCTGCGCCGAAGGTAAAACCCGATTTGTTTCCGAGAGGAGATAATCAATTTCCGCATCGCTTGCCTTAATCTGATCAAGGCTACCGTCGTATTTAATGTCCGTTGTACCAATGAGATACTTACCGAGCCACGGAATAATGAAGTAGGGACGGTTATCGCTAGCCGCTTCCACATAAAGTGCGCCGCTGGGTGCACCGGGGAAGGGATCGACGACGATGTGACTACCCTTTGTACCGCCCATTTTGGGTTCATCGCCGAGGGTTTTCGACTGCTCACCAGCCTTGGCACGCTCACAAACTTGATCAACCCAAGGGCCGGATGTATTAACCACCACGCTACCTTTCGCATCGACGGTGAAGCTTTCCCCGGTAATCTGATCTTTGCAGGTTATCGACGTAATCTCAGAGGTGCGATCACCCATTTGTAATTCTGTGACGGCAGCATAATTTAGAATCGTTGCCCCTGCCGCTTGGGCATCCAGAACATTTTCTAAAGCCAGTCTTTCGGCATATTCCACCTGACCGTCATAATATTGCGCTGCGCCAGTTATGTTTTGGGAGCGGACAGTACGGAAAAGCTGCTTAAACTTTTGTGCGCCCAGCATCCGGTGGGAAGGCACCGTTTTATCAAAGCTAAGAATATCGTAAAGAATCATCCCGGCTTGGATGAGCCAATAACCACGGGCTGCACCTTTATACAGCGGAATGGTCATTTGCAGAGGCTGCACCAAGTGGGGAGCATTTTTCAGCAGAATCTCTCGTTCATGGAGAGACTCCCGCACCAGGGGAAATTCGAAATATTCGAGATAGCGCAGGCCACCATGAATAAGACGGGTAGACCAGCAGGTAGAACCACTAGCAAAGTCATTTTTTTCTAAAAGTAATGTCTTAAGACCTCGTAATGCTGCATCGCGGGCAATGCCAACACCGTTGATTCCCCCACCGATAATAATCAGGTCATAAGTCGAGTTTTGGATAGTTTGTAAATCTCGCATAAATCCTTGGATTAGTTTACTAGAGGGGTCTCTGGGAAAGATTCCCCTCGATATCTTTTGGGTTGTCAAGCGGGGCGATCGCCCCTTGCAGTGGATAAGAAAGTTTTTCTCCTAAACGAGAGCTGGCTCCTTACCCAATTCCGGTGAAGCCTGAGCCTCACGGAACATATGATTTGCCCATTGCTGTACGTCGTAGCGCTGGATGGCAGCATACATATTTTGCATACGGCGCTGCTGCTCTTCGACAGGCATCGCTAACGCTTCGTCGATGGATTCATCCATCCGTTTCGCGGCGTAGGGATTCGTGAGTACCGCATCGGGCAGCTCAACTGCCGAACCAGCAAACTCAGACAAAATCAAGACGCCATCCTGTGTACCGTGGGCAACGACATACTCCTTCGCCACAAGGTTCAAGCCATCCCGCAAAGGTGTAATCCACGCAATGTCTGCCGCGCCAAACAAAGCCAATAACTCGGTATAGGACAGAGCACTGGTGAACAGCCGAATCGGTGTCCAGTTCAGCTTGGCAAAGCGACCGTTAATGCGACCGACTAAACGCTCAATTTCACTTTGGGCATTCTTGTAAACACGCATTCCTGTGGCAGGCTTCGCTGCGGCTACCACGAGGTTTACCTTCGCGATCAGTTCGGGGCGACGTTCTAACAAACGCTCATAGCAAACCAATAATTCTTTGGTTCCTTTTACGTAGTCCACCCGTCCGGCAGAAAGAATTAACTTATTACCACCTAGCTCCTCGCGAATTTCTGCGACACGTTGCTTCGTTGCTTCCTGCTCAACTTGGGAACGGATTAAGTTGGGATTAGTGCCAACGGGAAACGCATCTAGATTCACTAGGCGATCGCCAGCCTTTAGTTGCGTCGTAATTACAGGTTCTGCGAGGGCAGTACCAACAGGCGTAAAGGAATTTTCATCTACAGGAACTTGACGGGTAATCTCAACCTTGCGGAGACTCCTTGCAACGGCCACAAAATTCTGCACATAGCGTGGCAAGTGGAAACCACAGAGATCGCAACAGAGCAAACTATCAACGATCGCCTCACGCCACGGCAAAATATTGAAAATATCCACACTCGGGAAAGGTGTGTGGTGGAAAAATGCAATCTTCGCATTAGGCTTCAGCTGACGGATGAAATAGGGTGCTAGCCAGAGATTGTAATCATGCACCCAGAACAACGCATCATCAGCTGCCTCAGCACAAGCCGCCTCAGCAAACAGTTGATTAATTTCTTTAAAGTTATCCCAGTCCGAAGAGTCGTAGGTAAATTGCCAAGGGAAAGAGTGCAAAATCGGCCAAAAAGCTTCCTTGGACGTGACGTGATAAAAGTTCTTAACCTGCTCCGCCGACAAAGGAATGCGATGTACCACGCTATTCTCTTGACC
>CAZXBK010000256.1:0-4777 GCA_964638765.1 uncultured Synechococcus sp. | reverse complement strand
ACGATTTAATGGACGACCGCCGCTAGCATAACCGCAAAAAAAACAGACTAACCCACTACCCATGCAGCCGTTGAGGAGCATATCGGAGACGCCAGTCCTTGCCCAGACGATGGTTTGGAGATTGAGGGCAATCAGAGAACTGCCGAGCAGTGCGGCTAACCACAATTTTTGTTGGGTTTTAGGTTGTTCCGGTTGTTCTGCTGCGGCTGCTGTGGGAAAGCCATATTTTCGCAACACCACAAATAACATCACCATCAGGGCGATCGCCGCGAGAGCAGAGGGTAATCTTGCGCCCCAAGCATTTACTCCCACAATCTTGTAGGCGAGTACCATTAACCAGTAAACCAAAGGCGGCTTATCAAAGCGGGTGACATCGTTGTAATAGGGGGTGACCCAGTCTCCTGTGACCAACATTTGCCGTGCGGCTTCTGCAAACATTGGTTCTGTTTCATCCACCAACCCCACGCTGCCTAACCGCCACAGAAAAGCAATGCCACCCAGAAAACTGAGGGCGATCGCCGTCAAAATATGAATGGTCAAGGGAGATTTTTCGTAGGTGCTGAACCAACGCTGGAAAATCGGAGACTGTTGCATAAAGTAAAAAACAAAATGTGATGAGATTGTACCCCGCTAGCGGAGGCTAGCCGTTATTGATAAAGAGACAATCCTTAGGTAAAAGTTCCACCTGACCTGTATGGCTATTGAGACGCAGCCACTGGCCTGTTTGGATCACGTCGAAGGCATTGGGCACATTCACAATCATTGGCAAACCTAGCTCTCGCGCCAGTCTTGCCCCTTGGGAAAAGAGCCCCCCTTGGGTCGTGATAATCCCCTTTAGGTGGGGGAGACACGGAAATAGGGTTTCATGGAGATAGGGAACCACCAAAATATCGTTCGTGCCAATCTGGGGCGGACGCTGCCAATTGTCGTAGCATTTTGCCTGAGCAATAACTGGTGCGGCGCTTGCGACTTGACCCTGTAATTGTTCGTGGGCTGTTAAACAACGGTCGGCGATCGCCTCACGGGTTTGGGGTCGTCCATAGATTTTGAGAGGCGGCGGCGCGGCTTTTTGGTGATCGGCGTTAAAAACAGCTCGGCGGTGTTGGATTAGTAAAGACAATTTTTGTGGGTCGGTCGCAGTATTTAGCTCTTCTACTTCGGCGAGTCGTAACCAGAAAATATCCGTTGCACAGTCTAATTTTTCCGCTTGAACCCAATGGTCGGCGATCGCCAGCAGAGAACACCGCAAATCAGCTAAGCAATGCCAAATTAAATCCTGGACTGTTCCTAAACGTTTTTCGGTGCGTAGCAAATAGCCCTGTCGCCAACCACTGTCGGCGATCGTCTCTTGGGGTAATAGTTCATTGCCACAGAGCAATTCCGTAATCCACTGCCGAATCGTACCGGGATCTTCCCACCAGCGTTTTTGCGCCAACTCCCACGGATAATTCCCTTGATGGCCGTAATCCACCAGCCATTGATCAATTTGCTGAAAAATATTTTTACCGTCAGGTTTGTCGGCAAGCTTGGCAAACAATTCTGCCCGTGTTTCTGTCCCTTCGGTTGGTAGTAAATTTTGAATATCCCGCGCAATACGCATCAGTGACTGCAATTCTTGGGATATTTCCTTCGTCGCGATATCAACTCTGAGTAGCGATCGCCGCGTCCGGAGAATGATTTGCCCCTTGAGATAGTGGGTGAGTAGAGTATTGAGAAGCTGTTGAAGTTGGTCAATATTTTGGTTCAATTCGTCCAGATTTGGAGACTCTGTTGCGTTGCAGCTCAACTGGACTGTTTTCAACGTTGGCGTAATTTGACGCTGCATATTTTCGGTTAGCTCCCGTTGCCAACTGATATCCCATCGCAGATACCGCCAAAATAAGAAAGGTCGCGTCAACAAACTACGAAATCGCGCGTGAGTAATTTGAGGCAGAGCAGACCAGCTGAGATCAAGTTTTTGGAGAAACTGGTTACTTAAAGTGCGACTGAAATAGCTATAACCCCGGTAGTGGGTGATAAATTCTGGCGGTGTGGCGGGCAACTGTCGCTGACTCGATGGTGTTGGGGACTGGGGTCGAAAAATATTTACAGTGTTGGCGATCGCCTGTTCACCAGTTTGTTTAAAGAGGGAGGCGCTGAGGGGCTGAAGCGTCAGAGGCATCATCGTTTGAAGATAATCCCGCGTCCACACTTGCCCGAAACAATCAATGGAACGTACCCATAAAATCCACAACTGCTCCCCATCAAAACACCATTCAACGGACTGGGGTGTGCCAAATTCTGTTTCTAGACGACGACTCAGTTGAGCTGCTTCACGAATCACCGCAATGGGCGGAATGCGTTCGGGTAAGAGTTTGCCCTGTAACTTCGGCTTCTCTAAACCAAAATATTGCTGGGGTGTGCGATCGCCGACAATGAGCGGCGTAATCATATCGGGCAATACTTCGGTGAGCGGTGCTTGGGTATCTTGGTAGCCAAGGGGGGCGCGACTGTAGGTGATCCCCGACCACACAGCTTGGGGCTGGGCTTGAATGAGAATACTTTGCTGCCCTAAATCTTCGCGGGAAAAAGTGTTTAAAATTGCCGACTCTAGAGCTGGAGAATCAGCCAATTGTTCAATGGGGATCTGAAAACGCTTACTCGGCTTTTCGCTCGACAGTCGCACCATAAACGGGCGATCGCCATCGGGTTTTAAAAATTGCATTAACGCCAACAAATCGTCACCAGCTCCCAAGAGCCAACCGGGTAATACAGGAAAACCCTTTTGTATAAGGTGGCTAAGTTTCGCTGCGCCTTGGCCTGCCTGCCGTGGACTTAAGGGTTGATCGAGGCTCGAAAATTTCGCTTCTGGTTTGAATAAGCCCCACACATCACGGTTGTCAGGCGCTTTGCTACTAATCCATGCCAATGTGCCACTCAGGGCGATCGCCGCCACGATGTACCCCGACTGATCCCCGTACCGGATTACCAATGCCAGAGTAATTAGGGTCAATATTTCCCACACGCCCCAGCGGATTTGCCGAAACATGGTCAGACCCACAAAGCCAATAAAACCCACCAACAACGTAATTTGCCAATCGTGCAGGAGTAGTCCCCCCAACACGGCAATCATCGCCGCTTCCTGTTTGCGCCAGTAGCGACCCATCACTAGCGCTAGCAATCCCAACAATTCCCACGGCGAAGTGCTCGGAAAAAATTGGCGAGTTAACAACACAATGCCTGCACCAAGGACAAGTTCGAGAGCGAATCTTAAGCGTGTATCTGTGCGAGAAAGTCGGCGATCGTCCCGCTGGGGTAAAACGATGAATGCGCCTAAGATCGGAGCTGTAACTAAAAGAATTAAACAACCCCAAACCTGCGTCATTGTCATCATGATGGTTGTTACGGCGCTAAAAAACTATTGATTTTACTAACCACATCTCGCAAGACTTTCGGTTCCTGCACCAGCGCAAATCGTACATAGCCTTCTCCCATCTGCCCAAAACCTGACCCCGGCGATAAAGCAACACCCGTTTTGGCGACGAGTTCTATACAAAATTCGATGCTTGTCCCTTGCCAGCTTGGCGGGAGCTTTGCCCACACATACAACGTCGCGTCTGGTTTTGGCACATCCCAACCCGATTCATTCAGTGCTTCCACCAGGGCATCGCGACGAGCTTGGTACACCGCAACATTTTTCGAGATTGTATCTTGGTCATACTCCAATGCGGCGATCGCCCCACTGAGGGTTCCGGCGTACTGATTAAAATCAACCACAGCTTTTAATCGCCGTAGCGCCCCAATAATCTCGGCATTCCCCACAGCGAAGGCGATGCGAAAACCGCCCATATTAAAGGATTTAGAAAAGGTGAAAAATTCAATCGTGTGGGACTTATCAGGGTCAGCCTGTAACGCGGATGGCGGTGGCGTTTCCCCAAAATACATGTCGTTATAGGGAAAGTCGTGCACCAAAACAATGTCATGGGCCTGGCAAAAGGCCACAGCTTTTTTAAAAAAATCTAGTGTTGCAACCCCTGTCGTTGGGTTGTGGGGATAGCTAAGGATGATTAGTCGCGTGCGAGGCAAAATGTCGTGGGGAATTGCCTCAAGGTCTGGTAAAAACTGATTTTCAGCAGTTAATGGAAAATGATGAATTGTCCCCCCAGCCAAAGCTACCCCACCAGCATAGGAAGGATAACCGGGATCTGGCAGTAAAGCGACATCACCGGGATCCATCAAAACCAATGGCAAATGGGCAGTACCTTCTTGGGAACCAATGAGCGCTAAAACTTCGGTGTCTGCATCAACCGCCACGCCATAACGATTGGTATACCAGCGGGCGATCGCCTCCCGAAAATCTTGGGTATTCCGATGAAGTACATAGCCGTGGGTGCTGGGATCATCGAGGGCGGCATGAATTGTTTTGATCGCCACAGGGGAAGCCGGGAGATCCGAAGAACCCAAAGAAAGATCAATTAACGTGCGTCCATCAGCAACAGCAGCAGCCTTCGCCTTGTCCATATCTGCAAAGACATTTGCGGAAAGCTGCCCTAGTCGCTGGGAAAAGTACATAGATTAAAAGACGCCTTAAAGTTGTGCTTCGACGAAAGACTGTAGACCTTGCTTTGTGATCGCTCCTTCATGGCTAGCAACCACTTCTTTTGCTTTAAAAAAGCGCAACGCAGGCACACCTTCGACTTGGCATTTCGCGACGGCATCAGGGTTGGGGTCGATCTCTAGCTTTACAACCTTGAGGCGATCGCCAAATTCCTGAGCTGCCCAGCTTACAGAGGGGGAC
>CAZXBK010000255.1:0-4802 GCA_964638765.1 uncultured Synechococcus sp. | reverse complement strand
GATCGAAGTTCACCCCAACCCTGCGAAAGCGTTGTCTGATGGCCCTCAGTCCCTCACTCCCGATGCCTTTGATGCGGTAATGAAGGAGTTGGCAGAATTTGAAAAGCTTACTGGTCGTACCCAGAAGGAATTGGCGATCGCCTAAATCCTAAGCTTGATTATTCGTAATTGATTAAATAGAATCCTCGTTCATTTGAATGGGGATTTTTCGTTCTATTGCGAAAGTGGTTAGCTCCTTGTGAGTGGATGTAGCGTAGAGTATGCGTCGAAGCAAAAGACGGTTAGAGAAATGGCAGAGCATTCGGATATTTTGATTTTAGGGGGCGGCATCATTGGTCTAAGTATTGCCGTCGAATTACAACAGCAGGGTCGGCAGGTGACCGTGTTAAATCGGCGTTTTACTGAGGCTGCGAGCCACGCCGCAGCGGGAATGTTAGCGCCCCAAGCAGAGCAACTCACTGGCCAGATGTTTGAACTAGGACGGCGATCGCGAGATTTATATCCAGAATGGTCTCAGAAAATTGAGCAGCTTAGTGGCATGGATGTGGGCTATTTGCCCTGCGGTATTTTTGCGCCCTGTGAAGAGCAACCCGCCAATATTAATTCCCAAACAAATGGCACTTGGCTAAATCGCGCTGACTTAGATTTCTATCAGCCAAACCTAGGAGAATCCGTCATTGGGGCTTGGTGGTATCCAGAGGATGGCCAAGTCGATAACCGCAAATTGACCCAAGCATTATTGCAGGCTGCTCAAGGTTTAGATGTGACGTTAAAAGAAGACGTTACTGTTCTTGGTTTGCAGCAATCCCAAGGCAAAGTTTTGTCAGTGCAAACCGATCAAGGCCAATTCACCGCAGAGCAATACATTTTGGCGGCGGGGTCGTGGTCAGTGCAAATTACGCCAATGCCAGTGCGACCCATAAAAGGTCAAATGATGGCGCTGCAAATGCCTGACCCCAACTGCTTAAAGCGGGTTTTGTATGGCGATGGCATTTATCTCGTTCCCCGTCAGGATGGCACATTAATTGTCGGGGCGACAGCGGAAGAGGTGCAATGGCAGCCCAACAACACGCCCCAAGGTATCAAATATCTCCTTGATAAAACCATTCGTTTACTGCCCGCAGCACAGGATTGGGATATTAAGGAGTTTTGGTGGGGCTATCGTCCCGGAACGCCCGACGAAGAACCAATCCTTGGGGCATCTCCCTGCGAAAATCTCACCTATGCCACCGGCCATTATCGCAACGGTATTTTGCTGGCTCCCATCACAGCAAAACTAATCGGCGATCGCCTCATCCACGGCAAAACCGATCCGTTACTAGAGCATTTTTCCTATCAACGTTTTTTTGAGCATAAATCCATGAACAACGGCTCCACTGCAACCCTTTACGCCACACCAAAAACACCAGAGTTGGGAACAGTTCCCGCTGATGATCAGCTCGTTATTGCAGGACGCAAATTTCGCTCACGCCTAATGACAGGTACAGGAAAATATCCATCTATCCCTGTAATGCAAGATAGCGTCGAGGCGAGCGGCTGTGAAATTGTGACGGTGGCGGTACGCCGCGTCCAAACTAAGGCTCCGGGTCACGAAGGATTAGCAGAAGCCCTTGACTGGCAAAAAATTTGGATGCTACCGAATACCGCTGGGTGCAAAACTGCCGAGGAAGCGATTCGGGTAGCGCGGCTCGGGCGAGAAATGGCGAGATTGCTGGGTCAAGAGGAGAATAATTTCGTCAAGCTCGAAGTAATTCCCGATGCCAAATATCTTTTGCCTGATCCAATCGGCACTCTCGAAGCTGCGGAAACCCTTGTTAAAGAAGGCTTTGCCGTGCTCCCCTATATTAATGCTGACCCACTTTTAGCAAAACGTCTCGAAGAAGTGGGCTGTGCGACAGTTATGCCCCTTGGTTCGCCAATTGGTTCAGGGCAGGGCGTTCAGAACGAAGCCAATATCAAAATCATCATTGAGCAAAGCAATATTCCCGTGGTGATCGATGCCGGGATTGGTTCCCCCAGTGAAGCGGCTTTTGGGATGGAAATGGGCGCAGATGCTTTATTGATTAATTCGGCGATCGCCCTTGCGGAGAACCCCGTACAAATGGGACGCGCGATGGGTTTAGCCGCAGAGGCAGGAAGATTGTCCCATCTGGCTGGACGCATCCCCGTCAAAAATATGGCGATCGCCAGTTCTCCCCAAACGGGCGTTGTGACTTCCTAAATTATTAAAACCTTAGTTTCTATTTAAATCGTTTTAACTCGATGAATAATCGCGAGAAAATTACTGCTGCCTTAAATTCCTTGCTGCAACGCCAATCCAAAGATGCCTTCGTCATTATTGAAGAAGCGGAGACAAAAAAATTTGTGCAATTCCTAGGTTCAACAACAGAACCCTTGACCCTAGATGTGCCCTCTCAAACTCTTTCTGAGTTGGAATTTTATCGAGCAGTAAGCTTTTTTCAAAAGATAGATGTTGTGGGTACAGAATCAGATTTACTCGATCAACCTTTTGGTGAAGTTGTAGCCCGACAGTTTTCTTTTACTAAGGTCTTTGGTTCTGTCATGGAAGCTACACAAGTGGCTGAAGATATTTTTGACAAAGTGTATAACTTCCCGAAAAATTGCAATCTATTGATTGTTGAAAATTAAATGTCTAGTAAATTAATCACTATTTAGCTATTTCTTAATTTCATCTTCTGACAAAGTTAAAGTTTATAGATATTTTGGCTATATTTTTTAGTAGAAAAACAACTTCAAACTTTCTTATTTCGGTTAGTAAAAATATCCGTCAGCCTATTAATTTCACGGCGATAATAGAGGTGTAGCCAGAAGACAGAAACCATCACCACAAAAGGTTGTCGCACTTAGTAAGAATACTGGCTAAAAGCTAGGCGATCGCCCCTTTGTTTGCTGTTGATGTGGAGTTGTTTTGTGCTTCTGGACATCTGGTGACGTGAAAAATCGGGAGGCTCGGTCAATGATCGCCATTTCAAACACCCTCGGAACTAAAACCAACGATAATAAACGCGATGCTTGGCGGAACTTTGCCAAAGGGACTTGGTGCAAAGCAATTAGTGTCAGGGATTTTATTCAACGCAACTATACCCCCTATACCGACGGTAAAGATTTTCTTGCGCCTCCCACCAACCGCACCAAACAGCTTTGGGACCAAGTCGCTGCCCTCATGAAAGAAGAGCGCGATAAAGGCATTCTCGGTGCAGACACCAGCACTGTCACAGGTATCACTGCCCATTCCCCCGGCTATATCGACAAAGACCTAGAGCAGATTGTTGGGCTGCAAACCGACAAGCCCCTCAAGCGCGCCATCATGCCTTTTGGGGGCATTCGAGTAGTGAATAAATCCCTCGAAGCCTATGGCTATACTCCTGATCCGCAGGTCACAGAAATTTTCTCGAAGTACCGCAAGAGCCACAATGACGGCGTATTCGATGGCTACACCACCGACATGCGCAAAGCCCGCCATTCCGGAATCATTACAGGTCTGCCGGATGCCTATGGTCGCGGTCGCATTATTGGGGATTATCGTCGGGTTGCACTATACGGTATTGATCGCCTCGTAGAAGATAAGCGATCGCAACTCTTGAGTCTCGAAGTGGATGCCATGACCGAGAAGGTTATCCAGCTCCGGGAAGAAATCTCTGAGCAGATCCGGGCGCTCTACGAACTCAAAGAAATGGCCGCCAGCTATGGCTTTGATATTGGTCGCCCTGCTACTAATGCGAAGGAAGCCGCCCAATGGGTTTACTTCGGTTACCTTGGCGCGGTGAAAGAGCAAAACGGTGCAGCAATGTCTCTCGGTCGGGTCTCCACTTTCCTCGACATTTACTTTGAACGGGATTTAGCGGCAGGTACTGCCACAGAAGAAGAGTTACAAGAACTGGTTGATCACTTTGTGATTAAGCTACGGATGGTACGTTTTCTACGGACACCAGCTTACAACCAACTTTTCTCCGGCGATCCTACCTGGGTAACTGAATCCATTGGCGGTATGGGTGAAGATGGCCGCACATTGGTTACTCGCAACAGTTTCCGCTTCCTCCAAACCCTCTACAACCTCGGCGCTGCCCCAGAACCTAATTTGACAGTGCTCTGGTCTGAGCGGATGCCGCTACCTTTCCGGGAATTCTGTGCCCAGGTTTCCATCGATACCAGCTCGATCCAGTATGAAAATGATGACCTGATGCGTCCCTACTACGGCGACGATTACGGTATTGCTTGCTGTGTTTCGGGTATGCGTATTGGTAAACAAATGCAATTCTTCGGCGCACGGGTGAACCTTGCGAAAGCATTGCTCTATGCCATTAATGGCGGTAAGGACGAGAAATCCGGCGACCAAATTGCTCCCGCTTTTGCACCCATTACCGGGGATGTTCTGGAATATGACGATGTGGTGACTAAGTTTGACCTGATGGTCGGTTGGCTGGCGAAGACCTATGTCAATGCCCTAAACATCATCCACTACATGCATGACAAGTATTGCTATGAGCGGATTGAGATGGCGCTCCATGATCGCGATGTGTTCCGCACCATGGCTTGCGGCATGGCTGGTTTATCGGTAGTGGCTGATTCCCTCGCTGCGATCAAATATTCGCGGGTTCGAGTCATTCGTGACGCTAATGGTTTGGCCGTAGACTATGCCATCGATGGTGATTATCCCGCCTTCGGCAATAACGATGACCGGGTAGATGCGATCGCCTGTGAAGTTCTCAGCAAGTTTATGGATGAGGTTCGCAAACATCCGACCTACCGCGATGCTGTCCCAACCCAATCGATTTTGACCA
>CAZXBK010000254.1:0-4814 GCA_964638765.1 uncultured Synechococcus sp. | reverse complement strand
TCCTCGCCGAGGCTGTATGTCTGACATCCAATTTACTCTGGATCAACTGCGTATCCTTAAAGCCATTTCTACAGAAGGCAGTTTCAAGCGAGCTGCGGATAGTCTCTACGTATCCCAGCCGGCGGTCAGCCTACAGGTACAAAATTTAGAAAAACAACTCAGTGTGCCTCTTTTTGACCGAGGTGGTCGGAGAGCACAACTGACGGAAGCCGGTTATTTACTCCTCGATTACGGCGAAAAAATTATTACCCTCTGCCAAGAAACCTGTCGGGCGATCGAAGATTTACAGAATTTACAGGGCGGAACTTTAATTGTCGGCGCATCCCAAACCACGGGAACGTATCTCATTCCGAGAATGATTGGTTTATTCCGCCAAAAGTACCCTGATGTTGCGGTGCAGTTGCAAGTTCATTCGACCCGCAGAACATCGTGGGGCGTTGCCAATGGGCAAGTGGATTTGGCAATCATTGGTGGTGAAGTTCCGTCTGAGTTGCAGGACACCCTCAAAATTGTGCCCTATGCAGAAGACGAACTATCTCTAATTTTGCCGATTAATCACCCTTTGGCTAAAGCCGAAACCATCCACCGCGATGATCTATACAAGTTAAAGTTTATTGCCCTTGATTCTCAATCTACAATTCGCAAAGTAATCGACCAAGTGTTAACCCGCTGCGATATTGATACCAAGCGTCTGCGCATTGAAATGGAACTAAACTCCATCGAAGCGATAAAAAATGCGGTTCAGTCTGGTTTAGGTGCTTCTTTTGTTTCGGTAACGGCGATCGAAAAAGAACTGCGCATGGGAGCATTACACCGCGCCCACATTGAAGAGGTTGAGGTTCGACGCATTCTCAGTGTGATTATTAATCCCAACCGTTACCGCTCTAAGGCGGCAGAGGCATTTTGCCAAGAAATTTTGCCCCATTTCGCGAATCAATTGAAAAAGTTTGATCTCAGTGAATTAATGCCATCTGAATCTGACGGCAAATAAAAAACTCATCTGTTTAAATTCAAAGTTCACCTATAACTTGAGGGCGGTTCGCGAACCGCCCCTACAAGCCTATCCAAATTAGCTATGTGCTCTAATCTCTGACCAGGTAATGGTAAGGATAACGGCGTGGTACTCCGGGTTCTGTTTCTAGTTCGAAGTTAACGATTTTCCATTTTTCTTTGTCTTGGCGATCGCCGTCACCATCATTATCAAAGTGATTATCACTGAACGTTACAGGTAAACCGTAGAGATAAGGCACACGAGATTGAATCGGTGAACTGTTCGGTTCGTCAGCAATGCGAGTTCGAGGAGCGCGCAACTCCAGAGAGCGGCTTACTAATGTTTCGTAGCGACTGGCAATAGTAATCTTTGTGGCGCGAAAACCTTTGGTGTAAAGTCGATCTAGAGCTTCATGAATTTCAAAACGGATGCCGTCTGGGTGGGTATGTTGGCGATACCATTTCTCTTCCCAGCGTTTCCATTGACGGTTTGACTGGAGGTGTACTAGCTCTTCGGTTTCGGGATTTGCCTCAAATGCGCCGTGGCGATCGCAGAGATAGCTATCGGTGAGGGTAAGTGCCTGAATTGTTTGACGGCAGTGGGGACAAAGGATTTCTTTACCAAAAATAGGATAATGTAAGCTGGATTCGAGCATTACGACTTAATTTGCACCGATAGAGTTACGCTGTACCGTCGACGGAATTGCATTCATTATACTCGGAGATTTTTGTTACCTGCCCTGCCATGTCTACTGTTGACCAAAACCTCTCTAGTTACGACTATATTCTGCCCCAGGAACGGATTGCCCAAACTCCCGTAACCCCCCGCGATCGCTCCCGCCTGTTGGTACTCGATTCGCCGACTAGTCATTCTCATCAGCATTTTTACCAGCTCAGTGACTGGCTGCAACCGAATGATCTATTGATCATGAATAACACCAAGGTGATTCCAGCACGGCTCTATGGTCGTAAAGTCACCGGAGCACCGGTGGAAGTACTTTTATTGGAAGAAAAATCTACAAATACATGGCTAGCGTTAGTCAAGCCCGGTAAGCGTTTCACCCTCGGCGCGGAAATTGTTTTTACCTCACCCGACGATTTGGAACAGAGTTTGAAGGCAACGGTGATTGATCGTGATCCGGAGACAGGGGGACGTGTGCTTGAGTTTGATCTACCCATGGGGACAAATCTCTGGTCTGTTTTGGATGATTTTGGGGAAATTCCCTTTCCGCCTTATGTCACCGAATCCGAGGCGAAGCCGGATCAATATCAAACTATTTATGCTAACCAGCCGGGAGCTGTTGCCGCACCCACTGCCGGGTTGCACTTTACGCCTGAGGTGTTTGAGCAACTCGAACAAAAGGGGATTGAACGGGCTTTTATTACACTCCATGTGGGGGTTGGTACGTTTCGTCCGGTAGAGGTGGATGATATTACCACCCACGATATGCACTATGAGTGGATTGATGTGCCGGATAGTACGGTGAAAAAAATTAAGGAAACGAAGGCCAAAGGTGGACGGGTTATAGCAGTTGGAACGACAGCAGTGCGGTCGCTAGAAGGGATGGCGGCAGCCTCCAATGGTGAACTGCGAGGATTTCAGGGCAAAACGAATTTGTTTATTTATCCCGGTTATGAGTGGCAGGTTGTCGATGGTTTGATTACGAATTTCCATCTACCAAAGTCGAGCTTGATGATGCTGGTAAGTGCCTTGGTCGGTCGGGAAAGATTGTTGAATCTATATGCCGAGGCGATCGCCGAGGGGTATCGATTTTATTCATTTGGCGATGCGATGGCTATCTTGCCACAGGCAAAGGGTATGATGTGAAACATAGGGAAAATGGTGGAGGTTACCCTGTGTTATTTGGCTTACAACAACGACAAATTGCCCTTGCTTTAATGCTTGCTCTCAGCGGTGGACTTGGGTTCCAGCAAGGGGCGATCGCCGCGAAATCTGGTCAGCTTGTCGGCAATAAACAGGTTCTTAACGGTATCTACACAGAAAGTCTGGAGGCGGGTAAAGCTTTTCAGCAGGCAATGGATTTGTACCAACGGCGGGAATTTACCCAAGCGGCGAAGTATGTCGAGATTGCCCTCGATTTTGACCCTTGGATGCCGATGGCTTATTATCTCCAGGCAGAACTTTTCCTTGAGGCAGAAAAACCCCGTAAGGCACAGGAAGCCTATGCCAATGCGGCTCAGTATGACCCATTGTTTGTAGAAGCCTATTACAACTTGGGTTTGGTATCCTACGACCTTGGGGACTTGCGTCCGGCGATCGCCGCTTTTCAGGAGGTCATTCGTCTCGATCCAGAATTTGTTGATGCTTATTTTCAGCTTGGTCTCGCCTATGATGTCCAAGGTCAATCCCGCGCTGCGAAAGAACAATACGTTAAAACCCTAGAGCTAGATGATACCTATGTGGAGGCTTACAACAACCTTGGTATTTTATTAGCCGAAGAAGGGAGTCGAGCCGAAGCGATCGCCAACTTTGAGACCGCTATTGAAATTGATCCAGATTATTCTCCTGCTTACTATCAACTCGGTTTGCTATACCTCCAAGAAAATGAGCTAGAGCTAGCCTTAGACACGGTTGGTCGTGCAGCATCCCTTGATCCAGAAAATGCCCTCACCCAATATCATTACGGCTTATTGTTAGCTGAGGCAGAAAACTATGATGGCGCAGCTAAACGCTTTGAACGGGCAATTCGTCTCAATCCCGAAAATGTTAGTGCCTATCGTCAACTGGGTGTGGCAGAACTCAAAGGTGGTGATCTAGACGATGCCTTGGTCGCCTTCCAAGAAGCGATTAATCTTGACCCCGACGATGCGTTATCCCACTACAACCTCGGTGTGGTTTACCAAAAACAAGAGGAATATACCCTGGCGATCGCCGCCTATGAGGAGGCGCTAATCTATGACCCAAGGCTCAGTGAAGCTGTTTTCAATATTGGCGTGTGTTACCAAGCCCTCGGTGATACCCGTCAAGCTACCACCTTTATTGTGCGAGCGCGGGATTTGTTTACCCGAGAAGGCCGTGATTTTAAAGTGCAAGAGGCGGATCGTTTTTTGCAACAACGCATTTTAAATCCTCCCACTCCCGAAACGACTCCGGCTGAAACTGAAGCCTCCCCAACCGAACCTGAAGATCCAGAATCCACCCCGACCGAAGTACAAGCTTAGACATTTCATGCAACTAAATCGAGCGTTTGCCCAACAGCTGATTGACACAGCGTTAAAATCTGGTGCGCAGGATGCAGAGGTCTACCAATCTTCCTCCTTTTCGCGCCCGGTTACCTTTGAATCTAACCGTTTAAAACAACTGGAAAGTTCCGAATCAGTCGGTACAGCGCTGCGGGTTTGGCGAGATGGTCGTCCGGGATTAGCGGTAGCCTATGGTGCGGTTGATCCCCAGTCCCTCGTCGATAAGGCGATCGCCCTGAGTGGGTTAAACGAAATTAATCGTCCCGATTTTTGTGAGCGTCGCACAGATATTAATCCGCCCATTGGCACAGAAATGTCGGTAGAAACCTTTATCGATATGGGTAAGGCGGCGATCGCCCAGTTGCGGGAAGCCTACGCGGATTTGATTTGTCACGGGAGCTTTGAGTGCGATCATTCGGAAACGTTACTGCTAAATTCTGACGGTTTGCATTGTGAAGCCGCTGATATTTCCCTCAGCTTTTTTCTCGAAACAGAATGGGTGCGAGGGGAAGACTTTCTAGCAATTTATGACGGTGAAGTAACGCAGGATCAGTTGCAAACAAAAGATGCAGTCGAGTCCCTGTTACAACGTTTGGACTGGGCAACGAAAAATGCCAAAC
>CAZXBK010000253.1:0-4829 GCA_964638765.1 uncultured Synechococcus sp. | reverse complement strand
TGATCAATCCCTAACATAATGAAGAGAAGCAATATGGTTTACAAAAGTTTATTATAACGATAATCGTTCTCAAAATAAAGTAAAAGGTATAGGCGATCGCTAGTTTTTTGAACGGTTGAAAAGATTTTAGGCGATCGCTAGAAACAAGTTATTTACTCTCTGCTCTTTCCTTTAGTGCTTTATTCATTAACTCAAAACCTGCTCTAGTATCTGTATCCAAGCTACTCCACATCATTGGCACGAGTATCCCACGAAAATTCTCTTTTTGAACTAACAGCGTTTGACCATCAAGGCTTTCAAGATTAAAGATGTGCTCACCATCGAATATGCCAGGAAACAAGAACCTACCTAACCAGATAAACTCAGAATTTTCGATAACAGACTTTACGACGGGCTTAAACACCATCTCTTTCCCATTTGGCGGAGATATCAAAACTTCCAGTCTTTGCTCTGCCTGAACTGTTCCTTTTGCTTTTTTTATAAAGGGATTCCATTCAGCATATTTTTCAAGGTCTGTCAGAATCGACCAAACTCTTTCAGGACTAGCATTAATCTTAATTTCTGTTTTAAGAAACTTCATAGTTATTCCAAATGACGAAAACCTACAATTTACTTGGTATCTAAATTTCAAAAAATTAAATTAGGATCAAATTAGAATTAGCTTAAATTTTAGGTAATGTCTGAGTATAAACAGCAGGTAATTAATTTTTTCGACAAACGAACAGCCTATGATTCTGAAGGAAGAGGTCATCCTGAAAATGCTAAAAAATTATTAGATTTTGTCCCCATCCAGTCAGGTCAAACTATCCTTGATCTTGCTACAGGAACAGGTGTTAGTAGCAATAAACGCCGCCAAAGCACTCAAACAAAAAGGTTCAGTGATTGGTGTTGACATGTCATCAGGAATGCTAGCTCAGGCAAAAGCTAAAATCAAAGCTGAAGACATACAAAATTTAGAATTGATTGAATCGGATATAGAATTAATTAATTTTAACGACGAGCAATTTGATGTTATTTTTTGCTGTTCTGCACTGGTGTATATCAGCGATATTCCAGCTCTGCTTAATAAGTGTTATCGTTGGCTGAAACCTGGAGGATGTTTGGCATTTACTTCTCCCATTAAGGGGTCTCACTTATCAGAAGTTAGAGTTAGAATCTGTAAGGATTTATTTGGAATCGACTTACCTCATATTATTCGACCATTATGGACTCCAGAAAAATGTACTAAACTTTTGCAAAACTCTGGTTTTCAAAATATCGAAATTGAAAAACATCTTTATCGTAAAAACAAAATTGACTATGACTATAGCTCTACACAAATAGAAAAAGAATTTTATCCTCGAGGCGACCCTCTGCTCAACTTGTCTGAAACACAGAAACAACTTTTACAAGTTGAATTCAAAAAAGCTGTCGATCTATTGATTGCTGAGCAAGGAATATGGCAAGAAGCTATCAATCTATTTATCAAAGCCTGGAAATAATCTTCTTTGCAATAGTTTTAAGCGGTTTATCTTTTAATCAATCCATTTGTAGATCCTGTTGATTGGGTTGAGAACAAAACAATACCCAACAAAATTTCTAAAATAGAGATCGCATTAAAAATGAATAACACCATCACAGCGATCAGTAAGTTCGTAAAGCAAGAGATTAATCCAAAAAATTATGAGTCGTATTGTAATTACAACCATTGGCTCTCTGGGAGATCTGCACCCTAAAATTGCGATCGCAATGGAACTACGCCAGCGCGGTCACGATGTTATTTTTGCTACTCACAAAGAATATCAACAAAAGATTGAAGCTCTAGGTTTTGAATTTCAGCGCATGCGACCTGATAACAAAGCACTTAACGATCCTGAAGAAATGGCTCGGATGATGGATCTCAAAACTGGGACAGAGTATGTAATTAAGAATTGGGTTTGTGCAAACCTAAGAGAAACCTATACAGATTTGATGAATGCTACGCAAGATGCAGATTGCATTATTGCAGGGGAAGGAGTTTTAGCAGCGCGGATGGTAGCAGAGAAGTTAAATATCCCTTGGATATCAGTGATTTTACAACCCTTAGCGTTTCTTTCTGTTCATGATGCTTCTGTATTACCTATATTGCCCTGGTTAGCAAAATTTCCAGTTGTAAATGCAATTAGTAGTCGAGGTATTCGTCTACTGGCGAAAACTTTTACTAATTCTTTGGTCGAACCAATTCATCAACTACGCCGAGAACTAGATTTGCCTCCATTAAAGGGTAATCCTTTGGTTGACGACAAATATTCTCCCCATCTTGTGCTGGCAATGTTCTCTTCTGTGCTTGCTAAACCACAACCAGATTGGGCAAAAAACACAACACTTACTGGATTTGCCTTCTATGACGGTCATCAACCAAAAACACAACTCTCACCAGAACTAGCAAGATTTTTGGACGAAGAAGAACCTCCAATTGTGTTTACTCTTGGTTCAGCAGCAGTTATGAGTCCCGATCGCTTTTACGAAGAAAGTATTCAAGCTGTAAAAACTCTCAACCGCCGTGCTGTATTGCTGATGGGTAAAAATCCTCGTCCCCAAAATCTACCTCAAAACATACTGGCGATAGACTATGTGCCATATAGTCAAATATTCCCTCATGCTTGTGCGATCGTCCATCAGGGAGGCATTGGCACTACGGCTCAAGCCTTACGATCGGGTCATCCGACATTAGTTATGCCCTACAGCCACGACCAACCAGATAATGCAGCTAGGGTCGAACGCTTGGGAACTTCACGAACTATTTCTCGCAAACAATATCGTGCTTCACGAGTCGCCAAACAATTAACTCAACTTCTTGATGACCCATCCTATGCAGTAAAGGCAAAAGAAATTGGCAAGCTCTTAGAAACAGAAAATGGGTCAGTTTTAGCTTCTGATGCCATTGAAAGCAAGATTTTATAACGATTACGACGCATCTTTTACCTGCTTTTCAAAGACCAAGCGATCGCCCAAAACAACTTATTTATAAATTTCTAGTCTTGCTATGTCTAACAGAACTGCGAGTATATTTGCATCCTAACGGATAGAGTAAACACATCTTTATTCGCGGCTCAATCGCTTATTATCTATCTGCAAAGCACACAGTAATAATCAGATCATCTCAACTATTAGGAACCTTTTCCAATTTCTTTTCCCAAAATAATGCCTTGCTCATTTTGGGATCTAGCTCATAGCCATCAAATCCAAATGCTTGATATGCTGATCGAGCAGCATGATTTCCTTCTAGGACTTCTAGGGTCATCTTACAGCAGCCTAAATCGAGTGCAATCTCTTCTGCTTTTTGTAACATCAATTGAGATATCCCCCTTCTACGGTAAGAGAAAGAAACAATGACATCATGAATATTTAGTAATGGTTTGCAAGCGAATGTAGAAAATCCCTCCAAGCAAACTATAAGACCTGCGGGTTGAGAATCAACAAATGCGAGAATGACGTGAGCAGATTTTCTTTTTAAAAGCTCTTGTGGCAGATTGGTCTTGACGTAATCGGGTAGACCTCGACCACCGCCCATTGGGTCAAGTGCATACTCATCCATTAATTGGATCACCGCTTCAGCATGAGCAGATAAGCTAAGATCTGCTATTAAAACTTCAATCATTTACCACTTCCCTTTTATGATTTTTATCCATTAAAAACTTTTGGGATAACGTTCTGCTCACCAGTCGCTAGAAACTTTATCTGGCACAAGGAAAAAGCTTGATACGCAAACTAATTTTCTGGAGAACCAATTTGCTGCTCTCAAAGCCCAAGGCTATCATGAGAATGGTTATCATAATCACGAACTATTGTTTAAAAATCAGTTAATGGATACATCGATACAAGGCGTTCCCGTAAGCATCATTACGGGGTTTTTGGGCAGTGGCAAAACCACTCTACTCAACCACATTTTGACTCAACAGCAGGGACTAAAAACCGCAGTCTTAGTCAATGAATTTGGAGAAATCGGCATCGATAACGAATTGATTGTCTCTAATGAAGACGATGTTGTGGAGCTAAATAACGGCTGTATCTGTTGCACTATCAATGAAGATCTAGTGCAAACTGTCCATAAAATTCTAGATCGCCCAGAAAAAATAGATTATCTGGTTGTCGAGACTACGGGAATAGCCGATCCTTTACCAATAGCAGTAACCTTTCTCAGTACAGAACTCAGGGGAAAAACCCGGCTAGATTCGATTATTACTGTAGTTGACTGTGATAATTTTTATGCCAAAACTAGAGAGACAAGTATTGCAGCTCAACAGCAAATTAATTACGCTGATATTATCTTACTGAATAAAACTGATTTAGTAGAGCCTCGAAAATTAGTAGAAATCGAGGATAAAATCCGTCAGCTACGTCCCAAAGCAAAAATCTTACAAACAGTCAAAGCTAATGCTGCTTTACCTTTGATCCTCAGTGTTGGTCTATTCGAGTCTGACCGCTATTTTCAAGAAGAAACAAGTCATTCCAAGCATCACCACGATCATAGTCATCACAATCACGAGCATCATCACGAGCATGCTCACAGCCATGATAATCACGGGCATCATCATGAGCACGATCACGCACACCATCATCACGATCATAGTCACGAGCATCATCACCATGACCATTCCGACCATATTGATGAAGATGGTTTTACCTCAGTATCTTTTGAAACCGAACAGCCTTTAGATACTCGTAAATTTCAATATTTTTTGGATAATCAACTACCTAAATCAGTCTTTAGAGCTAAAGGTATTCTCTGGTTAACAGGCAGTACTGCGCGTCATATTTTCCATCTCAGTGGAAAGCGTTTTGGGATAGAAGACGACGAGTGGAAAGGA
>CAZXBK010000252.1:0-4846 GCA_964638765.1 uncultured Synechococcus sp. | reverse complement strand
CGAAACGAAAAGCCGTGGTATTCGCAAATTAGAAGGACGTTGGTCGCACCTCCACAGCACTGTCCGTTCCAAGCAATATTTCGAGAACGGCCAACTCGTTAAACAGGAAATTTTGTCCGAGGCCTCCGACCTCACAAGTGGCGACAATCCCCCTGCTGTCAGTGTTCTTATTCCCGAGACAGTGCAACCAAAAGAAGATTTTGGCTTTGATGTCATTGTTAATGATCCCCTCGGTGATGAGATTTTGCTTGGTGGCGCAACAGAAGAGATTATCGGCGAAGGAACCTATAGTAATCCCGAGGATTTTGAGCTAGATATTCTTCCCGCTGGTGGAATTTTTAAACGGGTAGAAGCACCGGAAGAACCAGGCGATGTTTGGTACTCCGCCATTATTGTCCGTAGCGATGGCATTACCCTCATTTCCCGCCGCGTTAAGGTTCAAGACTCTTAGCATCCCGCCATATTTTCAAATCTACAAAATCAGGACTCAAGCTTTTTTATAGGGCTTGGGTCTTTTGTTTAGAAAACTCACGAGGCGATCGCCACAACCCTTTCATACCAACAGATGCGTAAACATATTTATCAAAATTTATCAACCATATAAGGATTAGATCTTTAAAGAGGCGCGGGATAGTTTGGTATTATTCAAATATTCTCAACATTTCTACACAATTAGAAAATCACAACTCATGGCAGAACAATTCCCATGGTTGACGGCAATGATTGCCCTCCCAGCTATTTCCGCACTGTTTATTCCTTTAATTCCTGACAAAGAAGGGAAGACTGTTCGTTGGTACGCTCTTCTAGTTGGTTTAATTGACTTCGCACTCATGTGTTATGCCTTCTGGCAGAACTTTGACACGAGCCTTGCAAGTTTCCAAATGACAGAAAGCTACAGCTGGATTGCGCCTCTGGGCGTGAACTGGAGCCTAGCCGTTGACGGGATTTCGATGCCTTTGGTGTTGCTAGCGGGTTTTGTCACAACTTTATCAATGTTCTCTGCATGGCAGGTGAACCGTCGACCCAAGCTTTTCTTTGCGTTGATGTTATTGCTCTACGCCGCGCAGATTGGTGTATTTGCAGCGAAGGACTTGTTCTTGTTCTTCCTCATGTGGGAAGTAGAGCTCATTCCTGTTTATCTTTTGGTGTGTATTTGGGGCGGTAAACGTCGTCGCTACGCAGCCATGAAGTTTTTACTTTATACCGCTGCCGCTTCGATCTTTATTCTCGTTGCAGCCCTTGCCCTAAGCCTAAATCTTCCCGGTGGCCCCAACTTCGATTTCGCGGCGATCGCCGAGCACCAGTACCCCCTCAATTTACAACTGTGGCTCTATGGTGGCTTATTGATTGCCTTCGGTGTCAAACTCGCAATTTTCCCGCTCCATACCTGGTTGCCCGATGCCCATGGTGAAGCCTCCTCGCCCATTTCCATGCTCCTTGCAGGCGTACTACTGAAAATGGGTGGCTATGGCCTAATGCGCTTTAACCTCGAACTGTTGCCCGATGCCCACGTATATTTCGCTCCGGTTCTCGTGGTTTTGGGTGTAGTGAATATTGTCTACGGTGCTTTTAGTTCCTTTGGACAAACCAATATGAAGCGTCGTCTCGCTTACTCTTCTATTTCCCACATGGGCTTTGTGCTCATTGGCCTAGCATCCTTCACCGATCTTGGCATTAATGGTGCAATGCTCCAGATGCTTTCCCACGGCCTTATCGCTTCTGTGCTCTTCTTCCTAGCAGGTGTAACCTATGACCGCACCAAGACTATGGTTTTGGCAGAGATTGGTGGCTTAGGACAAGTAATGCCTACCGTTTTCGCATTGTTTACCATCGGTGCATTAGCGTCCCTTGCATTGCCCGGTATGAGTGGCTTTGTTGGCGAACTCTCAGTCTTTGTCGGCCTTGCCACCAGCGATATTTACAGCAATACTTTCCGCACAATTACCGTCTTCTTATCCGCTGTAGGCGTAATTCTCACTCCTATCTATCTCTTATCGATGTTGCGTGAGATTTTCTACAAAAAAGACCTCGACTTGCTGAGCTGTATGATTGGTGCTCCCAAAAAAGCTGGCGGCGGCATCAACGCGAGTAGCATCCCCGTCTGTTTCGGTAATGACTGTGTATTGCCTAGCGACGCGGTTTACGAAGACGCAAGACCCAGAGAAGTCTTTATCGCAGCTTGCTTCACTGTCTTGATTATTGCTGTTGGTTTATACCCCAAAGCTTTAATGCAGATGTACGACGCAAAAACTCAGACATTGAATGCGACTGTTAGCCAAGCTCAGATCGCCCATGTAGAGGCGAAAAGCCAGTTGCAAAATACTGACTTGATTAGCGTTAATTCTCTCTAATAACAAAGACCAAAATCTAGCCAGCTGAAACGGTTGGCGATCGCCCCTAGATAGACAATCTGGGGGTGATTCTTTTTTAGTATTTATTCTTCGGTATTTGACCTAAGTAAATGTACGTTATTTAGGAATTTTTCTAAATCTTACCTTCACAAAAAACTGAGAAGAAAAAAGATTTTGCTTAGGAAGCTTGAGCGCCACACAAAAATCAAAATAATGACCTATAGTCTTATTGAATATGGATTACCTTAAATTTTATTTAAGAAGATCTACGCCATCAAAATTTTCAACTGCGTAATTCTTTTGTGTATTCATAAAAGTTGATCAATCAGGGCTTGTTACCAATAATTTGAAAATAATTTTTGGAAAGAGCCACCATGCCACCCTCAAAGCCTTCTCCTTTCAGAACAAAAAAGCAACCTATTGGGCAACTTCTAGTCGAAGCTGGGTTAATTGCCAAGCCTCAATTAGATCTTGCCCTCGCCGACCAAAAAACAAGGTATTACCAGGATCTGCGACTAGGTGAAATTCTTGCCTTACGTGGTTGGGTATCACAACAAACGTCTGATTTTTTTGTATCCAGTTGGCAGGATATCTTAGATAAATCGGCGACGAGAAATTATCAAATAAAAATAGAAAAATGCCTTTATTTAGCGGGTCTAATTACTCGAAACCAGATTTTAGAGATTTCTCAAAATCGTACTTTAGATCAAGCTCGTCTTTCAGCAGCGCTATTAGAATCTGGTTATATTCGTCAACAAACGCTTGATTTTTTTGTTCAAAATCTATGTGTTGTAGATCGTCCAAAACAATCATTACAAGACCTTATTAAAACAAAAGAAAATTTGGGTTCTCAAAAACTGAGCATCCACCAACGTTCATTTGCCAAAACACTTATTTTAAATTATTGAAAGGTGGATATTCTTGGATATTTTTTCGCTATCCGTTACGGCGATCGCCCCATGCCTAAGCAACACCGCTTTCTACCTTGAAGAATAAAATAATAGCCACTGGGCAACTAACTTCACGACACAGGCGATCGCCGAAAACAAAAAATTTTGGAGACTAAATACTTAAAGACTAATTTAATCAATACAACTCGTCGTAGTCCGCTGCTTCTACCCGTCTCATTTCTGTACGAGATAGTGGCGGTAGAAGCTCAGTACGTCTCATTGCCCCTGGATGGGGAATGTGACCATGATTATAAGGATGAATTACATTAACAGTTCTAGGTGTCGCCTTCGTTTGCCGTTGTTTTGGAGCAGCGAACAAAGATAAAACTCCGGCTGTGACCACACCACCACAAACAGTCAATATTGCCCCACCTATAGCCCAGATTATCGGTGATTCAGACTGGGAGTTTTGTTCTGCTGGAGGGATGGGTGTGATTTCTTGTTGGTTTTGTTGCTGTGCCAAATTCCACTGCTGCTGAGCCGTAAAATTTTCAAGTTGAACTTGGAGTTGTTGATTTTGCAACATTAGTTGCTGATTGTCGGCTTCCAACTTTTCCATCTGCATTTCCAGATTCATATTTTCCAATTGCAGCGCTTGGCTAGACTCCGGCATTAGCTGCTGTCCGTAGTTGGAAGGATACGGCATGGGTTGCTGTACTGCTTGGGGGGATTCAACCGCTGGCATTTGTGGAGTAGCAACAGCATTTGGTTGTTGAGAAGGAAGACCCGTTCCTTTTAGTAGAATAAGTGCTGCTAACCCAGCTGCAGACACACCACCGATAAATGCAATACCTTCACTCATAATATTTATGTCTCAACTAGAACTTGAGATTTACTTAATGTGGAGTAGCGCGCTCTCCGACTCACAATTTATCGCCTGTTGGTAAATTCAAATTTAAGACTCGAACTACAGGCTAATGTATCAGGTGACTTTTTCACTTGATAATTGCTTGCTATCCGTTGTCACCATATGAATACCACATTAGTTTAGCGGTACATCAAAAAATGACAAAAAAATCACACTGTTATATCTGGATCTTAGTTTAGGTTTAATTTTTAGGTAGAACCAAGATTGCAAAGGTTGATGATCTTATCGCAAGCAGTGGTGTTAATTACTACTCAAGCGAGTAAGCCCGACAGGAATCGCGTCACAATTTGCCGATGGCTCAACTGCAAGGTTCAGCACTGATAAAAGTCTCTTGTCGCCTGCAAAAGTGGCATTAGAAGACTTTAGGCGAAGGCAGTGTCTAGAGAGATTAACTTTGACTCTCCCAAAGGTGATCATAAAAAGATTTTGATTTTTCTCGGGAAAAATACTCACAATGCAAGTCACATATCTCCAATATGCTCTCTGTCTATGTTTGATGACGGCAATTGAGATAAGCTAACTAAAGCAATTTGGAAGATGAGGGCAGAGAAACTTCATGAGCGAACAGTTTGATTATGATTTGATTATTATTGGTGCTGGTGTTGGCGGTCATGGTGCGGCACTGCATGCGGTGAAATGTGGTCTCAAAACGGCAATTGTCGAAGCGGCAGATATGG
>CAZXBK010000251.1:0-4889 GCA_964638765.1 uncultured Synechococcus sp. | reverse complement strand
GTTTGCCAAAACATTCATCAGTTGCTCGTCATCATCTACTAACAAGATTCTCATAAGCTAATCGTAGTGTTTTAGCTCCATTCGTTCCTTCTACTATTTTAGACTTCACAAACATATTTTTTAAATTCAGGTTAAGTTTTGCGACTTAAAATGATTTTTGAAGATTTCATTAATTCTATAATTCGAAGTAGGCAGTAAACTAAAACTCTTCTTGCTCCAGTTTTTTTGAGTTAGCTTACTTAACTTTGTCTAAAATCAGGTACTTAAATAACGGAATGTTGCTCCAATCATGAGCATAAAAAAATACCTTAAGACTAGCTTTTCAATCACTTCTCCTAACCTCTCATTAAAAGAGGCAATTGCACTATTCAATCATAAATCCCTTGATTGTTTCCTCGTCAACTCGAAAATCATAATTGGCATAGTTACCAAAAGTGATCTACTAAAAGCAATAGCACAGCATCCCGACACTGAAACGGTAACTGTCAAAGCAATTATGACTCAGCCAGTCATTACAATCACTGAAGAACAGTGTCATGATCCACATGTTATTTGGGCAAAGCTGGAAGATAATTCAATTAATAATTTACCTGTACTAGGCAAAGACCAAGAAATCCTGGGAATTATTGATGCACAAACTTTATTGCAATCAACAACATTAAATCCTCAAAAAAAAGAAAATTATGGGGTTAGTAACCAGAAACATAATAAGGAATTAGCAAGATTTTTCAACCTAAATCCTAGTATGCTCTGCCTAGCAGGTTTTGATGGCTACTTTAAACGTCTTAATCCCGCCTTTAGTAAGATATTAGGGTTCAGCGAAACTGAACTCTTAGCTGCACCTTTTATTGATTTTATTCATCCTGAAGATCGCCAGACTACTTTAGCCGAAGTTGAGAAATTAGCTCAGGGAAAAACCACAATTTCTTTTGAGAATCGCTATCGAACAAAAACAGGAGATTATCGTTGGCTATTGTGGATGGCAAAAGCCTATTTAGAAGATAAAGTAATCTATGCCGCAGCCAGAGATATCAGCGATCGCAAAGAAAATGAAATTGCTCTGCAAGCAAGTGAAGCAAGATGGCAATTAGCACTTAAAGGTTCAAATGACGGTATTTGGGATTGGAACGTTCAGACTAACGAAGTCTTCTTTTCTCAGCGTTGGAAAGAAATGCTGGGATACACAGAAGAAGAGATAGACAATTCTTTGGATGAATGGTCGAAAAGGGTGCATCCGGAGGATCTTGAGTGGGTAACAGCGCTAATTCAAGAACATTTTGCCGGGAAAACCCCATTTTACGAATCAGAACATCGTGTTCTCTGTAAAGACGGCACTTACAAATGGATTTTGGATCGCGGACAAGCTTTACTAGATGAATCTGGCAATGTAACGAGAATGGCTGGCTCCCATACTGATATTACTCTTCGCAAACAAGCCGAACTCAAATTTCAGCAAGAGAGAGACTTTTCTAATGCCTTAATCGATACTGTCGGAGCTTTAGTGGCAGTAATTGATCTAGAGGGAAATATAGTTCGCTTTAATAATACTTGCGAACAAGTTACTGGTTATAGCTTTGCAGAGATTAAAAATAAACAGATCTGGGATACCTTGATTGTCCCTGAGGAGAAGTTGGCAGTTAAAAGAGTATTTACCAAATTATTAGAGGGACAAGTTCCTAACAAATATGAAAATTACTGGTTGGCAAAAGATGGTAGTCGTCACCTTATCTCCTGGTCGAATACGGCTCTATTCAATTCCGCAGGAAAAGTAAATTTTATTATTGCTACAGGGATTGATATTACTGAACAGCGCCAGGTATGGAATCGCCTCGAACAGCAGTATCTCCAGGCTAACTTATTGGCCGAAATTGGACGCAAAATTCGCCTGTCGATCAAGCTCGAAGCTATTTTACAAACTGCCGTAACAGAAGTTCAACACTTATTATTGTGCGATCGCGTTTTAATTGTTGAAATCCAACCCAATAATATAGCTATCCCGATTAGCGAAGCTATTCTTCCGAATTTCCCGCCGATGTTGGGGTATCAATTAGCAGATCCTCTACTGATGGGGGAATATTTAAACCGATATCGACAGGGAAAAGTTTTACAGATTGATGATTTAGTTACTGCCTCTATTGATTCTGATATTAAGCAATTACTTCAGCAATTCAGTGTCAAGGCAAAATTAGTTGTGCCGATTCTTTCTCAAGATAAATTAAAGGCACTATTAATTGCCCATCAGTGTAGTAAAACGAGGCAATGGCAAGAAGTTGAAATTCAACTGCTGAAGCAACTAGCCGATCAAATTGGAGTTGCCCTATCTCAGGCACAATTACTAGATAATTTAGAAGAATTAGTTACTTTACGTACTAGCGAATTGTCTCAAGCGAATCAATTCCTAACAGAAGAAATATTTGAACGGAAGCAGACCGAAATACAACTTCAAGAAAACCAGCAAAAACTAGCGGGAATTCTAGACAATGCGGATGAAGGAATTATTTCCGTAGACGAACAACAGCAAATCCAACTCTTTAATCAAGGTGCTGAGAAAATCTTTGGCTACCATGCAGTAGAAGTAATTGGGAAATCGCTAGATATCCTAATTCCTCAAGCTTTTCGCCAAATTCATCGTCAACATATTGCTAAATTTTCTCAAGGAAGAGAGCCCGCTCGTCGAATGGCTCAAAGAAGTAGTAGAGTATTTGGTCTGAGAAAAAATGGTCAGGAATTCCCAGCCGAAGCATCTGTAGCAAAGTTACAAACTAGTGAAGGGATGCTATTTACTGTAATGCTTAAAGACATTACCGAAAGACAACAAACCCTAGCAAAATTGGAAGCTTCCAAGGCATTACTAGCTAAAGCGGAAAAAATTGCCAAAATTGGTAGTTGGGAATTTAATCATCAAACTCAAAAAACTAGTTGGTCTGATGAGTTATTTGAGATTTTGGACTTCGATCACGCTTTTCCGATCCCTTCTTGTCAGGAAATAATGGCGCGCGTTCATGCGGAAGATCGACTATTAGTCAAAAATGTTCTCTGGCAAGGACACAATCAAGGAATACCGTGGAATTTCAATTATCGTTTGCAGTTACCAGATGGTACTTTAAAATACGTCGAAAGCCGAGGAGAACCAACTCTCGATTCACAAGGGAATATTGTCAAAGTCTTGGAGACAATCGTTGATGTTAGCGATCGCGTTCAGGCAGAACAGTCTTGGCAACGCAGCGAGGAACATCTGCGGCTAATTACTGATGCCCTTCCGGTATTAATAGCCTACATAGATAGTCAAAAATGCTACCGCTATGCCAATCGCACCTACGAGACTTGGTATGGAAAACCTCGCGCTTATATCATTGGTAAGCCGATGCAAGAACTATGGGGAGAAGTTAATTATCAGAAAATAGCTCCTTATGTCGAAACAGCATTAACTGGAAAAGTTGTGACTTTTGAAAACCAGCTTGCTAAAGGAAAAGACAATTCTTACTGGATCAATGCTGTTTACATTCCTGATTTTGATTCAGAAGGTAAAGTCAAAGGATTTTTCTCTTTGGTAGATGATATCTCCGAGCGTAAAGTCACTGAACAAATTAAAAGTGAATTTGTCTCCGTTGCTAGCCATGAGATGCGAACTCCTCTGACATCAATTCATGGTGTAATCAAACTAATGTCTGCCGGACTTTTAGGAGACCTATCAGATTCAGGCAAACGCATGGCGGAAATCGCTTTAAGAAATAGCGATCGCCTAGTTCGCTTGGTTAATGATATTCTCGATTTAGAAAGAATGGAATCGGGAAGAGACAAAATTGCCAAGCAACCTTGCAATAGTAGCTCTTTAATTAAGCAAGCAGTTGAAACTTTACGCCCGTTGGCCACAGAACACAATATTGCTCTAGAGATTAATATGGCAAGCATCGACTTTCAGGGAGATGGCGATCGCTTAATCCAAACGCTCACCAATTTAATTACCAATGCCATCAAGTTCTCTCCTCCCAATAGCAAAATCCTGCTAGCTTGCCAGCAAAAAAATCACCAAGTTTTATTTTCAGTTAAAGACCAAGGGCGAGGTATTCCTCAAGATAAACAGGAAACAATTTTCGAGCGCTTTCAACAGGTTGATGCGTCTGACTCTCGCAAAAAAGGGGGGACGGGTTTAGGGTTGGCTATATGTCGTCACATTGTCGAACAACACCGAGGCAAAATTTGGGTAGAAAGTACTCTCGATCAAGGAAGCACATTTTACTTTCTAATACCTAGAGAGTGAGCTATTTCATCTAATCTAAGGAAGATATTAGTTAGTATCTAAATACTTACTCATAAGAAACTCACGTTTAATCTATTAAAATCCTCTTTTGTTAAGTAATTCAGATTGCAATGAAGAATAGGTGTATTTTATTCATCGATGATGAGGAAGATATTAGAATGTTGGCTCAGTTCTGTTTAGAATCTGAAGCTGGTTGGTCGATGATTAGTGCTTCTGGCGGTTTAGAAGGAATACACATAGCTGAAAAAGAGCAACCCGATGTCATCCTCTTAGATGTGATGATGCCTGAGGTTGATGGGCTACAAACAATAGCAAAACTACTGGATAATCCTCAGACCCAAAATATACCAGTTATTTTTATTACGGCAAAAGCACAGGCTAGCGATCGCAATAGCTTTTATCAAGCTGGGGCGAAAGGGGTAATCAACAAACCTTTTGATTCCTTGACCTTAGCCAGTCAGATATCTGGTTTTTTGGGCTGGCAGTGATCAAGATAGTTATGTCTTTACAAGGACTCTAGCTACTTATCTATTAATTACGCTTAAGCAGCTTTAGCTCTAGGATCGAACTGCTTTAGCCAGTTATATGCTAACAAACGCAAAGAAGGAGGCAATAACACAATTAGCAA
>CAZXBK010000250.1:0-5046 GCA_964638765.1 uncultured Synechococcus sp. | reverse complement strand
CATCTCTCGAAGCTCTCACTGATATTCTGTCATAACCTTGCTGAGACTGACTATATTACTTGATTTGCACCAAAATTTTATAAATGTCAAAACTGCTTAAGGAGCACGAAAAAGCCAGCTAAAATTATTTTTTAAACTCTAATCTTTATAGAGACTTGAAACTTATGATCAAAAAAAGCCAGCTCGTGCTTAGTATGGCAACGGTTTGTTCGCTGATATTGCTTAAACCTGTCTTCGCTCAGAGTTGTACAGAAGAACAAATTATTGTAGATCTAGATAGGTCTAATATTTACCAAAACTATAGTGGTTTACCTCGCTTTTTCCCTCCTAGTCCCCTAGTTCCTCCCTCTTTTTCTGGTTTCGGAACAAATCAGCCACTTTTAGAGCTTCCTAGTAATCCGCTACAAAATCTGCCCCACTACTCCTACAGTAATAGTTCTGACCTTGAGGGGATGGCGAAAGAAAGACTCATTAACTGCGGTGACCAAGCATTAGAGACTTTGACAAAATTGCTTTATAGCCAAACTGTTGACAATAATATTCGCAGTTCTTTAATCAGCTTTTTACCAGCATTAACTTCTGACAATTCCCAGCTAGTTAATATATATTCAATCATTGTTGAAAATAACAATGAAAATAGACTCCTTAGATTAAATGCCTTAAATGCTCTGGCCCGCTTAGAAGATATAGACCTAAATACATTGCTTCTACCATTACTACATAAGGATAAAGTTCTAGGCGAAGAGACGATTTCTTACTTTGAAAAAGCAGACTCAAATCTAGACCAAACAATCACTGCTTTGATTTCTATACTGAACTTTGAAGATCAAACAGCTAATCCATATAGTCCCTACTATGCATCAATAGTATTAGGAGAAATTGGTGCCGATTATCCTTCTGTAAAAGACGAATTGAAGAATATTATTGAGATGGAAGATGTCCCAATTTCTTTTCGTATCCATGCAGCTTCTGCACTAGGGAAACTAGAGCCACAATCAGCAACTTCTATTTCTTTATTACAAAGCATCGTAGAGGATTCTAGCTATGAACGAAATACTAGACTTGATGCCAGTCTTGTCTTGATTTCTGTACATCCAACTTCTATTTCTTCATTTACTTATTTTAGAGAACATTTAACAGATTTAGATAATTACTATAGCTACAACAAAACTTCTATTGAAGAGACTTTCGATATCTGGATATTCAGTATGGAGGGCATGCTTGGGGAGCTGTCATCAGAAAGCAAAGAAGAGCTTGCTACTGTAGTCTCTGAAATATTGGAAGAGCTTGGTGGAACAGATAAAAATACAGTTTCTCCTGTTACGGCTGAATCGTCAGAAAATGAAAACTATACTCTCAAAGATTCAACGAATCGTAACCTACAAGCTCTGCTTAAAAATTTAAGACGTTAATAATTGCACAAAGTTTGGCGATCGCCGCCCTATTTTTTATAAAAAATCCCCTCAATAAAATCATTGAGGGGAATCCAAAGTTTCTAGTTATAAAACTAAAACTTTACGCTTCATCTAGCGCAACGATACCGGGAAGCTCTTTGCCTTCGAGAAGCTCAAGACTTGCACCACCACCAGTAGAAATGTGGCTCATCTTCTCAGCAACACCGACCTTCTCAACCGCAGCAACAGAGTCACCACCACCGATGATAGTTACTGTGCCAGAAGCAGTCAGACCAGCCAAGGAGTTGGCGATCGCCTCAGTACCGACAGCGAACTTATCAAATTCGAATACACCCATGGGGCCGTTCCAGATTGCAGTACCGCAACCATCAAGAGCCTCTTGGAAGACCTTAACGGAATCAGCACCGATATCTAGACCCATCCAGCCATCAGGGATTTCGTTAACGCTAACAGTCTTAGCATTCGCATCAGGCGCGAAGTTGTCAGCAATAACAACATCAGTAGGCAGAAGAATCTTGCCATCAGCCTTTTCGAGTAGAGACTTAGCAAGTTCAATCTTGTCGTCTTCAACAAGGGAAGAACCAACAGACAGACCTTGAGCCTTATAGAAAGTGAAGATCATGCCACCACCAATGAGAAGCTTGTCACACTTTTCAAGGAGAGTCTCGATTACACCGATTTTGCTGGAAACCTTAGAACCACCAACAATTGCAACTAAAGGACGCTTAGGCGCTTCAATCGCACCCTTGAGGAACTTAAGCTCTTTCTCGATGAGCAGACCAGCAACGGAAGTATCTACGTGGTGAGTTACACCTTCAGTAGAACCGTGAGCACGGTGAGCAGTACCGAATGCATCATTAACGTAGATGTCTGCGTTAGCTGCAAGGGCTTTTGCAAACTCAGGGTCATTCTTTTCTTCGCCGGGGTTAAAGCGGAGGTTTTCAAGCAATGCAACTTGACCATTACCTAAGCCAGAAACCGCAATAGAAACCGCATCCCCAATGCAGTCATCACACTTCACAACATCTTGACCGAGAAGCTCGGAAAGACGCGCTGCAACAGGCGTGAGACGCATGGATTCTTTTACTTCGCCCTTAGGACGACCCATGTGGCTGCCGAGGACAACCTTTGCACCTTTTTCTGTGAGGTATTTAATAGTAGGCAGTGCTGCACGGATCCGAGTATCATCGGTAATCTTGCCGCTATCGTCTAGGGGAACATTGAAGTCTACCCGTACAAAAACTTTCTTTCCTTCCAAGTCACCTTGCGTGAGATTGGCAACAGTTTTCTTAGCCACTACTAAGATCCTCCAATTACTTGCTTTTTATAAAGTTCTGTCATCTTCTCTTCAGAAGAAGAGCCCTTTTCCTTCAGAATTAAACTAGAGTTCAGTTTCCGAAACAAGTATCTCCAAGCAGATCTTACTGGAGCTATGTCGAGGAGGTAGGTTTACTTATGTTTAAAACGATTCTTTTCCCTATTGATCAAAGTCGTGAAGCCCGTGATGCGGCAGAGACGGTGGTGAATCTCGTTAAGGCATTTCAAAGTCGTCTGGTACTACTGTCTGTAGTAGAGCCAAAGGAACCCGGCGAAGCTAATGTCATGAACTCGGAGGAGGCAGTTGCAAAATTGCTCCACGGTGCCCATGATCTATTTGAAAAGGCGGGTATTGAGTCTGACACCATCGAACGAGAGGGAATGCCATCATTTACGATTTGTGATGTGGCAGATGAAATTGAAGCAGATCTCATCGTGATGGGTTGTCGAGGTATGGGTCTAACCCAAGATGGAGCTGCGGAGAGTGTCACCAGCAAAGTCACAAATCTTTCACCTTGCCCTGTGCTTGTTGTGCCTTAGAAATTAATTTTGTAATGCTGGATCATCGTTAATACGAGTGAAACCGTCTTTCAATAGGTTTGGGAGGCGGCTTTTGATTGGCATAATGGGGTAAAGGGAATGTTGAATATTCGACTGCACTTTTTACTTTGCAAAGAATTCTTCAGATAAACAGAAGTTAGGATCAGGCTCAGAGAAATACAGCTAATCAGTTGACTTTGGCAACATCTCAGCAGTTAAACAAAAAGACAGTACATCATCACGGCGATACCAAAATCTGAACCTGTAGATTGGTTGCCTCTAGGGCATCGTAGATTTCTATGGTTTAACGCCAGTGGTGCAAAAAAACTGACCATCAAAGGGACTTTCTGCCGCCACAGTTTGGATGTCTGCAAAACCAGCTTTTTCTAACATCAGTTCTACTTCGTGGGGGTCGTAGGCTTGAAAGCCATAGTTTGTTGCTTCGGTTTTTTCGAGAAATTGTTTGTTTTTATAGGTGATCACCAGTTTTCCTAAAGGCCTCAGTACTCGTTGGCAAGAGGCTAAAACTTGCGTCGGTTCTGACCAAAAATAAAGGGTATTGACGGTCATAATGCGATCAAAAGATGCGTCGGGAAACGGAATCTTTTCGCCGGGGGCTTGGGCAAGTTGTAGCTGTCCTGATTGCAATGCCCCTTTGAAACGCTTGTTTGCAAAGTCAATGGCGGCGATCGCCGGGTCAATGCCAGTCAATATCAAAGATTTCTCAGCAGCCAAACAGCGATGAATCAAATCGCCACCACCAAACCCAATCTCTAAGACGTGTAGATTTTCCGTTAACGCCAATTGCCGCAAGGTCAAATCGTTCATCGCTTGATTACTACGGTTGAGAAGGCGCAGAAGCATTTGACCAAACCAGCCAGATGGATGTCCTAATTGCTTAGCTAGAAAAGCTTTGAGAAAATTCGCCATGATAAAAATACCTTTTAAATATGACTGAACTTAACATAAGAAAAGCTAATTGTTGCCACTGTATTTGTTAAGACCTGTTGAGATTGCAGATATTGAAATCTTGAAAATGCTATAAATAGTGTAGCGATTGATACAGTTTAGTCGCTATGTATTCAGTAAGGAGCGTAGTAACAATGGCAATTAAAGATAAGCAACGCAACAGAACTCTATCCGCAATGCAAAGAGTTTGGGCAAGACAGGTACTCAAGCAGCAGGCTCAAGAAGGTGGCAACTGCGACAGCATCGATTGTAAAGAGGCTAAAGCGTATCTTAAAGATTACTAAAGTCACCAATGCCTGACCATAGCGTTGATAGCTGGTTCGGCTAACTATTTCATTTTCATTTCAAATTTATTTATGCTTTCTTGCGGGAACGTCTCATGGTGAGGCGTTCCCTATTTTTATGTGATTTGGTGGCGATCGCCAAAATAATCCTCTTCTGTCAGTCTAGGATGGAAAGAGATGATGAAATTGGTATGGTCACGATGGTTCAGCCAAGAAAACCGAAAGCCACAGTTCAATGTATTGATACTTATTGCAAACTTTATCAAGACTTATTCACTGAGGTACGCAGTTACGAAAGTTTCAAATACATCCATTGGGGTTTGCTGAGCGATATCAAAAGAAAAACTCTACCGGCCATCGCAAAGATAGTAGGTTTAAGGAATGAGCAATGTCTACATCACTTTTTGAGTGAATCACCTTGGCAAGTAGACCAATTGGAGCAGAGAAGACTACAAATAATTAAAAATCTGAGAGTTTCAAGAGAGTAATGCTAGGCGTGAGTAGCAAAGTGAATCAATGGA
>CAZXBK010000249.1:0-5091 GCA_964638765.1 uncultured Synechococcus sp. | reverse complement strand
TAACCCTGCAACCTGAGTTGCCCCCACATCAAACGTAAATCCCCGCCGTTTAAAAGTAGAAGCACAACCTCCGGCGATCGCCGCCTGCTCATAAACAGTCACGTCATAGCCACGCTTTGCCAGTAACGCCCCAGCGGTCAAACCACCAATCCCTGCACCGATTACCGCGACTGTTTGCCCTGCCATGAAAAACCACTCGTTACATTTCGTTACCTTCTAGGTATAACCCAAAACGAACTGTAAAATCAGCACAGGAAAACCGAAGGTGACTAAGGCTAGAGATGTTTGCGAGCTTCTTCGATATATTCAACTGGCTCTGTCAGAGTGGGATGAAATTCTAGTGTTTTTTCAAAGGCGGCGATCGCCGCTTCCCATTGCTCGTATTCCATTAGAACCAATCCCAAACCTTGGTAAGCAAAAGGTGCTTGGGGGTTAAAAGTAAGAGCTTTTTCATAGGCAATTTGAGCCTTATCCCACCGCTCTAGAGAGCTAAGCCAATCTCCTAATCGAGTGTAGGAGTAAGCAGTGCCATCTTCATAATTTAAAAAAAAGTCTTCGGCTAAAAAACGAAACGCATCGAGAGCCTCGTAATACTGTCCGTGAATAACCAGCTGATGGCCAATTAAGTCATATTCAGAACCATCCAAAACGACTGGGCTAGATAGGGCAAAATTGTAAAACTCAAATGCTTCTTGCCACTGCCACTTTTGCCGTAACGCTTCTCCAAGAGGCAATGTGACCTTACAAAGTGGACAACCGAAATCATCCTTTCGCTCTAGGGTCATCTGATGCATTAGAGCAGTGGCTTCTTCCCATTGGTCTTCGCAGATAAGGCGATTAATTTCTTGCCATTGTCGTATCGTTTCATCAAATAAAATACCTGCAGGTTCATTGTCACAAGCCGAGCCTGGGGCCTCTTGAGCTTGTACAGTTGGCATCCAAATCAAACAGCTTAGCCCACCTACTAAAGCACTCAATATGATCGATTTTGTTTTCATAAAAAATGCCCTTGCTGGAAAATGAGCGATAGATCCATTTTAACTTTGCCTCAAAAAGTCTTTAGCCTTGTTCTGCATCGAGCGACTCAGTTTGTATGCAGCAGATCACAGATTTTCTAAGGCAAATCATCTAGAGTACCGAAGACACTAATTTTCCAATACTCAGAATGACTCAACATTCCACAGAAGAAAGGCTGGAGCGGCAAGTCAAAGACCTCTATAAATTGGCAAAGGAAAGGTGTGATGATGAATCCTTGCAGCTAGCGGTTGATGTTATTAAAACAATGCGGCGATCGCGCGGCAGTTTGCAAGCTTGGAACCAAAGATATCGCGAAGGCATTGAGTCACTGCATGAAGATATTCAAACTCAGGAAGACCTGAACCATACTCTCCAATCTGAATTGAATTTGCTTCAAGAAGATATGCGGGCAATCACTCTCGAAAAGCAACGCATCATGCAAGAAAAACTGCGGGCAATGCAACAGCGAGATATTTTGACCAACGAATTAAAACAAATTGACCTAGAAGCCAAGGTTGCAGCAAAAAAAGTCCAATCAACGAAAAGTTTGTTTGGTAAGTTTTCAATTATGTGGTCATTTTTCCAATCTACATTTTTCTCTGATGATCCAGAAGATTATGGTGTGATTGATAATTCTTTCGAGCCTGATCCTGATAAGCCTCAACTCGGTTCAGGAATTGCGTCTCTCCAGAAAGATTTGCTAGATAAATAGAAGAGAGAGAAAATTTATGTCGAGATTTAGCAAAATAATTGATCAGTTAGAAGACCTTAATCAACAGGATTTAAAGGCTCACCAAGATGATCTAAAAAACTCTTCACAAGTGTTTGCGATCGCCGCCCACTTATACAAGAAGTTAGATCAACTTGCTAATCCAAAAGAAACTAAACCACAAGCTCTTCTAACGCCCCGAAAAATCACGAAAGAATATCTGATTAAGACTTTTGGTAGCTACGATGGAGCCTATCAAGCGTATCAACAAAAATATGGTATTAAATGCCGAAAAAGCTGGAAAAATCTTTTGGCGCTCATTCAGAATCTAGAAGTTCCCAAAAACCATACTTCGAATACGGAAGAACGACTGAAAAGTCTTGAAGAGAAAGTCGATCTTCTCATGGAGATTCTACTGAATACAGCTCAGTAGTAGGGTGCGTTAATGAAATGTAACGCGCCTTTTGAAAGCTTATTTTGTGCGTTACGCTTCGCTAACACACACTACACTTATAGACTAATTGTTTTTGCTGCTACCGATGAGATAAAGCAATGCCATTCTTACTGCTACGCCATTGGTTACTTGCTCTGAAACTAAGCTTAAAGCTGAGTGATCCATAATGTCCGAGGCCAGCTCAACACCGCGATTAACTGGGCCTGGATGAAGAATTTTTACCTCTGGTTTACAAAGTTTTAATCGCTCTGCTGTAATCCCAAACTGTTGATGATATTCGCGCAAGCTAGGCAAAAGGTGAGCTGTCATTCGCTCATGTTGAAGGCGTAGTGTCATCACAAAATCTGCATCTCGAATTGCTGATTCGATGTCCCAATGTACAAATAATTGCCGCTCTGAACCTGCTGAAAATTCTTGGAAAACTTCTGGCAATAGAGTTGGAGGTGCTGCCAGATGAACTTCGGCTCCTGCGGCTGTCAAACTCCAAATATTTGACCTCGCAACTCGCGAATGAACAATGTCTCCGACAATGGCAATCTTTTTTCCCTTAAGCAGTTCACAGTGGGGATTTTCGGGATTAACAACTCGACAAATCGTAAATAGGTCTAGCAGGGCTTGGGAGGGGTGCGCATGGAGTCCATCGCCAGCATTGAGTACGCTAACGCCGGATTTGATCCGATCCATTTCTTGGGCGATCGCTTGGGGAACTCCCGATTGTTTATGGCGAATTACCATAATATCTGCCCCCATCGCCAAATAAGTTTTTGCGGTATCGAGAATAGTTTCCCCTTTGCTAAGGGATGAAGAACCAGGCGAAAAGTTCATTACATCTGCCGACAAACGTTTTGCCGCCAACTCAAAACTACTGCGAGTCCGCGTCGATGGCTCAAAGAACATATTGGTGACCACTTGCCCCTGTAGCGCCGGGACTTTTTTCATTCGGCGAAACAAGACATCGCGAAAACTGACTGCTGTCTGCAAAATCATATCTAGCTCAGCAACTGAAAAATCTATCAGTGACAAAATATGTCGTCTTGTCCAAGCTTGAGTTGCTTCTGTCATATTTTTATGCTCGATCTTCGCCACAAAAAAGAGGGCTGAAAATTGCCCTCCATATCTTACCTAAATTGAATTTTTACGAATTACGTTCAAATTACGCAGCGTCTGTGTGGAAAAAGCTGAGGTGGTAAAGAAAGCGCTTCCAAGGGTGGGACTGGATTTCGCGAATTACAGCAGAACCAGACCAGTCGGGAGTTTTTAGCTCAACAACAGTCTCATTAGGGGTTGCTTCCTTGAGTAAAGTTAATGCTTCTTTGTAGTTCACAACAAATACATCAGAGTCAGCGCCCTTGTGACCATAAAGGTTTACAGGGAGAAGACCATCACGACGGAGAGCACGGGGGTTTACGCCTTCGGGGCGGGGCTGACATTCGATAGTTAGAGACATAGAAAATTACCAAATAAATAGGAGTTAAGAGATAAAAAGTTAGAAATAAAGCGATGCGCCTTAGGCTACTGGTTCGCCGTTACGATCCAACAATGCTCGCTTAGGACCATGAATCGGGTCTTCAACGATAATTGTTTGCTCACGACCTGCACCAAGAGAAACAATGGCGATCGGCACATCCATCAACTCCGCAAGGAATTTTAGATAAGCCAAAGCTGCCTTTGGTAACTCTTCAAGGGAACGGCATTCAGTCGTTGGTTGCTGCCAACCGGGCATCGTTTTGTAAACGGGCTTGCAACGAGCAAATAATGTAGCATTACTGGGGAAATGTTCACAAGTTTCGCCATCGATGTCGTAGGCAACGCAAACTTTAATTTCCTCTAGGGTATCGAGTACGTCTAGCTTAGTAATTGCGACACAATCAAGACCATTAATACGTGCGGCATAACGACCAATCACGGCATCAAACCAACCGCAACGGCGGCGACGCCCAGTTGTTGTGCCAAATTCTGCGCCAATATTACCGAGGAGTTCACCAATTTCGTCTTCGAGTTCTGTCGGGAAAGGGCCTTCGCCAACGCGAGTGGTATAGGCTTTTGCGACACCGATAACGCGGTCAATGATCGTGGGGCCAACGCCAGCGCCGACACAAGCACCACCAGCAATAGGGTTGGAAGATGTTACATAGGGGTATGTACCATGGTCGATGTCCAGTAATGTGCCTTGAGCGCCTTCAAACAAGACATTCTTTTTGGCTTTGACACCTTGGGCTACTTTGAGAGAACTATCGACGATATGGGGACGAAGCTTCTCTGCGTATTTGCGATACTCTGCAATGACCTCATCTGCATCAAGGGGGTCTAATTCGTAAAGCTTTTCAAGGATGATGTTTTTGTATTCAATCGTCCAGCGGAATTTCTCGTCGTCTTCAGCCAGATTCATCAGATCAAGAATCCGAATACCTGTTCGCTCAGATTTGTCGGCATAGGTCGGCCCAATACCGCGTCCGGTTGTGCCAATTTTGCGATCGCCGCGCATTTCTTCAGAGGCCTTATCAATCAGACGGTGATAGGGCATCGTCACGTGGGCAGTTTGGGAAATGAAAAGATTATCAGTCGAAACACCAAGCTGATGGAGCTGGGCAATTTCTTCGAGGAGGACTTTGGGGTCAATGACTGTACCGGAGCCAATGACACATTCTGTATCTGGGTATAAAATGCCGGAAGGGATTAGATGAAGCTTAAAAGTCTGTCCCTGCACAACGACAGTATGTCCTGCATTAACGCCCCCCTGAGAGCGCACGACAACATCGGCGGACTTACTAAGTAAATCCGTGATTTTTCCTTTTCCTTCGTCACCCCATTGGGCACCAATGACAACTACGTTAGCCAAGGGTTGGTTTCTCTACTAATTCACACAAACTACAATTATTGTGACTTTAACGATCTTGTGTCAAGCTTTTTA
>CAZXBK010000248.1:0-5099 GCA_964638765.1 uncultured Synechococcus sp. | reverse complement strand
CTCAAAATAGCTTGTTTGAAAGCTTTCACCATTCGCTCTGTAACAGGCGAAGCGGAAATTAATTTACCAGAGTGTTTGAGGTCGGCATTAACAAGAAGAACAACCTTAGACAGTGCCGAAGGTCGGGATGGGGCTGCCACCTTTGGGGTTAAATGTGGGTAGTTCAATCTCAGACAGGCTATGACGACGATTTTTCACTGCTAGGCGATAACTGACGCTCTGTAACTCTGCGTGGAGCTGACGATTCTCGTTTTGCAGCTTCTCTACTTTATCGCGAACAGTCGCCATTCTTTCAGCAAATTTCTGACGATAAATCTGAGGTAGCTCTTGGACAACTTGCTCCAGCATCCGACTGCGATCGCTGAGTTCTTGGACCGATTGGCGCAGTTGATAAATCTCCTGATCCTTCTGGGTGAGCTGCTCTTGATAGAAGGAAACCTGCTGTTCGACTTCTTGGAGTTGCTCCCGGAGTAAGCGCAATTCGGCTTGGTGGCGCTCTGAAAATTCGGGCTGGGGTGTGAACTCGTCGTTACCCTTGACTAGGCGAAAAAGCTCTTGGGAAAGTTGTTGTACCAACTGGTCACGGAGTTGTAATTCCTGCTGGAGTTGCTCGGTAGTTTGGGTTGGTGTGTCTTGAAAGTTGTCTGTTGTTGCCACGGTGCTTTTTGACTCCTCTAGTAGTGGAGATTGTTGCTAAATAAACTTGATTTTAAAGTAAGTCTAGACAAAATCGCGCCGCCTAATGGTTATATATGACAGCTTTCGCCTATTACTTTTTACTGTATGGGGTCAGTATAAACCCAATAATATCTAATACATCGCGAAAAAGAGCCTTTTAGAGCCAATTTTGTAAAAAAAAGCGCCAAAGAAGTTTCCCGCATCCGGATAAGATAATGGTGATTTTTTAATAATCTCAATTTTTAATCCATGAGTATCGCAAGCAATCCTCCGATTAAGTTTGGCACTGACGGTTGGCGTGGCATCATCGCCGACGATTTTACTTTCGCGAATGTTTGTAAGGTCACTCGGGCGATCGCCAGCTATCTAGAGACAGCCTACAGTAAAGATCAACCTGTTTTGGTTGCCTATGACCCTCGTTTTTTTGCGGATGAGTTTGCCCAAACGGCGGCAGAAGTACTCGCGGATCTCGGTTGGACAGTAAAAATTGTTGAGCGGGATTGTCCGACTCCTGTCATTGCTTATAATGCAAAGTTTTTAAATTCGGCTGGCGCTTTGATGTTTACAGCCAGTCATAATCCGGCTCCCTACTGCGGCATTAAATATATTCCTGATTATGCGGGGCCTGCGACACCAGAAATTACCGATACTATCGTGGCAAATATCGCCAGTTCTTCGGATGAGATGCCTTCTGGCAAGAATGGCGACAAGATTTCTCGATTTGATCCCAAGCCTGAATATCTCAAGTTTATTTACACCTTGATCGATGTAGAGCGCATCAAGTCTGCGGGCCTCAAGGTGAAGTACGATGCGCTGTACTCGACGACTCGCGGTTACCTTGATGAGGTTCTAGCCCACTGCGGTTGTGAAACAGAGTCCTTTAATACCACTCGTGATGTGTTGTTTGGTGGCGGCATGCCTGAGCCTAAAGGATCCCAACTTGTTAGCTTAGTTGATGCGGTAAAAGCGGATAGCGCAGATCTCGGTCTCGCAACGGATGGCGATGGCGATCGCTTTGGTGTTGTGGATGAATTGGGCAATGTTCTAACTCCCAACACAATCCTACTGTTGCTGGCTCGACACCTTTTTAAAAACAAGGGTCAGAAAGGTGCGATTGTTCGGACTGTCGCGACAACTCATCTTCTTGATAATGTTGCGGCTTCTTACGGCATTGATATTTACGAAACAGCAGTTGGCTTTAAATATATTGGTCAAAAGATGCGCGAAACTGATGTGCTTATCGGTGGTGAGGAATCTGGTGGTTTGAGTGTTCTCGGCCATATTCCTGAGAAAGACGGCATTCTTGCTGACATGCTTGTGGCTGAGGCGATCGCCTACGAAGGTAAGCCTTTGTCCCAATTGGTAGAAGAGGCAATTTCAGAAGCTGATGGCCCTCTCTTTAATAAGCGTCTTGATCTCCACCTCGAAGATGCTCACAAGAAAGCAACGCTCGATCATTACAAATCTAACCCTCCAGCAACGGTTGCTGGCTTGGGTGTCAAAGAAGTCGGCCTCAAAGATGGCGTCAAGCTCTATCTAGAAAATGGTAGCTGGGTGCTTCTACGTCCTTCAGGTACTGAGCCGCTGATGCGTGTGTACATGGAAACTGATTCTGCCGAGCTTGAATCTAAAATTGCAGCAGAAATGGAAGCTGAGATTTCCAAGCTTGATCCTGCTAAGTAAGGATGATTTGTCAGGGTTAAGTTAAAAATAAATTTGTTTTGAGGTGCAGCTCCACGACTAACTTTAGTTTGTGGGGCTTTTTAGTTAGAGGGTTCCATTTAGGACTTTTGACAAATATCGAGATAAGACGCTGGAGTTAATAAGTCGGGACAAAAGAAGGTAACCACACAGATGAAACACATTCTATTTTTGTCACGGCATTACTTAACGGGGGCGATCGCCATCATGATATTCGCCTGTTCGCCCATATCTAAGCCTTTAGCTGAAACACTTCTACTGCCAGATTTAAAGCCCACAACGGCGATCGCCTCAGCATCAACAACATACAAAATTTATAAGCATCCCCAAGCTGCATTCCAAATAGATATCCCTCAGCACTGGCAACTTTATCGTGCTACACCGACTGAAGCGATTTTTGTGGAGTATGCCGAGTCTGAAAGTTTGAGTTTGATTTGGATTAAATTTGAACAAACCGAAAAACTTTTTGCCTCATCCATCACCGAAGCTGCTGTCAGAGCCTATGCCAAAACCCTCTGGACGGAAGCGGAAACCATTGATTTAAGTTTAAAACTTGGCGATGAAACAAAAAGCCATTTTCTCTTTCGGCCATCGGCAGAATCAGAAAACCACAAACGCATGATGGCGATCGCCGGACAAGATAACAATGTTGGCTATATTATTGGCGGCATTACCAATGACTTTGAACATGTAGCACCCATTTGGCAACATAGTCTGGCAACCTTTCAGTTAGATCCCAGTGCCGCTAAAGCTATTTTGAACAAGAACCTGTAAGCTCAGCGAATCCGATCTACCGTCACAAGACCGTGCTGGGTCACCTGAATTTGTAGCGAATAACCCTGTAACAGCCCCATACCGACAATAGGCTCACCCATCACCACATTGACAGGGATCAGACGGCGCTCATCATCCCAGAGGACTGTTGCTTGGTAACAACTCTCAGACATTGACTCTGAAGAATCCGGCGGGATGGATTTCAGCCCCAACATATCAATCATGGAAGAAGGCAACCCTAGAAAACCGCCAAATGTTGTATTAATAATCGCGTCTATACTGTGTTTTTTTCGTTGTTCGGTCTCAATGACAAGCCGTAGCATTGCTTCATAACTGATATTAACAAGACCATGCATCATTAGCGGCTACTCTGTACAACGGAAAGAAAAACTAAAAAAATTGACATTCGGCACTGTCAGAAAAATGACATTATCGACAGAGCATCACGAGGAAATAAAAGATTGTGGAAAAAAGAAAGATTACTACCGACTTCACTAATTCTAATTTATAGTTGGTAATTTCTCGTCTGTGACCGTCGCCCCACACTGAAGTATCACTCAGCTACAAAAAACATTTAAAGATACTGATTTTTCGATACAACGCCGCGCCTTTTTGGCTTTGTTGAACGTTCACTATGAGGCTATCTCCACAAAACAGGATCTCGTGTGCCTCTGTCGTGATCTTAGTCACAGGATCTTATTGACCTTATCACCTTAAAATCCTTAACAATCTGTTACATTTTGTGAAGTGGTACTTCCAGGATTGTAAAGTCTGAGGATTAAGTTCCGACTTATCGCGAATATTGCTGCTTTTCAGTTGGTTGAGATTTATCCCCTGATATAAGTTTTAGCTTCAACATTCACCTTATTGATTTCTAATTAGCCCATTTCCAACGGAAGGTAAATTATGTCAACGCTATTAATTATCGAAGATAACCCAGTCGATACTCATGTTTTGCGGACAAATCTTGAGGAATGCGGTTTTGATGTCATTAATGTGACAACGGCTGAAGCTGGTCAGGCTCTAATCGAACAGCAAAATGTTGCGATTGACGGCATTGTCCTAGATGTTGTTTTACCCGGTAAAAGTGGCTATGGTTTCTGCCGTGAACTCAAGAAGAACGAAGAGACGGCTCATATTCCGGTAATTCTCTGCTCCAGTAAATCTGAGCGTATGGATAAGAAATGGGGTTTAAAGCAAGGTGCTAATGCTTATGTGACGAAGCCTGTGCAAGCTGAGGAAATTGTTAGCGCAGTGAAGCAATTTGTCTTCTAGAGATAGGTGGCGCTTCCAGACTTGTATTTGCACATTTAAACAACGTGGAGACTTTATATGAATACTCAACAAAATCTTTCTTCCCAAACTCAAAATCGCGAAGGTGCAGATCTGATCGCACTATTATTTTTTTCTTGGGTGCCCCCCATATCTACGGTTTTCTGAAGGGGCGATCGCGTCGTAAGGCAGAGGAGCCGCAATATTCAAACCCTATTGGTTTAACTATCGCAAGCCTATTGGGTACTGGTTTGGTTAGTACATTCGCATTTGGGGGATTTTAATAATTTGCTCCTAGATAGTCTGTTACGTTGAGTTTTTTTTGATATCTTCGTGCGTCTAGAATATAGATCCCGTCTGAGCTTAAAAGCTGATCTACAAATTTCGCTACAGGTTTTATGGGGTATTGGCTGTGCTGTAGGGACTGATAGAAAAGCATGAGAAAGATACCATTGGGTTCTGTAAGAGTTGAATATTTTGTAAATTGCTGCGGCTACTACAGGTTTCGTCAAGTTTGAGCAAAAACTGATTAGTTACTGCTGGTGAATGTTGTGAAATGCAAGTCGATGAATTTGCTTGTTTTCGGTTGACATCGGTCTCGCCGGTAGTCCTAAAGCCAAAAGGATGGGTTGTAGTGATGGACAAAAAGCCAGATAGCTCCCACATGGTTTTCC
>CAZXBK010000247.1:0-5118 GCA_964638765.1 uncultured Synechococcus sp. | reverse complement strand
CCGTCACCGAACAATACACAGGTCGTGCGATCGCCCCAATCAACCCAGCGAGACAAAATATCTGCGCCGATCACTACAACATTCTGAAAAGCACCAGTGCGAATATATTGGGCGGCAGTTACCAAACCGAATACAAAACCAGAGCAAGCCGCTGTGAGGTCAAAGGCAACGGCATTTCTTGCGCCAATTAAATGCTGTACTTTCGCGGCACTACCAAATAAATCATCAGGTGTGGAAGTCGCAAGTAAAACCAGATCAATCTCTTCCGGTTGGAGATGGGCCGAGGCGATCGCCCGTTTTGCTGCAGTCGCTGCCAGCTCACTTAAGCTACTCCCCTCCTCAAGCAAATGGCGATTTCGAATGCCCGTCCGTGTCCGAATCCAGTCATCCGAGGTTTCTACCAACTGGCTAAGATCATCATTTTGGACAACCGCTTGGGGAGTCGCAGAACCGCTCCCCGTAATGGCAATACCTGCCCCATCAAATTTCAATGCTCGACTCCCTTACTTCCTCGGAGATGAATCACTTGATAGTAATTCATTAAATGCCTTTTTTCTATTATCCTTCCTTGGCGACTGCTTGCTTGGCGAGTTCTTGGTGTTCCTCTGTATAGCTTTGAATCCGTTGAATTACTTCGTTATCGATCGCCTCTTTTGCTAGTCGAATCGCATTAAAAATCGAGGGAGCCTTTGAGCTACCGTGACTAATAATGCAGACACCCGCCACACCAAATAGCAGTGCACCACCATGTTCGGCATGGTCAACCCGTTGTTTAATACGTTTGAGATTTGGCTTAAGAACCAATGCCCCAGCCTTGCCACGAATACCACGGGGTAGTTCTTCCTTGAGGATTTGTAAAAGGACAGAACCGACAGATTCCGCAAATTTCAAGAGGATATTGCCCGTAAAGCCGTCGCAGACAACAACATCAAAGTCTCCAGACAGAACATCACGGCCTTCAGCATTGCCCTTAAAAGGAATGGCTGGATTGTTTGTGAGAAGCTCATGGGTTTTGAGAGCGAGCTCATTACCCTTAGAAGGTTCTTCGCCAATATTGAGAAGACCAACTTGGGGTTCTTTATTACCTAATACATATTTGCTGTAGATTGTCCCCATCAACGCAAACTGCTCAAGGTACTTTGGCTTACTGTCAACATTCGCACCTACGTCCAGAACAATTACCGAGCGATCTGGATCAAGGGTAGGAAACACTGCACCGATCGCCGGACGGTCAATACCTTTAATGCGCCCCAACTTTAGGAGAGCTGCTGCCATGGCTGCACCAGAATGACCTGCGGAAACAACGGCATCGGCTTGTTTTTTACGGACAAGCTTCATGGCGAGATTGATCGACGCTTTCGGTTTGCGGCGAATGGCAACAAGGGGTTCTTCACACATTTCGACGACCCCTTCGGCCTCAACGATATGTACAAAATCGGAGGACGCTGCCGCGTGTTTATCTAGATATTTTTGAATAAGTTCGGGGTCACCAACGAGAAAGACTTCGACTTCAAGTTCTTCTACTGCTTTGATTGCTCCAGCAACGATTTCTTCAGGAGCATAATCTCCCCCCATAGCGTCTATGGCTATTTTTGCGCGTGTTGATGACATATTGGTCTGGAATAAATGCCTTCCACATATTACCAGAAGGCTGATTCCTACTTTATCTGACGGGGAAAGGAATTTTCGATGATATTATCGGTGGTCAAATGGCATATATTTCTCTCTCTCTTATACTGCTGTAGGAAAGGTTCTTCTGCATCCCATGTTAAAAGCGATTAGTCTCGGTCTTGCTGGTTTTATGACAAATTTCCTGCAACCGGATGTACCGCCGGATATTATTCCCTACCGTCCGCTTGTTTGGGAAAATGCGGCCGTCTTTCAGCTGAGCTATCAAGATGACCCAACGGTTCAGCAAATTGTCGAGCGCTACGTCAACCAGTTAGGTGAGCAAGGCAAATCTGTTAATCGCCAAGGGATTTGGATACAGTCGCAATGGGTTCCCCTCGGTGAACATCAAGGGACACAGGCGCTTTCGGCAGCATCACTCACAAAAGTGGCGACAACGTTAGCGGCGATTAATAAATGGTCTTTAACTCATCAGTTCCAAACGGGAATTTATCGCACAGGCTCGGTAAATAATGGTGTCTTAAATGGTGACCTCATCGTTGAGGGTGGTAGTGATCCTCTGTTTGTTTGGGAGGAGGCGATCGCCCTCGGTAATGCGCTAAATGCAGCCGGGATTCGTCAGGTGCAAGGCAATTTGATCATTGTCGGCAATTTTGCGATGAACTACGCCATTGATCCGGTGGTATCTGGCCAAACGTTACGCATGGGCATGGATTATCGTTTGTGGAACGGTGAGGCTAGTCGGCAACATCGCAGCATGAAAGCAGGCACAGCTAAACCCCAAGTGGCGATTTCTGGAAGCGTACTACGGGCGGAAGCTCTACCCGGTAACGCAGCAAAAGTACTTGTCCATCGGTCGCTGATTTTGTCAGAAATTTTGAAGCTGATGAATATCTACAGTAATAATGCGATCGCCGAAATGATTGCCCAAAATCTAGGCGGTGGACCTCAAATGGGGAAACAAGTTGCCCAGGATCTAGGGATTCCCGATAATGAACTGCAGCTTATTAACGGTTCGGGTCTGGGAGTGGAAAATCGTATTTCCCCGAGAGCTGCCGTCATGATGTTTCAGGCGATCGATCAATCCATTAATTCTGATACCCTTTCAATTTCTGATTTGTTTCCCGTCGCCGGACGCGACAAACGCGGCACCATGATTGACCGCAAAATGCCCAAGGGAATTATTGCGAAAACTGGAACTCTGAACCAAGTCAGCGCTTTAGCTGGCATGATCCCAACCAGCGAACATGGCGATGTTTGGTTTGCCATTATTAATAACGGTACATGGGATATTCGCGGCTACCGCAGACAACAGGATCAGCTTTTACAAAGTCTCGACGGTCATTGGCAATTGACCCCTTTAGCTTCAATGTTAATCGATATTTCTAAGGACTTTTTTGGTAATCCTGAGCGTATTGACTTAGTCTCCTCGACGCCTTTGGTCAATGAAACAGCGACATCCAATTAGGTTTTGGGAAGTAGGTTACGGGTAGGTCGCAGAAGTTCAAAAAATAAAAAATCCCCTGCGAGATCAGCAGAGGACTTTGAAAACAAGCCATTTAAGACTTTTTAGTTCAGGTTAATGACACCTAGTTCTTGTAGGCTTGCTCAATTTCTGGCGCACGGAAAAATGCAACATCAGACGTATTTGCCTTAGCCATTTGATTGAGGCTCGGCACGGAAGCTCGCAATACTGAAGTGAGATTTTCCGTTGTAGAGGCGTAAATCTGAGTAACAGCTTTCGGGTAAAGACCAATGCCAATAATGGGAATCAGTAGGCAGGCAACAACAAATACTTCCCGTGGCTCCGCATCAACGAGGGCTTCATGCTCAACCAATTCTTTGTTTTCGGGGCCGTAAAGGATTTCCCGCAACATAGAGAGGAGATAAATGGGCGTTAGGATAACACCGATCGCCGCAAGGATGACAATAATGACGCGGAAGGTGGGGCTGTAGGCATCACTCGTCGCAAAGCCAACAAACACCATCAATTCTGCGACAAAGCCACTCATACCGGGTAACGCCAGGGAAGCGAAGGAACAGGTTGTCCACATGGCGAAGATCTTTTTCATCTTCTTACCAACACCGCCCATTTCATCGAGCATGAGGGTGTGGGTACGGTCATAGGTAGAACCCACCATAAAGAAGAGACTGGCACCGATGAGACCATGGGAAATCATTTGGAGCATCGCACCGCTTGTCCCCAAATCCGTAAAGGAAGCCATACCAATCAAAACAAAACCCATGTGGGAAATGGATGAGTAGGCAATTTTTCGTTTGAGATTACGCTGGGCAAAGGAGGTCAATGCCGCATAGACAATATTGACGACGCCCAAAATCACGAGGACTGGCCCAAATAAAGCGTGGGCATCAGGCAACATGCCAGCATTCATCCGTAGGAGGGCATAGCCACCCATTTTGAGGAGAATGCCAGCGAGGAGCATGTGGGCTGGGGCTGTAGCCTCACCGTGGGCATCAGGCAACCAAGTGTGCAACGGGAAAATGGGCAGCTTCACACCGTAGGCAATGAGCAGACCGCCGTAAAGCAAGAGCTGGAGATTAATCCCAAAGTCTTTGTTGGCGATCGCCGTCATATCGAAGGTGACAGTATCACCGTAGAAGGCCATTGTGAGGGCTGCAATTAGGATAAATAGCGATCCCCCAGCGGTGTAGATAATAAATTTCGTTGCTGCGTAGAGGCGTTTTTTACCACCCCAAATGGAGAGAATGAGGTAAACCGGGACAAGCTCTAGTTCCCATGTGAAGAAGAACAGGAGCATATCCTGTACAGCGAAGACCGCAATCTGGCCGCCGTACATGAGCAACATCAGGAAGTAAAACAACTTCGGCTTAAAGGTCACTGGCCAAGCGGCGAGAGTTGCCAGAGTCGTAATAAAACCCGTTAGCAAGATCAGCGGCATCGACAGACCGTCGGCACCCACTGACCAACGCAAGCCGATCGCCTCGACCCACGTATAACTTTCAACAAGTTGCAGCTCAGAGCTACTAAAGTCATAGCTCGTGTAGAAAGCGGCAACAATAATTACAAAATTGATGAGACCGACAGTAAGGGCGAACCATCGTACTGTTTTACCGTCTTTATCTGGGATGATCGGCAGAAACAAGGCTGCAACGATGGGAAATAAAATAATCGTGGATAACCACGGAAAATTGGCAAAATCCATACAAACTCAAGTAATGGCTGTTTTCTTAAACAAATAAAATGTCTAAAAGGTGTCGTGCTGGGAAATGAGGCGATCGCCGACAGCGGCAAAGTCTATAATTTTCGCGGCCGCCTTGATGGCCTCTACTGTTACTTGTACCACTCTAAAATTTCGGTGAGTGCTTAATCGCAGGAACTGCAATACTCCTTAACTTTGAGCAGTTTTGTAACCGATTGAAACACCTTTCACGTTGGCACAAACCCTCAAAAATTTTCGAGAGTTTCAAGAGAGTAATGCTAGGCGTGAGTAGCAAAGTGAATCAATG
>CAZXBK010000246.1:0-5137 GCA_964638765.1 uncultured Synechococcus sp. | reverse complement strand
GCTCCATTGATTCACTTTGCTACTCACGCCTAGCATTACTCTCTTGAAACTCTCGTTTTTTTGATACTGAACAAAATGAATTGGCTTTCCTCAAGAACGGCGATCGCCTCACAATTTATGCAGAAGACAATTCAGTATTGTGGTCTGGAGAGATTAACTTCGTGCGACGAACTTGGTTTGACCATCATCAATTAGACGCAGACATTTGGTCAGACAGTAAACAAACAGGTGTTTCCTACAAGGATTGGGTAGCTTGGTTTTGGTGTAAACCGCACATCAAAGCTTTCTTGAGAACCGAAAAATAAATAGTGGCGATCACTATTCAAATTCTGCCAGAGGTTCGTCAAAGTCGTCAGCAATCCAAATTAGATTTTGGTCGGAACCAAATAGAGGTGGACGCTGTTTTGTAAGGGGCATCAGAGAAATCTTGATGCATTCCTTATCATTTTTTGTGATGATAATTTCTTCACCAGCAAAGGCTTTTTCTAAAAGTTCTGATATTTGGGCGATCGCCTGTTTTAGTTGGATAGTTTCCATTATTCCCTGCTCCAATAGGAAGCAATAATTTTAATTTTAATTCGCAATCCTAGTTATTTTCTGCAAACTCCTCGTCAATGGCGATCGCCCCTCTCCCCGTAGATCGGGACAAAGAACTGTAGAATATTGTTGAAAAAATCATCAGTCTCAAAACATAGAAATGGTAGTAGCAGACGCTCAGGCCCAGGGATTTTCTCTGGATGCATATCTCAAAGAAAAAAAGGCGATTGTAGAAACAGCTTTAGATCAATCTGTCGTTATTGATGAGCCTGTCACTGTCTATGAAGCGATGCGCTATTCTCTGCTTGCTGGCGGTAAGCGTTTACGCCCAATCTTATGTTTGGCGGCTTGCGAAATGTTGGGTGGTACAGCTGAGATGGCGATGAATACGGCCTGTGCACTAGAAATGATTCATACCATGTCGCTGATCCATGATGATTTACCAGCAATGGACAACGATGATTTACGCCGCGGCAAACCGACAAACCATAAAGTTTACGGCGAAGATATTGCAATTCTTGCAGGAGACGGATTACTCTCCTATGCCTTCGAATACGTCGCTCGCACACAAAATGTTCCGGCAGAACGACTATTGCAAGTTGTTATTCGTCTAGGTCAGGCAGTTGGCGCGGAGGGCTTAGTCGGTGGTCAAGTGGTTGACCTCCAGTCGGAAGGAAAAACAGGTATTACTGAAGAAACCCTAACGTTTATTCATACCCACAAAACTGGCGCATTATTAGAAGTCTGTGTCACCTCCGGCGCGATTCTGGCGGGAGCAAGTGATGCCGAAATTAAAAAGTTGCAAAAATATGCACAGAATATTGGTCTTGCATTCCAAATTGTGGACGATATTCTCGACATTACCCAGACAGCAGAAGAGCTAGGTAAAACTGCTGGGAAAGACCTTGATGCCCAGAAGGCAACCTACCCAAGTATCTGGGGTTTAGAAAAGTCTAAAGCAGAAGCACAACGCCTAACCGATGAGGCGATCGCCTCCCTAGAGGAGTATGGTGAAGGAGCGGCTCCCCTCAAAGCCCTTGCTGAATACATCGTTAACCGCAAAAATTGAGCCTAACGACAGCCAAAGTACCATGCAAGCATTCAACTCGGTTTTCCATAACCAAATCCTCATTGTGGCACTGGTTGCCTGTATCACCGCCCAGCTTCTTAAAGTCCCCATTGATCTAATTCGCCATCGCAAGGTTAATATTCGTTCCCTATTTAGTTCGGGCGGTATGCCCAGCGCTCACTCGGCCCTTGTCGGTGCTTTAGCGACTAGCGTTGGCCAAGCGAAGGGTTGGGATAGCTCTGAGTTTGCGATCGCCTGCCTGTTTGCGGTGATTGTTATGTACGATGCTGCGGGAGTCCGTCAAGCTGCGGGTAAGCAAGCCCGTATTCTTAATCAGATTGTGGAAGATATGTTCCAAGAGCAAGAGTTTAAAGAGGAAAAACTCAAAGAACTTTTAGGTCATACTCCGGTGCAGGTACTGGTGGGCTTATCCCTCGGTATTTCGATTTCTTTTATCGCTGGCACCCAGTTTGCGTAGTACGGTCGCTCCGTTTGCAAAAAGCTACAAATAATCGATCACTTTGTTAATTTCTAAACGATAAAAATCTTTCTTTCCTATAAGGGAGAAGGATTTTTTTTTGTGGTTGTTTAGGCGATCGCCAAACGTAGCGACTGAGCGCAACGAACTGGTGCAGAAAAAAATAATACTTGAAAAAATAAAAACCCAACTCCATGTGGAAATTGGGTATTTGCCATCTATTTAAATTTCGTCAAATTAAATTTAGTCAGAATTCACTAGGACTTTTGAAAAACACTTGCTGCCGCTTTGAGGCCAGCACCCGCTTCAAAACCTGTATGACCTAGACCTTGTAAAGTTGCTTCGAGAGCCGCAACCGCAGTCATCACATCGCGCTCATGGACAAAACCGAGGTGGCCAATACGGAAAATTTTACCTTTGTAATCATCCTGGCCGCCAGCCAAGGCAATATCAAATTGAGTGCGCATTGCTTTCCTAATATCCTCAGCACCAATTGGAGAAGGATCAACGGACGTTACCGCTTTACTGGCATTACTATCTGGCGCAAAGGTTTTGAGACCAAGGGCTTTGATTGCCGCGCGAGTTGCTTCAGTGAGACGTTCGTGACGGGCAAAGATTTCTTGGAGACCTTCCCGCTTCATCATTTGGAGAGCGGTTTGGAGACCAAAGATTAAATTAACTGGTGGTGTAAAAGGCGTTGTGTTTTTAGCGAGGCTCTTCTTTGCAGCTTTAAGATCGAGGTAGAAACGGGGAATCGTTGCAGTTTCGTAGGCTTCCCATGCTTTATCGCTCACGGAAACGAAACCAAGACCCGGCGGTAACATAAAGCCTTTCTGGGAGCCTGTCGCGACAACATCAAGACCCCACTCATCAACGGGCACATTGCAAGATCCCATGCTAGTGACGGAATCGACAATCATTAACGCGCCATGAGCTTTCACGTAACCGCTAATGGTTTCAAGGTCGTTGAGGACTCCGGTAGATGTTTCCGAGTGGGTCACAACCACACCCTTAATTTCTTTATTCGTATCTGCTTCTAATTTCGCTTTAAAAACCGCTGGGTCGAGAGGCTGACCCCAAGGGGCTTCGATGCGTTCGACATCCATGCCGTAGGTTTCGCAAATAATTGCCCAGCGATCGCCGAATTTACCGTTAGTACCGACAAGCACTTTATCGTTGGGGCTGAGAAAGTTGATGAGTCCTGCTTCCATTGCGCCAGTACCGCTAGCCGCAAGACAAAATACGTCATTTTTTGTTTGGAAGAGCCACTGGAGATTTTCTGTTACCTCCGCCATGATTTCGCTAAATGCCCCACTGCGGTGACCAATGGGATGTTTTGCCATCGCCAGAAGTACACTTTCCGGTACGGGGGTCGGTCCCGGAATCATCAGCATATGTTTATCTTCCATTTTTTGTTCTTTCCTCGCGTAGATTTTGTCTTGAAACGCCGCCACCCAATAGTGTTCGATGGTTTTGCAGAGCTAAATCCTATCCTATGCGATCGCCTAGATCAAGAACGTTTGCCTGACAAAGACATTCACGAAGAGTAATATCTCGCTAAATCTAAGGAAGCCAACATTACAGATGGTTGCAAAGCGTCACAAAATTCGTAAATTCAGAGATTTGCTTTTATTCTAAAAACACCTTCTATGTAGATATTTTTTCTGAATATATTGGACTGGGACTATGAGTGATCAAGTCGTCAAAACCGAAACTACGGGCTATTTTGAGCGCATTAAAAATTCTATTTTTGGTGTATTTTTCGGAATCCTTTTGTTCATGGCATCCTTTATTTTGCTGTTCATGAATGAAGGACGCGTTGACCTCTCGAAAGTAGCGAAAAAATCTGTGGAGGTTCCACCCACTGGCGTGCCAACAGTCAATATTGGGGATTTCGTTTCAGTCACTGGAAATTTAACGAGTCCCGAAAAACTCGGCGATCGCCCGTACCTCATGGAAGGAGATTTTATTGCCCTGCTGCGCAATACAGAGATGTTTGCTTGGGTTGAAAAAAGCGAAACGGAAACAAAAACCAATGCAGGCGGTTCTGAAACCAGAACGACGACATATTCCTACACCAAGCAATGGAGAAGTAGTCCTCCAAATTCTTCTAGTTTTGAGCAGCCTACGGGTCATGAAAATCCGACCAAAACTATTGAGGAAGCCAAGTTTGCAGTCACGACGGCAAATGTTGGTGATTTCAAGCTGGATCTAAATAGTCTGTCCTACTCAACCTCCAACACCGTTAATCTTTCATCCCAAAACGTCGCACCGGAATATCAATCTCAGCAGTCGGGCAACTTTATTTTCCAAGGCAAAGGCACGCTGCAAGCCCCAGAAATTGGCGATATGCGAATTAGTTACCGGTCGCTGCCCAGCAATATTCAAGCAACGGTATTTGGAGAATTTGCTGCGCCCCAAAATCTAGTTCCCCACGACATTCGCGGTCTCTCGGTTAATCGCCTTCTCAAAGGAACCCGCGAACAGGCGATCGCCTCCCTTGCCTCTTCCCACAAAACAATGACTTGGATTTTACGGGGTGTTGGGTTTGGAATGATGTGGATTGGTTTAACGATGATGGTGGAGCCTTTAAGCGTGGTGCTCGACTTTATTCCATTTATCGGTGGGCTGAGTCGCAATGCGTCAGGGTTTGTCGCGTTTATCTTGGCGGCAATTTTATCGAGTATCACTATCTTGGTTTCAATAGTTGTCCATAGCCCGATTATGATTTTCCTCGCCCTTGGCTTGAGTGGCTTCGCGGCTTACCGTTGGACAAAACGTCGCAAAAACAAAACCGCCGACGCATCGGCTTAAGTTGGTTAGGCTGCTGCCTTCTTGAGTTGAATTAGCTCAATTTTGTAGCCATTGGGATCTTCAACAAAAGCAATAACAGTTGTACCGTGCTTCATTGGGCCGGGTTCGCGGGAAATTTTGCCACCTAGTTCGCGGATTTTCTCGCAAGTGCCGTAGATGTCATTAACGCCGAGAGCCACATGACCAAAGCCATTGCCGAGGTCATAGCTATCGGTATCCCAGTTGTGGGTTAGCTCGAT
>CAZXBK010000245.1:0-5160 GCA_964638765.1 uncultured Synechococcus sp. | reverse complement strand
TGGGCTGAAGAAGGCATTGAAAATTTTGATAGCGGCCGTAATTTTCAATGCCTTCTTTGAGGACTTATTAATCCCGAGTGGCAGGAATGGGGTGAAGAAGTCCTCAAAGAAGGCATTGAAAATTACGGCCGCTATCAAAATTTCAAACAGGCTGCGATTGTTAGCATCGATCCGCGTAACGGCCAGATTAAAACAATGGTAGGTGGCTTAGACTTTGAAAATAATCAATACAACCGTGTTACCCAAGCCCAGCGTCAACCTGGTTCAACCTTTAAGACCTTTGTTTATGCGGCGGCGATCGCCTCGGGTATGTCCCCTGATGCGACTTATGTGGATAAAGAATTTAAAGTTGGAAACTATAAACCCAAAAATTACTCTGGTTCCTTTAGTAACGCTTCCCTAACCCTTACGGAAGCACTAACCCAATCAATCAATACAGTTGCTCTGCGCGTGATGATGGATGTTGGTTGGGACCCGATTATTAATCTTGCACAGCAAATGGGTATCCGCTCAGAAATGCAGCCGACCTATTCGTTGGCGCTAGGATCATGGGAAGTCAATCTACTAGAAATTACATCAGCCTACGGAACACTCGCCAATAAGGGTGTGCACCAGGCAAACTACGGTATTAGTCGTATTCTTGACCGTGACGGCAAGGTTATTTACCAGGCTGAAGGCAGTTCTCGTCGTGCTATTGATGAAAGTAGTGCGGCGATTGTAACGTCGATGCTTACTAAAGTTGTGTCTAGTGGTACTGGTCGTAATGCCAATATTGGTCGTCCGGTAGCAGGTAAAACAGGTACAACAGACAAGGCACGTGATCTTTGGTTTATCGGTTATATTCCCCAGATTGTGACTGGGGTTTGGATTGGTAATGATGATAATCAGTCTACTTGGGGATCTAGTAGCACTGCGGCGCGTATGTGGGGTGATTTAATGTCCCAAATTACTGGGGCGATCGCCGTTGAAGATTTTCCACCATTACCTAATCTTCGTAACCGTGTTGGCTCTATTACAGCTCAGCCCTTGAGCCAGCAAGATAAAAAAGAACTGTCTCGTAACGAATCAAAGCGCGAACAAGAACAAAGAGAAAAGGCGAATCGAGAAGCTCAATCTCAAAGTAATACGACTACTAGTCCCACTAATGAGAACGATAATAGTGGAAGCTCTCCGACTCAGCGTCCCCCTCGCGTACGAACTCCAGAACCTGAGTTTGACTACACAGAGCGGCCCGATACGGTCCCACCATTTATCCCTCTCGAAGAGACTGCACCTGCTCCATCTGCTGCTCCCACACCAGAAACGCCTCCTGAGCAAAATTCTGCTGCGCCAGCACCAACTCCAGCTCCCGCTCCAGCCCCGGCTCCGGCAGCACCACCAGAAGTAACTTCTACACCTGCCCCAGCTCCGGCTCCAGCCCCGGCCCCGGCACCTGCTCCTTCCTCTAATGTAGATATTCCTGCACCACCAGTTACTGAGAAGAAAGCGCCTGAATCAGAGGAGTAAAGTTCAAAAATTTAGTCGAATAGACTCCGCGGTTTAATTTTCCTGTAGCCCAAAATAGTAGCCTTTGCCATAGACCGTATGAATAAGAGGGCGATCGCCTTTTGTTTCGACTTTACGGCGGAGTAAACGGATGAGTGCTGCTAAAACATTGCTACTGGGTGGTGCCTCATCCTGCCAAAGATATTGGTAAATTTGTTCGTGGGTTAGGAGCTGTTCGGCATTTTCCATAAAATACGTGAGTAACTGTAGTTCGCGGTCAGAGAGACGGATCATTTTGCCATTACGGTAGGCAACTTGGTTTTCCTTATCAAGCTCAATGTCAGCGATTTTGAGTCGTTCTTCTGGTACATCGAGTACAGGCGATCGCCGCAATAATGCTCTCACTCTAGCTAGTAATTCTCGTAATTCAAAGGGTTTAACGAGATAATCATCGGCACCAGCATCTAACCCTTGGACGCGGTCATCAATAGTATCTTTTGCCGTAAGAATGAGAACCGGAGTTGCCTTGCCTGCTGCCCGAACTTCTTGACAGATGGTGATGCCGGAATATTCTGGAAGCATCCAATCGAGAATAAGCAAATCATAGTCTTTTGTTTGGGCAAGTTGTAGTCCTGTTTTTCCGTCGGCTGCTGCTTCGATCCTGTAACCTTCACGCTCTAGAACTTGGCTTAGGGCTTCTCGTAATTCTTTTTCGTCGTCTACCAGCAAGATTGACATAGAAGTTGGTGTAGGTGTCGATCATGCTTTTTATTATCGAGGAAAGTAAAAGATTTTGGAAAAGATTACTTTGATGGTTTTAAAGGATACTGCCCAACGAGAATTTCAGATAGCTTAGAAAGTGGCAAGACGAGATGGCGATCATCTAAAGTTTATTGTGGTGGTGAATGCTCATCAGGAAAAGTACATTTGACAGAAATAGTGACATTACTTTCGGCGGAACCTTCTGTAATGTAAGGAATTCCTGCTTTTCCTCCAAGGGTTAAACCAAAGGAAAAATTCACCTCCTCAACTTTGGCAGCTCCAAATTTTCTAAATGCATTCACTGTGTAAAGAGCAAACCCACGGATCATGCGCGTGGTCTTTGCCATTTGTTCTGTTGTTATCCGAGTGACGTTATTTCTGGCAGAACTACGATTATTGCCTCGACCTTGACGACCATCATATTCAGAGTCATTTTCCTCAATATCTGTGACGGCAATATTTTTAGTCGCAATAAAGATTTCAAACTCTTCATCACCATCACTGAAAACCAGTTTCTGAATTTCGCTAGGTTCCGTCATAATTAGTTTCTCTCAGCATTAGAGTTGCTAAAATTCTACAAATTCATTCCCTAAGCACTTTCCGGTGATTCACGTTTTTTAATGGCAGACCGCTACGCCTTAGTTATTGGTATATCGAAATATTCGTCGTTACGGGAACTCCCCAACGCGGTGAATGATGCAGAGGCGATCGCCCAATTGCTGGAGAAGCATGGCAAATTCAAAGAGGTTAAACGATATCCCTGTGACCATGTGGAAGATGAAAATCGTTATGTGATGAAATCGGTCACAGTTAATGCAAAGAATTTATGGCAGAGGATTAACGCTTTTGTGACCTTAATTTCCAATGAAAAAGCTGATGGCTTTCTTTTCATAGGTTCTCATGGCTTGAGTTTAAAGTCATTTGCAGGAGATACAGAAGGATATATTGCTTCGTCAGGAAGTAATGGAGATAAGCAAGAAGCTATTCCATTTCGAGAGCTAAACAAAATATTCATGAGATCTAATCATAGTAGTCTCACTGTTCTTTTGGACTGCTGTCATGCAGGATTGGCAATAAATCAAGTGATTACTAGAGAGTGTGTCCGCTTTGACTTTGGTCTCTCTAAGCAATATGCAATGCTTGCAGCATGTAGAGGTGACCAACAAGCGTATGAAAGGGGTGAGCATAGCGTATTTGCAAGGGCTGTACTAGATGCTTTAAAAGCAGAAAATGCAAATCAGAGAAATCAGATTACGTTTAGTAGATTGTCTGACTTTGTTAATACTCGGTTAATTGGCAGTGGTCAAAGCTCTGAAGCATGTTCAGTAAATGGCCCGAACATATGTCTTTTTGAATATCCTCAAAAACCAGCTTTAGCGCAACAAAAGACATTAGCTGTAGCAGGAAAAATCTACAACATTCAAAATATTCAAAACGCCAATTTTAATGATTTAGCTAAAGTTTCTCCCATCACAAAGCTTGAGACAAAACTAAGAAGACTGAATTATCGCAAACAGGATAATCTTTTTGAAGATTTCCTCGAGCAAGAGTTGAAAGTCGGCGCTTTTTGGCTACGCCATGATGAAGATGGTGGTCAACGGTGGTTATTGAATCGTCTATGGCGGGAAAAAATTCCGAACACTACTGATGCTTTAAAGTTCCATCTCAAGGTTTCTAAACGCTGGCAACTGGAGACAATCTGGGATCGTTTGGGTTCTCACTATGGCATAGAAGATAATCCTGAGGCGATCGCCGATCACTTATACACCCAATGGAGCTACGACAAGACCATTACTCTCGTCTTGTATGGTGTTGAGCGGTTATCGAGGGAAAATTGTCAGATATTACTTGACCAGTTCTGGCAGCCTTTAGTTCAAAAGACAGAAGGACAAAATTCAGACTATCCACTGCTACTTTTTCTGGTTGATACAGGCATTAAAGATAGTGATTGTTGTCCGGTACAGCATTGCTGTGAATATGATGCAGACCAACCAGAAGTCATTATTGATTTACCGCTTGAGAACTTAAAAAATATCACTTTGAAAAATTGGATGAATACCCACGCCAAAGATTTGCTGCCTGAGGGTATTTGTCCTGAAACAGCAATCAAAAATATTCTTGACTGTAATCAGCGTCCTGAAGCTTGTGTCGAAGAAGTCCTGATGACAATCTGTGACTTATTTGGGTATCAATGGCAAGATATCGAGGCTAAATTTTCAATCTAAATCTACTTAACTCCAAAGGTTACATTCAATGGTCGATATGGCTCCAACCGAAAAACTAGAGTACACAGGCGATCGCCGTTATCAACCAGAACAACCTGGTCGGGATAATCAAGGTCGCAAGCTATATCCTTATCTGCCAGATGAAGGATTGATTAAAGCAGTTAATTTGGCGATTGCCCTAGAGAGACCTTTATTGATTCAGGGGGAACCGGGCTGTGGGAAGACTTTACTGGCACGGGCGATCGCCTATGAATTTGGGCAGAAATATTTAGGGAAAGACGAATGGCCATATTTTCGATGGAATATCACCTCTCGCAGTCAAGCTCAGGATGGTCGCTACATTTACGATGCCATAGGCAAATTGCGTGACGCCCAGATGGTAGGCAATGAAGATATCAAAAAATATATGCATATTGCAGATATTAAAAAGGCAATTGCTCGCTTAGAAAATCGAGGAGGATACATTACTTGGGGAGCTTTAGGAAATGCATTCCGTGAGGAAAATCATCGCCCTGTATTACTCATTGATGAGATCGATAAAGCAGATATTGATTTTCCAAATGACCTTCTGGCTGAACTGGAAGATACGCGTTTTACTGTGACTGAGACTCAGTTTGAAATTGCAGCAAAGCAGCCCCCAATTGTGATTGTGACAAGCAACTCGGAGAAAGAGCTACCAGAAGCATTT
>CAZXBK010000244.1:0-5179 GCA_964638765.1 uncultured Synechococcus sp. | reverse complement strand
ATAACTCGGAATTTGCCATCTGTGAAAACTTAATTTATCCCGTTCTCAAAGAAGTGTGGAAAAGCTATCGCACTCAATTTATTTTATGGAGCCATCAAGCACTCAGCTACGATGAAAATTTATCCGGTTTTCCCGAGTATATCTTAGCGAAAAAGTCTCCCCTAGGTAAATTTGTCTTCGATAAACCTTTTTTCGTGCTGATAGAAGCGAAGCAAGATAATTTTGAAGCGGGATGGGCGCAGTGTATGGCGGAAATGGTGGCGGCGCAACGGCTGAACGAGCAGCCGGAGCAAGATGTGTTTGGGATTGTCTCTAATGGTGGCGTGTGGCAGTTTGGAAAGCTAAATGGAAGCTGTTTTACTCGCAATCGAAGGTTTTATACAATTCAAGAGTTAGATAAATTATTTGCCGCGGTTAATTGGATTTTCGAGCAATGCAAGATAATATTAGCGTAGTTTTTTCTCAAGGAGACGATCGAGTTTGTCATAAAAGAGTTAAAGATTAAGCTGATTGTTTTTGATCTCGATCGGGAGGTTATTATTTTATGGATAAACTCATAAAGTATCGCGAAATTATCAAGGCAATTCTGACGCGTTACTACGAATTCGATCGAGAACAACCATCGCCGGGTGTTGAACCTTTGATTGCATTCGATGAGGTTCGCGACCATTACTTCTGGTTGCAGGTAGGTTGGGATGTAACCGGGAGAACTTGTGGCAGTACGGTTTATATTCGCCTCTACAATGATAAGGTTTGGGTCGAGGAGGATTTGACAGAAGATGGTGTGACGCGGGATTTGTTAGAAGCCGGAATTTCTCAAAGGGATATTGTCTTGGGATTTCAGAACCCTCGGGAACGAGCTTTGACGGAGTTTTCTGTTGCATGAGCCTAAGCTGTTCTGCCCAAATGCAAGTATCTATTTAACAAGATTCGGTCTGGTACTGGTATGGCAGCGACTGCTGTTTGTGATTACAGGATCCAGTTAATCATAAAAATTATAAATTATAATAATAAAAAAAATTTGTTTTTTTTATATTGAATAGGGTTTAATCTGCTAATCCGTTAGAGAATATTTGAAGCTAAAAGTATTTCCCTGTAAAGGTTTCAAGATTTATTCAGCTAATGCGATACGGCTCAGAACAACTTCAATCTCTTCACCAAGAACTGTATGCTCAGCAGTAATAACTGCATAAGTCCCGAAAGCGCAGGAGTATATGTAAATAGAAGGGTAGGCCAAGCTATAACGGCACGTTTTTAGCTTTGGAATCCAACAAGTGCCGGGATTCTGTGCAAAAAACTGAAAACGTGCCTCTAGCGGGCATTTTGAGCGATAGTCTTCACCTTCTCTATTTTTGGAGAAATATTCAGATGGCAGATGGATGCGATTTAATGTCCAAATTGCTTGAGTTGAGTATTTCCCAGGAGTATCTATGAGTAGAGGCTATCGAGTGATGTCCGAAAACATAGTTCGGATAATTTAAGCATAGTTACGCCGAATGGCTTCCTGACAGAGTATTGATAAGTTCTGTCAGGTATCTTGTCGTATCTATAAAAGAAGACTAATATAGGGGCACTAAATCTCGCTAACGGCACTTAGCAGAATTTAGAACAACTGATTCTTGTATGACTATTTGATGGCTGACGGCACTCAGAAATCAGGTAGCTCATTCTATTCATACAGCCTTAAAGGGCTGCTCTTCTATCATGACAAATCAAAATAGCAACCAGCCATCGGCTGGTGACTCATGGCATGGATACTCTCCTGGGCTTCAGCTATCGCTATCAAACAAAGCTGTTGTTGCGATCGCGTCCCTAGCATTTTCCATTCTGTCTGGAGTCACCTATGTTCGTAGCCAGGTCAATCCACCATTGCAGCCTCCTGTAACCACAGATAATACCTGTCCCAAACAGTAGACCTAAACAATGAAACACAGCCCCAGCTTCTGTTGGGGCAATCACACTGTTTTTGGATATGGACATCGCATCTCATTATTGGACATTCATTCGTCTCGTTCCATCTGGAGGATATCGGGAATATTGTGTAAGTGCTGCGCGAGAGTTTTTCACACAGCAATTTCCTGCCTATGCAGAGAAGGACAACATCTCTGACAGGGAGGTACAATCATCCCTCTGGCAAATGATGCAAACAGAGAATTCCCAGAAACGACAAGCTGAAGGTTGTCTGCGCTGTTATGTCTCTCATCAAATTGTTCTAGCTTGCATGACATTAAGTGCCAGATTCGGTCGTGACGGTAACTTTACAGGTAACGACCTCCTGGGTCTGATGCTTGATGATGACGGCTATGACCTTATTCGTGGAGTCCAAAAATATCCAGAATCTAACTATCAAACAATGGCCACCCGCATTTTGCAGACCTTTGACCCAAGTAAAGCATCCTTGGGGAGTTGGACAACTAGGCTAGTCAATCGTCATAACGATCTCCGCAAATTTTTGATGGAAAATGGTGTCTATCTAACCAGTGATTGGGCGATTCTTAACGATACAAAGGTCAGTCAGCTACGGCGTATATTACGAGATTTTTACAATTTTTCTGTCATAGAAATCGAACAAGCTTGCCAATTACTAGAGACCTATCATGTTATTTATCGAAATACTAAACATCAGAATAAAAAGATAGGTAGTCCTGCAATTAAAACTCCAAATATAGAGCAAATAAAAAATATTAATTTATTTTTGAAAGAGAATTTTAATTATTCTATTGGAATTGATGAAATCATACCACATTTATCCTTTATAGCAAAATACATTCGTCAATATCGAGTTTATATTCGAGCAGGAAAGGTTAGCTTTAATAAATTTAAAAAATCCACTCCCGATCTACTCTATATACAGAATGATATACAAGAATCGCTAAATAATGAGTTCGATGAAAATCAAAAACTAAAAGATAATTTCCTGGTGGATTACCAAAAAATATTCATTGAATCTTTAGATCGAGCGATCAAAGCAGTTCTTGAGATGAGGATTGCAAAATCACAAAATATTCGGCAGCAGCAAGGATATAAATAGAATCTCTTTTTAAAGGCTATATACCTTTTTCACCAGGGAATATCCATGAGAGATATAGCTAACGAGCTAGGCTTAAAAGCACAATACCAAGTGAGCCGACTCGTTAAACTGAAAGCATTTAGAGCCGAGGTTAAATATTACTTGCTTCAGTTACTTCAAGACCGTTTTCTTGAACAAGCACGATCCTACGACAATCTAAAGACCTCGACTCAAATTATACATGCTTTAGAAGAAAAAATAGATATTGTCTTAATGCAAGCTCAAAGTAGTGCAAGTGTATCACTAGCAAAGGATGATTTGTTTGCTCATCGGCTATGTTATGTTCTTGAGAAAATGGTTCCACAAAATCTACTTTTAGGAGGGGTAGATAAAAGTTCACCAGAAAGATAGCGACCTTGATGAAAAACCCAACAAATGCCTTCTAACTATTCGCTGCTCACTGTCTCCATCGGTTTATGTTTACCGACTTCTTCATCAAACGCCCCGTCTTCTCCGCCGTCTGCTCGATTCTCATCGTTCTGGTGGGACTCGTTGGTTATACCCGCCTACCGGTCAAAGAATTTCCCAGTATCGACCCCCCTGTCGTCAGCGTTTCCACCACCTACCCCGGCGCCAACCCCCGTACCGTGGAAACGGAAGTCACGGAAATCTTGGAGTCGCAAATTAACGGGGTGGAAGGGATTAAAACCCTCACCTCCGAAAGTCGAGAATCGGTAAGTTCGATTACCGTGCAGTTCGAACTCGATCGCGATATCGATGTAGCCGCCCAGGAAGTACGTTCTCGCGTCGCCCAGGCGGTGGGACGTTTGCCCGAAGAGGTAGAATCGCCGGTGGTACGGAAGCGATCGGGGGATGCCTCGCCGATTATGTGGTTCAGCCTCTATTCCGAGGATGGCAGCATTTCCAACCTGGAATTGAGCGATTATGCCGATCGCTTTATCGTCGATGCCCTGGAAACCGTTCCGGGTGTGAGCAATATCATCATCGGGGGAGAACGCCGCTATGCCATGCGGTTGTGGATCGACCCCCAACGGTTGGCGGCGCGCAACCTGACCGTATTAGAAGTGGAAGATGCCCTGCGACGGGAAAATGTCGAACTCCCCAGCGGCCGGGTGGAGGGGAATACCTCGGAATATCCCGTGCGTACCCTCGGGCAACTGCAAACCCCGGCAGAGTACGAAAACTTGGTGGTGCGGACGACCCCGGAGGGCACTCAAATTCGCCTCAAAGATATCGGCCGGGCGGAAATTGGCGCTGAAAACGAGCGATCGTTCGTCCGCTTCAAGGGCAAACCAGCGGTGGGGTTGGGTATCGTCAAACTCTCCACGGCGAATATTTTAGAAGTCGCCGCCGCCGTCAAAGCGAAAATGGAACAGCTTGCCCCCGGTTTCCCCGAGGGAATGCGCTACGAACTGCCGGTAGACTCCTCGGAATTCGTCCAATTGGCGATCGATGAAGTGTGGGGGGCACTGTATCTGGCGGCGTTTCTGGTGATTCTGGTGATTTTCTTCTTTTTGCGAGATGCCCGCGCCACCCTGATTCCCGCCTTCACCATTCCCGTTTCCCTCGTCGGCGCGTTTGGGGTGATGTACGTTCTCGGCTACTCCGTCAACACCCTCACCCTGTTTTCCCTCACCCTCGCCACAGGATTAGTGGTAGACGACACGATCGTCGTGTTGGAAAATATCGTCCGCTATATCGAAGAAAAGGAGATGAAACCCTTCCGGGCGGCGATGGCGGGGATGCGAGAGGTGGTATTTGCGGTGATTGCGACGACGGTGGTTTTGATTGCGGTGTTTCTGCCGGTGGGTTTCTCAGGCGGTTCCTCCGGTCGTTTGTTTACCGAATTTGCCCTCACCCTCGCCGGTTCGGTGGTCATTTCCTCCTTTGTTGCCCTGACCCTCGCCCCATCCCTCTCGGCGCGATTGCTCAAATCCCGCCCTGCGAAACCCAATTTCTTGTTTCGGGCGATCGAAGGATTTCTCGATCGCTGCGGTAACCTCTACGCCTCCTCCCTGGCGCGGGTGATGTCTTGGAAAGAAATGGTCGTTATCGGCTTTTTCCTTTCCATGGCAGTTACCGGCATTCTCTTCGCCCAACTGCCCCAGGAATTCCTCCCCACGGAAGATCGGAGTCGGATTATCACCT
>CAZXBK010000243.1:0-5205 GCA_964638765.1 uncultured Synechococcus sp. | reverse complement strand
TTGTGGATGTGACAGGAAATTAAGGGTTCTCTATTTTTTGCTGTATTTTTTGTTGTGATGCGGACAATAGTAGTCAGTATAAGGATGTAGTGATTTATGGCTTTCAATCGGCGTCGGCTTAAACGCTTTTGGCAAGATTATCAAGATAATATTTTGCTGGCGATCGCCCTAGTTTTACTGACGGGTGTTGTCCTTGAAGGTCGGCGACGTGGTGGCTTTGAGCAACTAGAACTACAGGCCTATGACCGGATGCTACGCCAACAACCCGAAATGGCTTCTGATGATCGACTGGTGTTGGTGGAAATTAATGAAGAAGATCTACGGCAACAGGAGCGTTGGCCTTTCGCTGATGAGATTTATGCTGAAGTCCTTGAAAATATTCAAGCTGCTGACCCAGCCGTTGTGGGTCTTGATGTTTATCGAGACTTTCCGGTAGAGCCGGGCTACGAGCGTTTGGTAGAGCAACTGAGCCAGCCTAATTTAATCGCAATTCGCAATCTTGATGTTTTGACGGGGACACCTGCGCCGCCTGCTGTTGTGCCGGAACAGCAAGGATTTAATGATCTACCCCTCGATCCGGATGGGGTATTACGCCGTGCCTTACTCTACGCAACGGGTTCTGATGGGTTGACTTTACCTTCCTTTGCGCTGAATGCGGCAATGCTATATCTCTACGATGTAGAGGGCATTAGTCCCCAAGCTAGTGAACTTGACCCGCAATATTTGCAGTTAGGTGAAGCGACATTTTTTCCATTAGAGACGGACAGTGGTGGCTATCAAACCGTTGACGCCCGTGGTTACCAAATGTTGTTTCATTACCGCGATCGCTCGTTAATGTTGCCGACATTGACTTTTACGGATGTCTGGCTCAATGAATTTGACCCGCAGCTATTGGAAGGCAAAATTGTACTGATTGGGAGTACGGCACCGAGTCTTAAGGATGTCGTAACTTCGCCATTTTCTTTGGGAAGCCGTGAAGGAAACAAGATGAACGGCGTTGTCGCCCATGCTCAGATACTGAGTTACGTGCTTGATACAGCATTGGGTGTACGATCCCAGTTTAGTTTTTGGCAGGGCTGGCAAGAGTCCCTATGGATTGTCTGTTGGCTGGGTGCTGGTGCGGCAATCGGCTGGTGGTTAAGGCATCCGGTGGCGATTGTGGGTGGATTTTTATTTGGTATTGCTGGCACTTGGGGGGCTGGTTATTTCTTGCTGCAAAGTTTCGTTTGGATTCCGGTGGCCACGCCAATGGTGGGCTTTATTGTGGCGATGGGTTTTGTGATCGTTTATCAGTCCTACCAAGATTTCCGTCAGCAAAAGATGGTGATGACATTGCTTGGGCAAAATACCTCTCCGGCGATCGCCGATGCGTTGTGGGAAGAGCGATCAGAACTATTAACTTCGGGTCAATTACCGGGTCGCTCACTGACAGCTACGATGCTTTTTCTGGATGTGCGGGGTTTTAGCACTATTTCTGAAACGATGGCACCACCGGATCTTCTCGACTGGCTCAATGATTTGTTGGGGATGGTGACTCACGAAGTCCAGAGTCGTAACGGCATTATTAATAAATTTACTGGGGATGGCATTGTCGCAATTTTCGGAGTGCCTGTTCCTAGTGAAACGCCAGACGCGATCGCCCAAGATGCCCAAGACTGTGTGTCTGCTGCTGTGGCGATCGCCGAAAAACTAGACGCAATCAATCAAAATTTTAGAGAAAAAGAGTTACCAAAAGTTCGCTTACGTCTTGGTATTTTCACTGGAGAAGTCGTTGCCGGAAGTCTAGGCGGCAAAGATCGTATGGAGTACGGCGTTATTGGTGACAGCGTCAATACAGCTTCCCGTCTGGAATCCTGCGCGAAAGAACGACAACCTGTGGATTGTCGTATCCTTATTGCCGAAGCAACCCAGCAACATCTCGACCAAAAGTTTGACCTTGAATCTTGGGGGCCAATGCCGTTAAAAGGGAAGGCTGAAGTTGTACAGGTTTTCCGAGTATTGACTCCTGCGGAAAAGTCGATTTCAACAACAGTCACTACCAGTTAAAACTTGAAATTTTCTGTTTTTTGATTGTTTGGCGATCGCCTTAAAACTACCCAATTACTATTGTTATTGCGGAGCAAACCGAGAAGATTTAGACGATTGTTTATGAGCTTGAAACTTTATTTAGTGGGTTCAAATCATCAAATTTCAGTTGAATCTTCTGATTCTGCGGTAAAAGTGATGCTCTCGTAAATCTCAGTTAATGGCGCATTAATTTCTAGGATCGGAAATTCGGCGATCGCCTCTAAGCCACTGTAAGTTTGAAATAGCCAAATATCTTCTCTTTGACGCCGGAAGCACTCCAGCAAATATTGATCAGAATTGATGAGGATGTATTCTTGCAGACTTGGAATGCTGCGGTAAAATCCAAATTTTTCGCCACGGTCAAAGGATGCTGTGGAATCTGATAAGACTTCGATGATCACTTTTGGAGAACGAACATAGTAATTATCTTCATCGTCATTTTCGTCGCAGGCAACAACAAGATCTGGATAGAAAAAACGGCGATTGTTTGTGACCGAGACTTTCACATCCGCCATATAGGTTTGGCAAGGTGAACCTCGCAGCTTTCCCCTTAGCAATATTGCAAGATTTAGACTAATGGTATTGTGCACTTTGCTAGTGCCAGCCATCGCATAGACTTCGCCGTCGATATATTCATGTTTAATCCCGCTGTTTTTTTCGAACTCCAGATATTCTTCTGGGGTCATCCGAGAATGTTCGGTTAGAGCAATCATGTTTTCTCACCCGATATATCGCTCTTCTATTCTATGAGGAATATAGAGGTTGACGGCATCTCGAATATCCAAGGGAGGATGCCAAAGGAAATAACGGAGAAAGTCTACAGGAATAAATTACTGTTTCACGATCGCCCCAAAATCAGCGAGCACACGGGCATGATTGCGGAGCAAACCAAGCAGATTTAGACGGTTTGTTTTAATTTCAGGATCTTCAGCCATGACGAGCACGCTGTCTTCCCCATCGAAGAAACGCTCAACTGTTGGCGCAAGCTCCGTTAAACCATCAACCAGTTTTTGATAGTTGCGTTCCGCTTGAGCTGCTTCAGTTGTGGGTACAAGTTTCACAAGGCGATCATAAAGTTCTTGCTCGGATTTTTGCTCAAACTTATCAGGATTAACAAGGCTCTGAGGATTCAAGCTAGTGGTATCAAGGTCACCTTTCTTTGCTAACTTCGCAGAACGATTAACGGTGGGATAAATCTTTTCCAGTTGCCCATCGTTGCGGATACTCTGTAGAAATTTCGCGCGATCGCCGACATCAAGTAAATCAGTTAACGCTCGCTCGGTATATTCGGAATCGTCACCCAAGACTGCATTGACAAGGTCATAATCGATGCCTTTTTCGTCTTGGAGCAGAGTTTGAATCCGCTGGATGAAGAACTTCTGGAGATTTTCGAGAGGAGACTCTTTATCAGAGTGGGCAGTGGTAAACGCCTTTGCACCTTGGGCTAATAAATCCGCCAAGTTAATGCCGAGTTGCGCATCCCAAGTAACATTAACGACTGCATTAGCTGCACGACGCAGAGCAAAGGGATCTGAAGAACCCGTCGGCAGCATTCCCAACCCAAAAATACTTACCAAAGTATCAAGGCGATCGCCCATCCCGACCACTTGACCTGTTAGGGTTTGGGGCATGATATCGTCCGCACCACGGGGAAGATAATGCTCGAAAATACCTTCTGCTACTTCTTGGGCTTCACCGCTCACTACCGCATATTTTTGACCCATAATCCCTTGCAGTTCAGGAAATTCGTAGACCATTTGCGTCATCAAATCTGCCTTACAAAGCATGGCCGTACTGGCAATCAGTTCTTTTTCTGCCTCAGAACAATCAAGCTGTTCCGCAATTTGCTGAGACATCTCCATAATGCGGTCTACCTTTTCGCGCATTGTCCCCAGTTCCTTCTGGAAGGTCATGGTTTCAAGCTGAGGCAAATAGGTATCGAGATGTTCGTCGCAGTCGGCTTTATAAAAGAATTGACCGTCGGCTAATCTTGCCCGAATTACTCGCTCATTACCCGCTGCAATGATTTCTGCTTTGGCGGGGTCACCATTGGAAATCGTGATAAATTTCGGCAATAACTCTTCGGGATTGTCTGGATTATTTACCGCAAAATACCGCTGGTGGGTCACCATCACCGTCGTAATCACTTCGACGGGCAGTTCTAGAAATTCTTCCTCCACATTACCCACGACAGCGGTGGGATATTCCACGAGATTGATCACTTCTTCCAACAAATCTTCGGGAATGTCTGCACTGCCATTAATGCTTGCTGCGGCTTGGGCGATCGCCTTTTCGATCACACCACGGCGTTCTGCGGGGTCAACCTCAACAAAGGCATCCCGCAAAATCGTTTGGTAATTTTCTGCGCTATCAATAATGACATCGTTTTTGCACAGCACGCGATGACCACGGGATTGGCGACCAGCGGCTAATGTGTCAGACCCAATCGTGATTTCGAGGGGCAAAATTTCATCATTCCATAGGGAAACTAGCCAGCGCCAAGGACGTGGGAAACGTAGTTCACCATCTGCCCACCGCATAAAGCGACGACCTTCTAGGGCTGTAAACCACCCTAAAACCAATTCTTGCAAAATACCTTTTGTTTCCCGACCAAGGGTTGTTTTCTGCACAAAGACAAAATCACCTTTCGGAGTAGGACGTACTTCTAAATCCTCAACCGCAACCCCTTGTTTCCGCGCAAAACCTTCCGCAGCTTTGGTGGGTTGACCATCTTTAAACGCCGCCTTGGCGGGTGGTCCTTTAATTTCCTCTTCGCGGTCTGCTTGTTTTTCTGCTAAACCTTTCAGCAAAACCGCCAAACGACGGGGCGTACCATAAACCTCGATTGTCTCTGGAGTCAGAAACTGCTCACCCAAACTCTCGGTCACGCGAGTCTGTAATTGGGCGATCGCCGACGCGACAAAATCAGCGGGAAGCTCTTCTGTACCAACTTCAATCAGGTAAGTTGCCATGGGAAACGGAGTAAGGACAATGAAATAACTTTGCTAGTTTACCTTGAACCTCTCGTTAAACCCCAATAACTCTAGACAAAAGCTGATCAGAATTTTGCTGTTGCCATTTTCTAAACTTGGCTTCCGCTAACAAAATCCCTTGGTAGCGTAGAAATAAGTTGATAGA
>CAZXBK010000242.1:2009-5222 GCA_964638765.1 uncultured Synechococcus sp. | reverse complement strand
AACCGATCCCTCGTTGGCTCTTAACAACTGAGCATGGAGCCAGTTTGTGGCCAGAGAATAAGCATTTTAGTCGTATTTTAGTTGGGGAAACCGAGAATTCTGGGTTTGTTTGGGAAAAAATTTTGCCTGAGTTAAAGACTTTGGGAATGAATAAGTTAGCAATTTTGGGTGGTGGCCAGTTGGTGGCTTCTCTGTTGGCTGCTGGTGCGATTGATGAGATTTGGCTGACGGTTTGTCCGCTTATTTTGGGGGGAGTTATGGCACCTACTCCTGTTGAGGGAGCGGGATGGTTGCAATCAGAAGGAATCGAGTTGGATTTGTTAGAAGTTAAACAGGTTGAAGGGGAAGTCTTTCTACATTATCGAGTGGTTAGATAATTTTTGCTGTTGTCTGAAAGTAAGACTTAAATACGTAATTACAACTATTAGCAGTTTTTTATTTTTGAATTATGCGGATTGTTTGATTGACCTTCTCTTGGGTTTGAATCTAATCTTTTGCTTTTTCTATAATTGAGTTGTGCAGGGATTTGGGATTCTGTCTTGGTTTGTTAGACAGGTATGCCTTGGATTCCAGACAGTTAGCAATGGGGTTGTTGCGATGCCTACCTTACAAAAAAAACGTTCGGAAAATGTAGACGGTGATTTTTATGTAGACTCTAGCTGCATAGATTGTGATACCTGTCGCTGGATGGCACCCGATGTTTTTAATCGTCAAGGATCGATGTCGGCTGTATATCATCAGCCCGAAACTGATTCAGAAAGATCATTAGCGATGCAGGCTCTTTTGTCTTGTCCCACCGCATCTATCGGCACATTAGCCAAACCCACGGATATTAAACGAATTCAGCAGACTTTCCCGATTCATCTCGAAGATGATGTTTATCACTGTGGCTATCATTCCCAGGCTTCCTATGGGGCAGCGAGTTATTTTATTAAGCGCTCGCAGGGTAATATCCTAATCGACTCGCCTAAGTTTGCTCCTCCTTTGGTCAAACAGTTAGAGAAGTTGGGAGGTGTTAAGTATATGTATTTGACTCATCAGGATGATGTAGCAGATCATCAGAAGTATCATGAGCATTTTCAATGCGATCGTATTTTGCATCTAGATGATGTGCAGCCTGCTACTGAGAAAGTAGAGATCAAGTTATCTGGGTCAGAAGTATTTGAGTTGGCTCCAGATCTCAAGATTATCCCTGTACCTGGGCACACTAAGGGTCACACGGTTTTACTTTACCAAGATAAGTTTTTATTTTCTGGCGATCATTTGGCTTGGTCGGTTTATCTCCAGCATCTTTATGCTTTTCATCGTTTCTGTTGGTATTCCTGGGAGGAGCAGATAAAGTCGATGGAAAGGTTGGCTGGTTTTGATTTTTCTTGGGTGTTACCTGGTCATGGTCGGCGGTATCAGGGAGGTGTGGCGGAGACTAAGGAACAGATGGAGTTGTGTATTGCTTGGATGAAAGAACAGTAGATTTAATCGTGTCTACAAAGAGCAGTGTGATCAATACCTAATAGCGGTCATCTGGATCTTGAATACTGCGATCGCTTTCACTGGATATTCCGTCTAAAAGTTCTGATAAGAGTATACGTTTCCTCAGTTTTCCTATGGGATAACTGGTTTCCCCCATTGCTTCTAGACCCTGGAGTTCTTGATAATCGAGAATAATTTCGGGATGATTAATCAACGGGACTTTTTCAACAGGTACGATGCCAGGGATAGTTTTGTGAATATAGTCAAACTGGGAGCGAATCGCGGTTAATAGGTTGCGTCTAGTATTCTCTTTACCCTTAACGCGGATCTTGATAATTTTATCTTCGCGGTCTGCTTTCACTAGAGCGAGATTTCCTTCATGTTCTAGCACTACACCATTGCGCCAATAGGTTTTTTGATAAATATAATGGTTCATACGTACTATGAAGCGAGACATGATGCTTCCCAGTAAAACTGGATAATGATATTCAAATGCTAAAGTTTTGTCCCACCCGCCTGTATAGGGTTCTTCTTTGGGCAAAATATCGGGGATTAGGAATTGTTTGTCAGGTTCCAAGTCAAAGCACAGCTCAAATTTTCGCATCATTCCTGTGATGAAGAGATGCTTGCGAACTGGATAGCGTTGCTTGTTGAGAATTCGCTTGAGTTCAGTAATTTTGAGAATACCTCTATCATCTACGATGATCTTGCGATCATTAAGGATTTTGTATACGCCATTAGTTACCCATTCAGGATTTAGAACATGGGTGTCTTCTAACCTAGGGTCATCTTGAAAATTGAGGGCTATTCCTAAATCGTTAAGCAAACGGATCAAGATTTGTTGTTTATCCTCTTCTTCGATGCCTTCTGCTTCGCAAATTTCTTCGTATTTATCGTAGGGGATATAGTCTTTATCTAGTTCTTCGAGTTTTTCTTTGACATTAAACCAGGGCAACGGCAACAAGTCATCGATATGTTCTAGCCTATTAATTTCCTGTTTGATAAATTCTGCTAGCTCAGTAATTCCTTGAGCTGTCTTGCAAGATACTTCAAAAAAAGCTTTGATTTGAGGATACTTATTCAGTAGACCAGTTTTATCGATATCCAAAGGATGTTGATCTGCCTTATTTCCAACAATAACTACAGGGGAATCTTTGCCAAAACTCTGAATAATTTTTAACCAATACTCAATGCGGTTTTCTTCTTCTCTGATGGTGGTGTCCAATACTAGGATGTAAAGACTGCGCTTGGTTAGGAAAAATTGGTGAGTGGAGTGCATAACTTCTTGTCCACCAAAATCCCAAATATTAGCTTGCAGTTCTTTATCATTTATCTGAATTTTCCAAGATTCGATATCTATTCCATCAGTTTTGTTCCGAGTTGGCTCATACTGATCTCGCAGGAGTCTTTTTCTCAAACAAGTTTTACCGACATCACCTTGACCAACTAAAAGCATTTTTGCTTCATGAATTGGTTGTTTGTTTTTTAACCGAGATAAATAGTAACTAATAATAATCGGTGGTTGCTCATCTTTATTAATGATTTCTGGGGGGATTTTCTGCGAATTATCTTTGAGATCAAGACGAATAAGTTTAGTGAGCTGCTTAATTTCTATTGGCAAAGTAGTTAGTGAATTATTTCCGAGGAAAATATGTATTAGGTTAGAGAGTTTACCGATTTCCTTTGGTAAAGTAGTTAGTGAATTATTTCCGAGGAAAATATGTATTAGGTTAGAGAGTTTAC
>CAZXBK010000242.1:0-1767 GCA_964638765.1 uncultured Synechococcus sp. | reverse complement strand
TTAGTGCATTATTTGAGAGATAAAGTCCTGTTAGATTAGAGAGTTTACCGATTTCCTTAGGCAAAGTAGTTAGTGCATTATTTGAGAGATAAAGTCCTGTTAGATTAGAGAGTTTACCGATTTCCTTAGGCAAAGTAGTTAGTGTATTATTTGAGAGATAAAGATAATTGAGGCTGAGAAGTCGTCTGATTTCCACTTGCAGAGTGGTTAGTGAATTGTTTGACAGGTCAAGATGTGTGAGATTGGTGAGTTGTGTGATTTCTACTGGTAAAGTGGTTAGTGAATTATCTCTAAGATAAAGATACTTAAGATTAGAGAGTTGACCGATTTCCGCTGGTAACTCATTTAGCTGCATCTCAGAAAGAGAGAGGTTATTTGTTCTATTTCTTGCCGCTTGTTGAATCTTTTCTAATGCTTGGTGAAAAGCATGACGATGCTTTTCAACCGAAGTAGAGTTTACAATCTGGCTATCCTCAGAAGCGACCTCCAGAGCATACCAATAGCTAACAATTTCCTCTGGCTTAACTCCTAAAACGTTACAAATTGCTTGGACTGCTTCTTCCCCAACCTTGTATTGACCATTGCCCCATTGAGGATTAAAGAGCCTTTTTACCTTGTCTTCTGTTTCCTGGGCTAAATCAGCAATTTGTTGATATGTATATTTTTTGATTCGTTTGGCTTCTTTGAGTTGTTTTACTCCCTCTGCTGTAGCGAGATAACCGCCTCTTCTTTTTTCTTTACTCATGCTTGTAGCTAGCCATTCGCATTATTTTTAACTTTAGCGAAAACAATGTGTCTAAGTACGTGAGGCAATACTTTAAATCTTGAGGATGCAGCAATCGAGCATAAATTAACCCAAATCTTCTACCGATTAATCGCTTTTAAACAATTTTAAATACGCTTTAGTACTTGAAAATACTCGCTCTTATAAGCTCTTTCGGAGTGCTGCTAGCTTTTCCTAATCTTTTAGGTGTTCTCCCCAATACCTAATAAATTCATGAAAGCTAACCAACAAACTCAAATCAGAAATATCACAACTGATTCTTATCCCAAGCAACCCAAATCAACTAAAAAATCTCGAATCAATCCTCATCTGTTCAAAATTATTCGTTTAGTTGTTATTACTCTGATTAGTTGGCTCAACCCTGAAATGCCTCTGGTTATTTTTCTAATCAGACTACTCTTTATAATCTTAGATTAGCTCAACGGAAAACATAGAAACTCCAGATAGGCAGTAGACGAAGATGAATTTTGGACTCTACTTGAGGTTACCTATTGATAGATAGATAAAAGCGATTTTAAGAAACCTAATGTGATAGCTTTATTCATCAAGCTAAGCTATGTAAGTGCCGTAATGTAGGGTGGACAAGATTTTAATCTATTCATTGTCCACCACTAATCCAACTATCGAGTTCTTATCTAGATTGATAAACCGAGGTTTAAACCAAGGAAAGCATGGAATATCAAAACGATTAAAGCTAAACTACCCACATAAGCATGAACAGTCCTTAAAGTCGCTTTGTTACCAATAAACCCAGTTGCTGAAATAACTGCATTGATGGTCAGTAAACTAATTGCTACTGTGCCAGTCCAGAAGTGGGGACTTTCTAATAGAGGTTGTTCCTGCATTACTAGGGACAGTAAACCACCCGTATAGCCAGAAGCCAAAAAGACATACATCAAAGGTGCAACTTTGCGGTGGTCAGCTTTTTTGACCATTGCTGCTTCGGTATCGCTGACAACTAACTGACGACTACGCCAACCAGT
>CAZXBK010000241.1:0-5238 GCA_964638765.1 uncultured Synechococcus sp. | reverse complement strand
TGAATCTCCACAACACAGTCAGCACAAGGGTTTTGGAGAACAAAAAAATTTTGAATTTCTTCCAAAATACTCGAAACAACTCCTCTCAATACACAAGTCAGTTCACATGTATTGGTTCGATTTGGGCTCTGGTTATGGCCTGAGTTCTTTACAGGGCTTCTTGCCTAATGCAGAACAAAGAGACACTCCTGCTGAAACCATAGTTATAGTTTGTGACAAGAATACTTTTTTGTGACAAGAATACTTTTGTGTAATAAAAACCTGTTTTCAACAGCCTCAGTCGCTTCTGGTTACAAATACAACGTCTAGAAAGAACCGAGAGCCACAGCTTCAGGATTGGCTACCAAAGAGAAAGTCGTCACAGCATCACAGACTGGGAAACACTCAAAAGTTTCGTGCCGCATTACCGGACAACACTCAGATAAAAATGCCTACACGATAGCTATGCGAAGAAGTACGTCGTTAAGATATGTCTGAGATAGAAAAGTAAAATCTCAAACATTCTTGCCTAGAGAAAGTTTGAGATGTCGCATCCGCCGACCTTTTCGCCAGGTCTAAACATGGTAGAACAATCATTGTCTTGGCTTAAACATCGTATTCTTCAACGACTCATGTAGAGTTCTTCTTCCCGTGATGCTATGAATGTCACATTGAAAGGTGCGGTTTCTTAAATCTTCTTGACTCTCACTATGGTTTCGTACTGACTTTCCGAGTAGTGTCTCAAAGGAATTTTCTACATAAATACAAAAAAATCTGGAGACTCTCAATATAGAGTTCCAGAAATATTCAGTCATTATTCACTTTATAAGTTGGGAACTAACAGTACGTCGCCGCATTAGGGTATGAACTGTTTGAGGTTACTCACAAACAAAAATTGCAGCTCGATTAAGACAATGATTACTTCGCGAACTGAATGTCAAGGGTGCGCATATAAATTTGCAGACCTGCATCCTGTACCGGGAAAACATAAGCATCTTCATCGGACTCGTTATGGTGAGAATGCCAGAGACTAGGCGGCGTGACAAAAACGCTATTCGGTTCCCACTTCATCTTAATGGGATTAATGATATTGCCGTCGCCATCAAGGGATTTACCGATAAGCGTGTAAGTATCTTTTTTCGCCGAAACCGCTAAATCTAACGCAATAGAGTTGTGGCGGTGGGGCTTCTGGGAAGAGTGGGGCGGCACAAGATTGTACAAAGACCACATGGTGTGGGTGGCGGTGCGAGTAGATTCGCTCTCAGGATTACCAAGGATCACGCCATTGCGGTTCAGATTGCGACGAATACCTTCTTCACGGATACGCTCGATTTCGCTAGTGAGATATTCACCGGAATAGAAGGCAGGCTCAAAGCGGGGCGCAGTAGGCTGAACACCGAGGTAGGCAAGCATCGGCGCATCGTGAACCCAGTACAAGGCCGCATCTTCGTCAGCATAGTGAGTCACGCCAGTATTCATCGGCAAAGTGAAAGAGTCACCCTTGCGCCATTCGAGCGTGCCGTATTCAGTTTCCGTGCGGCCAGAGCCGCGCATCACATAAAAAACTTCGGAGCTAGCAGCGGCGATCGCCTTGATATTTTCGCCGGGTTTGATACGAATAAAATTAGCGAGCAAATTTGGTGTTGTGGCAGGGTATTTTGTGCCAAGCTCAGGGGCAAGATCGAGGGGAATAATGCGGGTCTCACCAGACTCGTGGAGACTAGCCGGGAAGGCTCGGATAGGCACAGCAGCGAGGGTTGGATTTGCTGCCTTGTGATACTCCCAACTTAGAGCTGTCTTTTGCCAAGTCGCATTTGCCAAATTCATATTGCCACTCCCGCGAAAATAGTTATTTAAGAAAAAAATTTCTCTCCGACAGCCCTGTAATGACAATGCCGATGTGGCTTTTTCGAGGACAATACCGAAGAGATTATTTACTTAAGTTAACACGCACACCAGCAGAAACAGTACAGTTTGCAACAAAATACCTGATTACTGCGATAAGGGCGATCGCCTATTTTTTTACGGATAAAAGCAATAGTTGCAAAGCTTAGCTAGATAAATTCGCCTTAATTTCAGCTTCCTGCTCGTGGTAGATTTCCTTCTCACGACTAATAAAAATATCAGCCAAGCTGTTGTAGGCTTCAGTCCAAGCTTCCATAATTTCTGGCGTTGCCGCATCACCTAAAACATCCTTCATGGCAGCAAGTAAACATTCACCGATGACCGGATATTGCTCTGCAATGACACGGGTATTCACGTGAGCCTTGGCAATATGCTCGACCGCATCACCGAGCTTTTCTAGCTCATCGATATGGCTGGCGTAAGCGTAAACAGAGGCCGCAAGTTTGGATGCTTGCTTTTTCCCTTCCGCCTCGCTTTTCATGTGGGTATTTTCAAAAAAGCGACGGTATTCGGGACGCTCATTAAAGGCAATGTCGTACATTCTGGCAGTGATGGCTTGACCGTGCTCTTTAACGACGGGGGCTGTCGCTTTAACAAGTTCGATAGTTTTGGGGTTCATGGGCAAGGGGGTGAAGATAATAACGCGATCGCCGCAGCTTATTTAAAGGTTAAAACTTTAGTGCAATCAAGCGCTTGAGGAATAATTCAGCTACGACACAACTGCCGTAAATGGATTTCATGCTATCGATTATTTTTGACACTGAAAGGCGATCGCCCATATAACTTCACGATGTCAGAAACAGCCAGTATTTCTGTTTTTTTTAGATTTTGTTTGCGAGATTTAAAACGACTAGCTAGCGCTGCATAAGATTCACTTCACTCACATCGACGTCACTAGATAGCCGCAAAATCCATTCGATTGTTTGAATTAGATCAGCTATTGGAATCGGAGTTTGAGCCTCCACACGACCTGTTTCGATATCGTCTAGCACCTCAGCCGTCGCGACATTACCGGGATTAATAATCGAAAACCCTACGCCACGATCTCGATAAGCCACTCGGAGGGATTGCACCGCGCCTCGCAAACCAAACTTTGAGGCCGTATTCGCAACTTCTGGTGTCGCGGCATTGTCGAAACCCGAAAGTGCGCCAATAAACACAGCTCTAGGATTAGAGGAGCGTTGCAACACTTCCATTAAACCCTTAGTAAGTTCAATGGGTGCAATTGTATTTACATCAATCACACGGCGGGTTTCAGCGTAAGGGCTACGGGTAATATCAAAAGCATCGGTAAATGCGCCAGCTTCCCATGTGCCTCCCATGTAGAGCAACGCATCAATGATTTCAGAAGCAACCGATTGCAGAATTTTATTGATGCCCTCAGGTGTTGAGACGTCTGCTTGAAGCCACTCCCCGGCGATCGCCGAAGTTCTAGAAACACCGATTACCCGATGCCCAGCTGCGACAAAATGTTTGGCAACTTCAGCACCAATTCCTCTACTCGCACCAATTACCAAGTATGTTTTGCTCATTCACCTTTCGAGGATAAATTCAACATTAATGCTAAACGCTAAGGTGAAGGACTAGCTGGCGATCGCCAAGATAAACGGCCACTTGGTTTAGGTATTAGCTTTTAGTAGCGCTTAGTACCTTTGAAAAGACCCACTGCAATGCGTAAGAAGGCATAGCCCACAAGTAATCCTGTGAACACAAAAATTGAGATGGGACGGTCTGCGATCGTTGGCTCTACGATATTGAGTTGCTTAAGAATCGTTTCCGTTGTGATGCTGAAACTTAATGTAAAAAACCAGCCGGCGATCGCCTGAATTATTGTCAAAAAATAGGGGAAATGCCATACCCCGAGAAATACTTCGCCGGGGCGCTGGGTATTGTAGCGAATGTTAAAGACTTGTCGCCGACTATATTTCTCAACGATTTCTCTAGCTTGCTCTTCACCGTAAGAAAACTTGCGATTGTAGGGAGCGAGATTATCGGTGGTGATTGTTTGCTTCTGATATTGGTATTCAAATCCCAGCAGAGGGTAATACCAGCGGGTAGTCATTTTTGTGAAGAAAGTGCCCTCACTGACACTGTGGTAATAGCTATTGTCTAGATGTTCTTGCGGTCCAGAGCGAACTGATTCCGTCTGATCAAAAAGAACCCGACTCTTGCGGAGTTTTGCCTCGGCTTTTGGCCACACAAAAGAGCAGATAAAGACTCTTAATTTATTGATTGCTCGCACAAATTGGAACGTCCCTAGACATCCGATCACCACATAGCCAATTTCAAACAGAATATCTTCCGTCATCGAATCAATTCATAAATGCAACTATTTCAATCAATTATACAAATGGCGATCGCCCGACCAACTCAATTTTTCTGTTGCTGACGAAGATACCAATCCACGGTTTTTTTGAGGCCAGTGGCAAATTTTTCCTGCGGTTGCCAACCCAATTCCTGTGAGATTTTTGAGCAATCAATGGCGTAACGGCGATCATGGCCAAGGCGATCAGTGACAAAAGTAATAAGTGATAAATAATCCCGTTGGGGAGCCAATGGATGGGAGTCCAGTAACGAACAAATGGTTTTTACAACTTCTAAATTTGTCAGTTCGTTCATGCCGCCAATATTGTAGGTTTCACCAACTCTTCCCTGCTGCAAAACTTGATAAAGAGCGTCGCAATGATCTTCGACATAGAGCCAATCGCGGACATTCAGTCCATCACCATAAACGGGCAAAGGCTTTCCGGCGATCGCATTGAGAATCATCAACGGAATCAGCTTTTCGGGAAATTGGTAAGGCCCGTAATTATTGGAGCAGTTTGTGCAGAGGGTCGGCAAACCATAGGTGGAATGATAAGAACGCACCAAATGATCGGCTCCTGCTTTTGAGGCAGAGTAAGGACTATTGGGTTTGTAAGGCGATCGCTCAGTAAAGGGTGCTTCGTCAGGTGTTAGAGAGCCATAAACTTCGTCGGTAGACACGTGGAGAAACCGAAAATTTTCCTGTTCGGCGATCGCCATTTTTTGCCAATACCCTAAGCTTGCTTCAAGGAGCTGAAACGTTCCGAGTACGTTGGTTTGAATAAAAATTTCTGGACTATCAATGGAGCGATCAACATGGCTCTCAGCGGCAAAATGGATAACTGCATCGGGCTGATAAGTCGCAAATAGTTGATCTAATAAAAGGCGATCGCCAATGTCGCATTTAATGAAAATATAATCAGAGTCGGTTTGAAGGGGAGCTAAATTTTGGGGATTACTAGCGTAGGTGAGTTTGTCGAGATTAACGATTTTGCCCCAGTTGTGGCGGCGAGCTTGAAGAATAAAATTTGACCCAATAAAGCCACAGCC
>CAZXBK010000240.1:0-5256 GCA_964638765.1 uncultured Synechococcus sp. | reverse complement strand
CTCCATTGATTCACTTTGCTACTCACGCCTAGCATTACTCTCTTGAAACTCTCAACTTTTGCAATAACAATCGAGAGGAGTGGGGTTTGAACGGTAAAACCTTGCTCCTTTTTTGTGGCTCGATTACGATATAAACCGCGTTGAACTGGGTATTTTCCTGTGGCTGAATTGGTCTTACATTGGCATCGTCGAGATTTACGGTTACATGACAATGTGGCTTTAACCCGCGCCCGCGCCCAGTCGGAAAAAGTAGTCGGTGTATTTTGCTTAGACCCCGGTATCTTAGACGCCGACGATGTTGCGCCTGCCCGCGTGAAATATTTGTTGGCTTGTTTGCAGGAGTTGTCAGAAAAATATCGTCATGTGGGTAGTGAACTATTGGTTTTGCGGGGAAATCCGCTAGAGCTTTTGCCTAAGGTCGCTGAAATCCTGAAAGTTGACGCTGTTTACTGGAATCTCGATGTTGAACCCTATGCACAAAAGCGAGATCATGACATGGCGATCGCCCTACGTGAAGTGGGAGTCAAAGTTGAAACCATGTGGGATCAGCTGCTCCATACCCCCGGTAAGATCCTCACTGGCTCAAAAACGCCCTACAAAGTGTATTCTCCTTTTTGGCGCAATTGGTCAAAGCAAGAAAAAGCGGATCCGTTGCCTGTGATTTCAGGGTGTGTTGGTTTAGGTGAGGCAGAGCATGAGCAATTGGGTGATTTTGTTTTGTCTGATGTGCCAACCTTAGAAGAACTTGGGTTTAGTTGGGATAAACCTTTTACTGTGCCTGTCGGTGAAACGGAAAGCCTCGCAAAATTAGAGGAATTTACCGAGAACTTCATTGAAGCCTACGACGGCGATCGCAACCTTCCTGCTCTTGAAGGAACATCACGCCTGAGTGCAGCTCTAAAATTTGGGGCGATCGGTATTCGGACGGTCTGGAAAACAACCCTTGAAGCAATGGAAAATTGCCGCAGCGACGAAGCAAAAGCCGGCGTAACCACCTGGCAGCAGGAGATTGCATGGCGGGAATTTTACCAGCACTGTATGTTCTTCTTTCCAGAGTTAGCGAAAGGGCCATATCGCGAAGAATTTCAAAAGTTGCAGTGGGACAATGACGAGGAGAAATTTCAAGCTTGGTGTGACGGCAAAACAGGCTATCCCATTGTGGATGCGGCGATGCGACAGCTCAATGAAACAGGCTGGATGCACAATCGGTGTCGGATGATTGTGGCGAGTTTTCTCACTAAAGACCTGATTATCAACTGGCAGTGGGGCGAAAAATATTTTATGCAAACTTTGGTTGATGGTGATTTGTCGGCAAATAATGGTGGTTGGCAATGGAGTGCGTCTAGCGGCATGGATCCCAAGCCATTGCGCATTTTTAATCCGGCTTCCCAAGCCAAAAAGTACGATGCTGAAGCGGAATATATTCGTGAATGGCTACCAGAGGTGCGATCCCTAGATACAAAAGTTTTAGTAACAGGGGATATTCCTAGCTCTGTGCGAGAACGGTGTGACTATCCTGAGCCGATTATCGATCATTCAGTGCAGCAAAAAGAATTTAAACGACTCTACAAAGAAATGAAGGAACAAAACTAAAAATTTGATCAATCAGCAGTACAGTTACAATGCTATTGCTAGCTTAATAGCTCTTTTAGTAATGCCGTTGGTCGATCAAACTTGATATCTAAATATCGATCTGGGTAATGTTTCAGTACGTACGATTCATATTCGTACCAATGCATTTCACCTTTTTCTTTATTACACTTCCGACAAATGACCCAAAAGTTACGAAAATCCATTGACCACCATGGATATTGAGCACGAGGCAACTTATGATCAATGGTTTTCCCCCCACGTCTTGAGAAAAAGTCATCACAAATTGGACAGTACTTGTCAGAATTATCCCAAACCCACTGTTTGCTTTTCTGAGTTGTACCTAATTCATAATCACCATCTTCATATCGCCAATAATCATAGGCGCGATATTTTTCGAAGTCTTCTGCTGTAAGACGGTGATAGCGTTTTTTGCCAATTTTATCGGCAAGCTGAAATAGTTCTCGAAGTTCTTGACCTAAACGTTCTGAACTTTGTTTTGATTCATCAGACATTTTTCGTTATTTTCCTGTAAAGTCAAAAATTTCAACATCATTATCTGGAAACAATTTATCAACAGAATCAGCAATCTGTTGATTTACTTGATTTAGTCGTTCTTGAAAATCTCGAATTTCTTTTTTTGTTTGATATTTATTCCCAATTCGGTCAGCATCTATAAATAACTCTTCGAGAGTAACATCTTCTACTGATTTGAGTAAGTTGATTTGTTGGAGTTTTTCACAAAGCTGAATAACTTTTGCCCAGCCTATATTTTTATAACCTTCTATTTTTAGTTGATGCTGCTGATTTTTTGACAGTGCATTTCTGTTAATTTTATTCTCTACTTGCAAATCTCGATAGCTTTTGTTTTGATAAAGCTTCTTCTTTTGTGCCATATTATTGCTTTACCCTTGTGTTTTACTGAACCATTTTGTTAATTCTCTGCGGATTTCACTGTCTTCAAATTTTAGTAGTTGTTTCATATCAAGGGATAGGCGGAGCCGAATTTGGTCAATGTAAGTCTTTAGTGCCTTATTGTCTTTTTGTAGCTCGCTATTAACCTCTGTCAATTCTTGATTTTTTGATGTTAAACGTATACTTTCAGTTTGGAGTTGCTTATTGGCTTCTTGGGTGATCACAACTTCTTTTGTTCTTTTTGTCACCATACCTTTTTGGGCAGCTTGTAATCTTTGTCGCTTATAAAGTTCTTGCCCTGCGAAAGAAGAAGAAGCACGTCGGATGCTTAATTCATCTGGATTTAAACTAAAGTCAATATCAACTAATGCCCGACTCGCATCAGCTTTTGTCCATCCTTCTGTCACTAGTAATTGAATTGCCTCGTTTTTTTTCACAATTTTGACTTAGAGCCACCAAATTTATGGGTAGATCGTACCTAAATTTATTGGGACTTTCTATAAAGATACAAATAAGTCTAGTGAGTGGAGACTGCTAGATGTGGCTATTTATTAAATTTCAACTAATCTTATTTTTAGACAAACCGAGTAAGTTGAACACGATAACGCTCTTTCTTCGTCATATTGACTTCGCCAACTTCGACACGACCTTTACCGCGCAAGGAAATCAAATCTCCATCCTTAACGTTGTAACTCGTCTGGGTAATGGTTTTCCAGTTGACGCGAACATTACCCTTACTAATTGCATCGGCCATTTTTGAGCGGGACATTCCTAATCCTGCGGAGGCGATTGCATCGAGTCTGAGGGAAGCTTCAACGGTGGTGAGTTCTTTCTTTTTGGGAGGGCGAACTTTCAGCTCTTCGAGGGGGAGGGGGCGAGTCTTGACTGGAACTGAACGGACTTGATTTAAAGAGGTTTCGAGGAATGAAACTAGCTCTGGCACGACTAACGCTTGTGCACCGCGATCGCCGAGTACTAGAATATCACCCACTTTTTCACGGACTAAACCTGTGCCAAGTAGGGAACCAAGAAAGTCACGGTGGGTAGCGGTATCAAATAAAAAATTACCGCTGATATCAATCGCTGCAATTTCGATATGTTCTGCTTCTAAAGGAATTTCATTGCGGGCGATCGCCAACCGTTGTCGCTCCGCTTGGGGATAACCGCCCCCTTGCAAAAAACTAAATTCGGTGAGTCGTTTGAGAATGGCGACAGCCTCGTAGAGTACTGGCGGCGAAAGAAAATCTGTCTGGACAATGTCCCACGTCCGAAAAGCCTGATCAGCTTGGTCAAGAATGCGGCTTAACTCTTCGCGATTTTCGACACCTTTAAGGAGATCATCTTTCGGTAGATTCATAGACAGTTTAGAAATGCATTCAAAAAGTTAGTTGATAATGATGTCGATATCTACGTCTACATCGGGATCGCTATCTCGACCATCGTAAATATAGCCATCGTAGGAGCGATGACGATAAATCTCTTCGTAGGCTCGACTCGATAATTCGACAACCATTAGATCATACCAAAAGCCATCTGCTGTCTGTAATTCCGCTAGTCGATCTTGGCAGTCGTAATAACTCAACACACCACAAGACCAAGACAATAAAGATGTGAGATTAGTGCGATCGCCGTCGGGGAAATACCAAGAGCTACCGAACCGCGCATTTTCGCCATTAGGGTAATACCAAGCCTTGCCGAAGGTTGCTTTTTGGCCGTTGGGATAATACCAATTATTGCCAAATTTTGCCCTACGTCCGTTGGGATAAAACCACGAGGAACCAAATTTAGCGTTGCGGCCATTTTGCCATTCTAGAACCGTATTATTTTCATCCTGATAGAGGCTTGGCAAGCTACACAACACCTGCTGAAATCCTGATATTTCCGAAGTGGATCTACTGTAAGGCTCGTAGGCGATCGCCAAGCGCGTCAGAATAGTTGCATTGATACAATCCTCCGAAGCCGAAGCTGGGGGAACCGAAACAAACACTGGATCAACATAGCGACGGCGAGACGAATAGTAAGAATTTTCTTGCACACAATATTGATATTCCAGTGTGGCTAATTCTCTCGTATGAAATTTTGTCTTTGCACGATAATTTCGGACTTGCTCACAGGTGCGAAGACTAGGGTAGCTGTACTGTTCAGAGAAAATCACCTGTCCCTGTACTGCCGCAACATTACCGCTGAGGAGACCCAACACCGTTAGTCCTAAAGTCCAGCCCTTACCCCATAAACTTTTCATGCCATTAACCCCAATGAATGCCTACGCTTCACCTGTACCCGCCACTTTAAACTAAAAAATTGCCTCTGTAAGTTCTAAGACGTGGCGATCGCCAAATTGTTCATGAGTCCCGCTTCTTTGACCCTCATTAAAGTAGTGCGGAAACCCCGCCGTTTACAAAGCAGAATCAAGCCGTGATAATGAGTTGAGTACGTTTACTGGGCAATTTCTGTGGCAATTTTTGATTGGTTCAAGCGCAAAAAAAAGGACACTCCCCAAGAGGACTCTCAACCTAAGGTCGAAGCGCCAAAGGTAGAAGAAAAAACCGAAGAGTCTGCTACCGAATCACCTGCGACCCAAGAAATTGATTACCTTGCCTTTGCCAAGGCTGCCTACAAAAATGTCCAGGAGAAAAAGCAGGAAATTGTCGAGGAAGAATCTGAACCTGCTGTAGAAGAAGTTGCTGAAACGCCTGTCGCTGAGACAGTTGCTGAAAAAAAAACAGTAGCAACCGAAGACGGAGACGGAGA
>CAZXBK010000239.1:0-5269 GCA_964638765.1 uncultured Synechococcus sp. | reverse complement strand
GAGCCCTATCTTGTGAGGCGATCGCCTTTGTGCTGATGGCATAAGAAAAGATAATTTCAAAAAATAAATTGATCTCGGTTCGCGTTACTGTTTCTAGTCGATCTTTTTTTACTGGCGTTAGCAACGATCCAATGGAGCGATACCTTGCTAGGTTTACTCGAAGTACTCTTCATAAAACGTTAGGTAAAAACGCCTAGCAATTCGTTAATCTCAAAGCATTGAAACTTTTTTAAATATTCCTTTTTCTGTTTGTGAGTGCTACTTCGCCAATGCTGATGAGCCTATTCGATCAACTGTGTGAGTTTTCCCGGAACCATTGCATTGGGATCTGCGGTTGTCTTGTTCCTTTTAATCTAATTTTGAGCTTTCTGACATTAGTCTATGTCGGGCTAGAAAAATCCCCGCAGCTCGTCAAAAAAAATGCGATCGCCGTCTATGGTGGTGTGACCTTAATGGTGCTGCACGTGAGTACGTGGTTTTTGATTGGTGTCGTGATGATTCCCACGTTTGTGTTGCCAATCTTTGGGGCGACTTGTGTGGCGATTAATCTCTGGGGCACGAAATCTCCTGCAACAATGCGACGTTTTTTACTGTGGTTGTTACAACCTGTGCTGAAGCGAAAGCAACGTGCCACAATATAGAGCCGCTAATTTTTTGACAATTTTTTGAAAGGATATGAGCGATCAGGAGCAGTCTTCCGATGTGAAGACCACGGCAAAGTCAGAATCCCTTAGTTCTCGCATTTGGGAAAATGTCAAAATTCTAGGTATTGCTTTAGTTATTGCGGTAACGGTTCGCAGTTTGATTGTGGAGCCGCGTTACATTCCCTCTGGCTCAATGTTGCCCACTTTGCAGCTCGGCGATCGCGTGGTGGTGGAGAAGGTGTCTTACCGCTTCCAGCCAGTACATCGAGGCGATATTGTTGTCTTTCGCACGCCGCCGCAGCTTGAATTGCTGGGTTATGACTCGAAGCAAGCTTTTATTAAACGAGTAATTGCTGAGCCAGGACAGACGATCGCCGTCCATGATGGTGTGGTGTATCTTGACGGTGAACCTCTCGAAGAAGACTTTATCGCAGCGCAGCCGGAATATGAGTTGCAGCCCCTTACAGTGCCACCCAATAACTTCTTTGTGATGGGCGACAACCGCAATAACAGCAATGATTCCCACATTTGGGGCTTTGTGCCGGAGCAAAATATTATCGGTCATGCGATCGCCCGCTTTTGGCCGCTAGAACGGGTAGGGCAATTGCTGTCCTAAAGCTGTGTAGAGCTGGTAATGTTTCGACAATTCAAGGCGTTTCAGTTATTTGCCAAATAAAGTCGGCTAATTTGAGATCTTCGGTCGGCTCGCTTGAACTGAGAAAAACGGTTTTTTGCTGATTTTGAACAGCCGGAATACGACGGGCAACACGGTCTGGAATGCCGTAGTTTTTGGCGATGTGGGCTTGACCAACAAAGGTGATAAATTGTTGCTCCGAGTTGTCTTGGAGATAGTTGGCGATCGCCTCGGCCATCGTTTCATCCCAAAGAATTTGTGCCGCAGTGAAATTTTCTAACTTAACGGCTTGATTGCCATAATCCCCTTCAATATGGGCAAGAAAACTTTCCTCAATTCCGTCCAGATAATCCTGATTTGAGAAGTCCAAATCCTCACGCGCTGGGATGTAACGGTAGTCTTGCGCTTGGAGACTGTCTAAACCATCAACGGCAACTTTGTTTGTAATTTCAGCGGGCGTATTTAACGCAACGAGCGGGATCTGATGAGCCTTCGCGAATCGTAGTAGCGGCGCATAATATTCCCAGTCAAATCCCCAACGAGTATCGTATTCACTTAATTCTTGTAGTTCTTGCTCAGTCATTTCATCGGCTAAATAACGCGACAAGTAAGGCTGAAAAGGCCGCTGGAACATCTCGAAGCCCAAGGCTAAATCTTGATTTGCTGTGTAGAGTTTCGTCAGTAAATCGTATTCAGCTTCATGATCTTCTGGATGGTCATGGATTTCACCCAGATAAACAATTGGTGCTTGCTCTAGAACGGTCAAAATTTCAGCTTGGGATTCCGTTAGCTCGGCGGCAAAAGCAGGCTGTGTCCAAGATAGGCAGAAGGCGAAAAAAAGGCTTAAAAAAAATTGCATTAAACTCCCGTTAAAGTTTGCGGGCAAGGGTCAAACCGTCGGCGATCGCCAACAAACTCAAATCAACGCGGGTATCTCCATAAACAGTTTTATTAAAGTGTTTAATTTTGGGAGTCCGTTTATCGTCGTCATCGGGATCTGCGACCCGTCCATGCCACAGCACATTATCGATAGCAATCACGCCCCCTGTTCGCAATAGAGTTAATGATCGCTCAAAATAGTTTAGATAATTTCCCTTATCGGCATCAATAAACGAAAAGTCAAAGGTTCCCGCTTCTCCATCGGCAATCAAATCATCAAGGGTATCCAGCGCATTTGCTAACCGTAGATCAATTTTGTGTTCGACCCCGGCTTTCTGCCAATATTCTTGAGCAATTTTCGCCGTTTCTGGATTGCGATCGCAAGCCACAACTTTGCCCTCGTCGGGAATTGATAAGGCTGCCACCAGGGAACTATAGCCCGTAAACACCCCAATATCCAGAGTCTTTTTTGCCCCCATCAATTGCAAGAGCCATCCCATGAACTGACCTTGATCGGGAGAAATTTGCATATTCGCTGCCCGTTGTGTCGCGGTAAATTGCCGCAATTCCGTAAGCACCGGATGCTCTCGCAGAGAATGATCGAGGATGTATTGGTACAGCTCTGGTGTGAGGTTAAGGGTTTTATTCATTAGCGCCCTTGGGATTCTTCCGCGAGCACAAATTTGTAGCCGAGATAACCTGCAAACAGTAAGACGGCAACGATAATGACAGAAGTCACAATTTTGAGAACGGTACTGATAATCGCTAAACCCACCATCAAACCGACGGCGATCGCCCCAACTTTTGCGACGGTATTGAGACGATTAAACGCTTCAGCTAGAGGCTTTAAGAAACTTTTGTTACCTTGAGCGGTAGCAGAGGCTTGGGGACTGGGAGATGTTTTGGCAATATCAGCCTCCATCGATTCCAGCTTACGACGCATTTCTTCTGAGTTGCCCATAGATTTTCGCTCCTAAAAAAGGGGAATGAGGAACATTTCGATGGTAACTAAATTTTGCTCACTCAGGCGTTTCACCAGCCTTGTCATCTAGGTTGCGCATATAAAAACGCGATGACGGGGCGATCGCCGATTAAAAAGAAGAATCAATGGCGGTTATTTAACAAATTGTTATAAACTGAGGCAAATCTCAACAGGAGCTGTTCCTTTATGTTAAGGCTTGAGCACATCCGCAAAATTTACCCCACAGGCGAAGTTCTCAAGGACGTTAACTGGGAAGTGAAAGCTGGAGAACGCGTTGGTTTAGTCGGCGTTAATGGTGCAGGTAAATCCACCCAAATGAAAATTATTATGGGTGAGATTGAGGCGACCGATGGCGAAATTGTTCGTCCGGCGGATCTTAGAATTGCGCACCTCACCCAAGAATTTGATGTTGTGCCCACTCGCACTGTCCGCGAAGAAATGTGGACTGTGTTTGTCGAGGCCAATGGCGCACAGGAAGAGATTAACGAGATTCAGCACAAGATGGCGGAGCCGGATGCGGATCTTGATGACCTCATTCACAAGCTTGACCGTGCCCAACGGAAATTTGAAGCATTGGATGGCTACCGTTTAGAGTCCAATATCGAAAAGATCCTCCCGGAAGTGGGCTTTGAAATCGAAGACGGCGATCGCCTGGTTAGCTCCTTTAGTGGTGGCTGGCAGATGCGCATCAGTTTAGGCAAAATTTTGCTGCAAGACCCCGATATTTTGCTATTGGACGAGCCGACAAATCACCTCGACCTCGAAACAATTGAGTGGCTAGAGAACTATCTCCGTGGCTTGACGACACCGATGGTAATCATTTCCCATGACCGGGAATTCCTTGACCGTCTTTGCACCAAAATTGTTGAAACCGAGCGCGGCGTTTCTACAACTTACCTGGGCAACTATTCTCAATACCTTCTCCAAAAAGAAGAAAATAAAAACGCCCAACAGTCAGCCTTTGAACGTCAGCAAAAGGAAATCGCCAAACAGCAGGAATTCGTCGAAAAGTTTCGTGCCAGCGCAACCCGCAGTACCCAAGCAAAAAGTAGAGAAAAGCAACTCGAAAAAATTGAACGCGTTGAAGCTGTCGTCAGTGATGTTCGCACTCTGAAATTCAAATTTCCTCCAGCTCCCCGTGGCGGTGAAGAGGTCGCAACAATTGAAGACCTGACCCATTCCTACAACGACAAGATTCTGTTCCTCGGCGCAAATCTCCAAATCGAGCGCGGCGATCGCATTGCATTTCTCGGGCCAAACGGTTGCGGCAAATCCACGTTACTGCGTTTCATTACGGGCAACGAAGAACCAGAAGATGGTTCTGCAAAATTCGGGGCGCACAACATTATTCCCGGCTACTTCGAACAAAACCAAGCTGAAGCCCTCGACCTCGACAAAACCGTCATGGATACTATTCACGACGAAGTGCCTGACTGGGAGAACCGTGAAGTCCGCACCTTACTGGGTCAGTTTTTGTTTAGTGGTGACACCGTCTTTAAAAAAGTGGGATCCCTCAGTGGTGGCGAAAAAGCCCGCCTCGCTCTGGCGAAAATGCTCCTTGCTCCGGCAAACTTCCTTATTCTCGATGAGCCGACAAATCACCTCGATATTCCCGCCAAAGAAATGCTCGAAGCATCTCTCAAAGAATACGATGGCACCATGGCGATCGTTTCCCACGACAGATATTTCATTTCTCAAGTTGCGAACAAGATTGTTGAAGTACGGGACGGGGAACTCATCGTCTACCCTGGCGACTATCATTACTATCTAGAAAAAATCGAACAGGAGAAGGCGGCCGAGAAAGCACGCATCAAAGCTGAGCAAGACGCTAAGAAAAAAGCGGCTAAAAAAGCAAAGAATGAGGCTAAAAAGCTAGAAAAGAAAAAAAAGAAGGCACTAAGCCAATAATTTAAATTCTGGCAATAAAACAAGAGAGAGCCTTCTAATTACTTTTTGGCGGCTTTTTCTTGTATTTGCCTAATCCAAATGAATTGTTGATACTGCTCAAGATTATTGATGGCTCTATATTAGGTGACACAAAAAGACGATCGCCAAGCTTTTTCCTAGATTTTCAGCGCCAAATTAAAAATATTGTTGACGAAGCTAGATAGAAAAACTATTATTGATGAT
>CAZXBK010000238.1:0-5328 GCA_964638765.1 uncultured Synechococcus sp. | reverse complement strand
TGCTGGTCAGGGTCACATTTTGTACTTGGTGATGGTTGATCAGATAAATTCATCGCTATCTCAAAACGCTGAAGGTCTCTAGAATTATCCTTCCTTGAACAATGTGCTTGGAGGATGGAAGAGGTTTCGACAGACTGAAGTATTTCTATAAACTGGCGTGGGCACCATCACAGAAAGGAGGATTCTTACTATGCTTGCACAGACACATCGCGACTTTTTGTTTTTCCTCTAGGGTAAATTTCTGAGGCGTAAAATCAGTTCCCTTATGGCCACCATCACAGAAAGGTTGATTCGCAGAATTGCCGCAAGTACACCAGAAATAATCTCCAGCCTCCAGCTCCATCACCATTGGTTTGGTGTCGGCAATTTTTGGTGTAGACATAATCGTAAATCCTCAAATAAATAAAAGTAGAGTTGTGGCGAGACTATGAAGAAAGCGATGGTTTGTTTTGGCGATCGCCTTTATCATCAAAAAAACTCTTGTACTGAGATTAATCCTGATAAATATTCAATCCCTGAAAGCGTCAAACTATTGACCAACTTTGGCGAAATAACTGGTCATTAAACCTCGGTAAAGCGGTATGTGATTAGAAAGAAGATTACCCAAGCCCTCGATATCGTTGCGCCAATCGCGGTGCAGCTCACAAACCACAGCAAACCAGTTTAATAACTGCACCCCAGCATTATTCATCCGAATCCAAGCCGCATCCCGCACAGACTCATCAAAGGTTCCAGAAGCATCCGTTACAACAAATACTTCAAAGCCTGCTTCAATAGCTGAAAGTGCCACAAATGCAACGCACACATCAGTCACAATGCCCGCAATAATCAATTGTTTTTTGCCCGTTGCCTTTACCGCCGCAACAAAATCCTCATTATCCCAAGCATTAATTTGACCGGGGCGAGCAATATAAGGTGCATCGGGGAACATCTCTTTAAGTTCCGGCACAATGGGGCCATTAGGGCCTTGCTCAAAGCTAGTTGTCAAAATAGTTGGGAGGTCAAAGAATTTAGCGACATTGGCAAGGGCAAGCAGATTATTTTTAAACTCATTAGGTGGAAAATCCTGTACGAGCGAGACGAGGCCAGCTTGATGGTCTACTAGTAAAACAGCAGCATCATCTTTATTTAAACGACGGTACTGATAAGTCATAAATCGTTATCCTTGAACGTATTTAAAAGAAAAAAGAATCGCCTATGCTTTCAACTTGAAATAAGTTTTTTTCTTACGTTTAAGTAGAGCTTTGAAAATCCCAAAAACAGTTTTTTCTACGAAGTGAATACGTATCGAAAATTCTGTAACAGGATAAAAAGCTGTTTGATCACCTAAATTGAAACGCTTTCTGTTTATTTTGCGAGAGTGAGATTTTGTTCTAGCAAAACCTTAAAAAAGGAATTATTTTTTCTTTGAATTCATGGTATTTCTAATAGGTATAACCGTCCAATACTTATTAGGTAATACGTAATACTTTTCGGGTATGAGCAACGATATTGAACTTCGACAAATGCGTTATTTTGTGGCCGTCGCTGAAGAACTAAACTTCACGCGAGCTGCAAAGAAACTGAGTATTGCACAGCCTCCTCTCAGCCGCCAGATTCAAAACTTAGAAAAAGAGCTAGGTGTTGTATTACTCAACCGAGCAAATAAAAGAGTGAATCTTACCCCGGCTGGTCAGGCATTTTATGATGAGTGTCGGCAAATTCTTCAGGCGGTAGAACGGAGCATTCAGATCACCCAAAAAGTTGCCCAAGGAAAAATTGGTCGTCTTGTAATGGGTTTTGAAGGTTCGACTCACCATGAAATGCTCCTCAAAATCATTCGGCAGTTCCACGAAACTTACCCCGGCATAGAGTTAGTTTTGCAGGAGATGTCATCGGGAAAACAAGTGAAAGCGCTGCGAGAAAAACAGATTGCGGTGGGACTACTTGACCCCATTACAGCAACGCCGGACTTGAAATTTGAGACATTATTCACTGAGTCATTGGTGGCAGTTTTGCCGGAACAACATCCCCTCGCCACTTCTGAAGTCATTAATGTGGGGGATTTGGCGGCTGATTTGTGGGTGACTGGTCGCAATGATGGGACTTGTGGACTTTTAAAACGATTATTGGATATCTGCAATCTTCATGGCTTTGTACCGAATATTCGTCAGGAAGCTAATGATATTCAAATGATGTTGAGCTTTATCGCTTCTGGTTTCGGGGTGACTCTTCTACCTGAATCATCTCGTCGACTCATAGCGCCGGGCGTAAAGTTTCTTCCTCTGCAAGATCCAGTCCCAGAAGTACAAATGGCGATCGCCTGGCTACAGGGCACAGAACCTTCACCCATTCGCCAATCTCTTTTAGATACGATCCAAGCCATTAGCTTTAGCTAGCTATTTCTAGACTGAAATCAAAAGTAGAGTTGTTAAAATAAAGTTCAAATAAGCCGTCTGTTAGTTGGTTCCAAACTATGGTTACAACGCCTGTAAGGTCAAAGGCAAAACAAAATATTGGTGAGCAACGTGTTGTTTTCCATGGGCTTAGTTGGGATGATTACCTACAAATTTTTCATGCTTTACCTCAACGCCGAAACTCTCGTTTAAGTTATGACGGCGAAACTTTAGAAATCACAATGCCCCTAGAAGATCACGAATTTGCTTTACGGCTAATTGAACTTTTTGTACGAATTCTTGTATTTGAAACAGGGTTAGAAATTAAAACAATGGGTTCAACAACGATGAATTGTGAGACTCTGAAAAAAGGTTCCGAACCGGATTGTGCTTACTACATTCAAAATCAACCAAAAGTTGCTGGGCGCAATGTTGATTTTGAAAGTGACCCGCCTCCAGATTTAGTCGTAGAGGTAGACATTACCAACACCGACATTAATAAGAATAAGCTCTATGCCGCTCTATGCCGCGATGGGAGTCCCCGAATTTTGGCGATACGATGGAGAATTTTTAAGGATTTTTCAGTTAGCAGATGGCAATTATCAAGAGTGTGAAAATAGCCCTACTTTTCCATTAGTCAAAAAAGAAGATTTATATAGTTTTCTCGCAGAAGCTCAAATTAGCGAAATTGAGGCAGAGCGTAACTTTCGTGCCTATGTCAGAACTATCATCGAATAAAAGGGCGATCGCAGTTTTATTTACTGAAGTTAGCCGATGAAACAAAAATCAAAAAGAAAATTACGCTTTGCCAATCGTGTTACACCATAAACATAAAGGAATACTCATCAAGTAGAAAGCAAAAGAAGTTTGACTTGTTTTTATTGAATTGTATGTTCCTTGAATTAAATCAGGATGAGATACAGAAACCCAAGCACCTAAAGCAAACACTAGAAAAATACTACAAAAGGTTAGAGTGACATTCTTTGTTGTCTTCCAAATTTTTCTATGTGCAATATTACTGCCGATCACTTCTGCGACTAAAGCAAATGAGACTATAAATAACTCTCCATGAGGTGAAACCTGATTAGGTAAGTCATGAAGAAAAGAGACTGAAGAGTCAGCTTTTAAAGAAGCTAGGTAGTATACTAAAAATGGCGGGAATGAAGCAATTGCTAATGTTACTAGCCATTGAGTGTTTCGTTCTAACTTTTTTTTGAGATTCGGCATCAGTATTGAATATTCTTTCCTTATTTTAACAATTGAATTTGTATGGATATTGTTAGTTTGTAAATTTTTGAATTGCTTGCAAACGAGATGGCATTAATACACATTCAGTCAATAACTTAGTATCTAAATCTGGCAGTAGCTTACTGGCTGGTATTTCTTGATATTCACCATCTTCTAATGAATAAAGAGAAAGTTGATTGTTTTGCCACATCCATACTTCTTGAATTGAAAATCGTTTATACCTTTCAAGTTTTCTAGGGCTACCGCTAGTGATATTGACCTCAATCGCTAAATCAGGATGCTCCCTTTGTTCTCCAAGGTAATAGGATTCATCAGGCTCAAAGGACACAGACTTCGCTTTAGATTCGCGGGTCGCACTGCCAACAGGTTCAAACTCAATCCCTTCTTGCCAGAAGTAAATCCCGAGCAGAATAGCAATCATACTTTTGATGCTTTCATGCCGTTCACCAAGGGTCATAAACTCAATCACTCCGTCTAAATATGACAGCCTCACGCCAGACTCACTCGTGGCAGCTTGAATCGCTTGAAATTTTTCCCAACTGTGGCGACCGGGAAGCACAAATCTTTGGGTTTCGGTAAGGGTCGGTCGAGACGTAGCAACCGTCATGAAATTTGACCTCGCTATCTTCACTAGCTTCTATGCCCTATTTTAGTTGAACCAACAAGAAATAAAGCGGCGATCGCCCTGTGGACTAAACTGGTGTGTGGATTTTCAGGTGGCGAAGAGAAATGCAACAGTATTTTGCGACGGTGGCACGGGGTGTAGAGGAAATTGCCGCGAATGAGTTAGAAAGCCTTGGGGCGCAGGAGATTCGACCAGATTATTGTGGCGTTTATTTTCAAGGCGATCGCCGGCTACTTTATAAGGTCAATTTGTGGTCACGGCTAGCCTTTCGGGTACTGGTGCAAATTAAGCGGGTAAAGGCGTTTACGGTGAAAGAACTGTATCGCGGTGTGCAAAGTATTGATTGGTCTGAATATGTCACTCCCGACCAAACTATTGCGGTGAACTGCACAGGCAAAAATAAAAAGCTCAATCACACTCACTTCACAGCATTGCAAATTAAGAACGCAATCATCGATCAGCAGCGAGAACAATTCGGCGATCGCTCCAGTGTGAATGTGGAAGATCCAGACGTACAAATTAACGCACATATCCACGAAAATCGTTGCATTTTGAGCCTTGATAGTTCCGGTCATAGTTTGCATCGGCGGGGCTATCGTCCTGCCATGGGTAAGGCTCCTCTCAAGGAAAACTTTGCGGCGGCACTCCTCGATTTAGCTGAATGGACGCCGGATTTGCCGCTAGTCGATCCGCTGTGTGGTTCGGGGACATTTCTGATTGAAGGGGCGCTGAAAAGTATGAACTTTGCGCCGGGACTCTTTCAGGGAGATTTTGGCTTTCAGCATTGGCGTGACTACGATGCAGACCTCTGGCAAGAACTTCTCAATGAGGCAGAATACGCAGCAAAAGACGAATTACAACAGCCGATTGTTGGGCAGGATAACGACGAAAACGTTGTGCAACAGGCTTGGACAAATGCTGAAAATTGTGGCGTTGCCGAACAACTAAAGCTTTCCTGTCAATCCTTAGAAGAAGTGGAAGCTCCGGCCGATAAGGGCGTAATCATTTGCAACCCTCCCTATGGCGTGCGCATTGGTCACGATCAAGATTTAGAGCTGCTGTACAAAACCATTGGCGATG
>CAZXBK010000237.1:0-5340 GCA_964638765.1 uncultured Synechococcus sp. | reverse complement strand
CTCAAACGATTATTTGAGTATTGGTGAAATAGAAGACGTTGTTTGCTACTTAGGTTGACAGAAAGCCTCTTAAACAAAGATTCAACTGTAATTTAATCGAGCTATTCGTTCTGTGATGCATCAACCCGACCTTTCTCCCACCCGACTGAGTGAAGTTGTTAAAATCTAGGCTATTGATTTGTGCGGTGACGAAATGATTTGGCAAGAGTCAGCAGGTAGTTGGTATCTCATTCCAGTGCAACCAATAGGGGTCGTGCATTTTCTTGGTGGTGCCTTTGTCGGTACAGCGCCTCAACTGACCTATAAATGGCTTCTCGAACAAATTGCGGACGCTGGTTTCGCGATTATCACTACTCCCTTTGTGAATGGCTTCGATCATTTGGCGATCGCCCGACAGGTATTAAACCGCTTTGAAAATATTCTCGACAGATTACAAAATGCTCAGTTACTAGGCTTTTTACCCGTTTATGGTGTGGGTCATAGTATGGGTTGCAAAATTCACCTACTGATTAATAGCCTCTTCAATGTCGAGCGAGCTGGCAATGTTTTGATGTCCTATAACAACTTTCCAGTTAAGCGCTCTATCCCCTTTCTCGACCAAGTTGATTCTGTACCTTTTCTCGATCAGCTAGACCTAAATATCAACGAAACTATCGATAGTTTTGAATTTACCCCTAGCCCAGCTGAAACCAACGAAATCATTCAAACCAGCTACCAAACCCGCCGCAATTTATTAATCCAATTTGAAAACGACACCATCGATCAAACCACAGAGCTATCCCCAATTTTGTTAGAGCGTTTTCCCAATATGGTTGTCTCTCGTAAAATTCCCGGTAATCATTTAACGCCCCTCGGACAAGAAATTAATTGGCAAGTTGGCGAAGGCTTTGCGCCCCTAGAAGCTTTTGGTAAATGGATGAAACAAGAACTATCAAAAGATTTAGTAGTTCTAAAAGCTGAAGTTTGCCGCTGGCTAAATCCGACAAGCGTCGTGATGTAACTCGCGATAGAAGATTCTTTGGCAGAGAAGAGTGAAAGGCGATCACTTCGTCAAATATAGTAATTTCGATTAAAAAACAGAGAACTTTAATCCTTCCTTGGGGAAGGTGCTCGAAGAGCGGAAGGGGTTTCGGTAGGTTGCGCGACCTACGAAGAACTAACCCCTGCTCCCTGAACTTTTCGATCCTTATTGGAAATGACTATAAGAACAATTAACGATATCGTTTCTTTTTCTTGGTGAAATGAGCCTGAGTGCCTCGCCATAAAATCACAGGAAGAATATTTGCCATCAAGAAAATCGGCAGCATAGTCCATCCCCCCGAAATCAGTATCAGAATAGATAAACAAAAAGACGGTATTCCAAGGAACAACCAGCCACCAACTAAGACCCACAGCGGCATCCTTCCAGAGGCAAGACTCCGGTAGGATCGCCCCCGCAACTCGATTTCACCCATCGGATCATAGCCAGACGGAATGCGGTCATAGGAATGCATTGACGGCGATACAGGAACATCAACACCGTAGACTGGTTTCTCCTCTTGCAGCAAACCATAATCTCCTTCGGGATAATCGCGATCATTGTTATTGGACATAGCTGATGACCTGTAAAAACTGACGTTAATTTAGGGATGGCGGTGTATTGCTAACTTCTTTGTGCTTCGCTTGGACTTCGAGAGTGATTAATTAATCGTGCAGACATTGCTAATTCACTTATACATTTTTTCCTTTGAAATCATTGGGTGAGCATGAAGTAATGTTGCTGAGCATTGCTATTCCTTGCACTTATCACAGGTTATTTCTCAAGCTTTTTTAATAAGGGCTTAGTCTTTGTTTTCTAGAATGGGGGCAAAACTAGGCTTTGTTTATGGACATTCAACAACTCAATCAGGATTTTGGCATCGACAGCAGTGTTGTCTTTACGGAAGAACTGGCAGGCTTTCCCCTCATTGAAATTCAAAATGATTTTGCCGTTGCCGCAATTTCGCTCTACGCCGCCCATGTCATTTCCTACCAGCCGAAGGATGCAGATACAGATTTGATGTATCTCAGTGAGGATGTCGTCTACAAAGTTGGTAAAGGTGTGCGGGGCGGTGTGCCCATTTGCTGGCCGTGGTTTGGGCCTCACCCAACTGATACCAGTAAGCCGAGTCATGGGGTCGCTCGGACAAATTTCTGGCAGGTTGCAAGTACCGAAACAACAACAACGGGTGCGACGCGCGTCATTTTAAAACTGACTGATTCAACCTCAACTCGCGCACTTTGGGATTATAGTTTTGAGCTAACGATCGCCATCACCATCGGCAAAACATTAAACATTGAACTAATTACTCGCAACACGGGCGACAAAGCATTTGAGATTACCCAGGCACTGCACACTTATTTCAAAATTGGTGATGTGGATCAAGTGCAAGTTTTAGGTTTAGACGGCTGCGATTACATTGATAAAGTTGACGGCGGTCAAGTGAAGACTCAGCTGGGTGAAGTGGCGATCGCCTCGGAAGTTGACCGGGTTTATAGTGACGTTCCTGCTGAATTAGTGATTAGTGATCCTGCCCTCAGTCGCAAAATCAAACTCATTTCAAAAAACAGTACAACGGCGATCGTTTGGAACCCTTGGATCGATAAATCCAAAACAATGGGTGATTTTCCCGATGATGACTACAAACAAATGATTTGTGTCGAAACGGCCAATGCCGCCAAGGAAATTATTACTGTGTCACCCCAAGACGAATATTCAATGTCCGTGGAATACCAATACGAAGCCTACTAAGGTTGCGTTGCAATAAAAAATCGCCATAAGTCTAAACTCATGGCGATCGCCCTTTCAGGCTAATTGATTAGTTTTGTCTAGAACGCTTAGGCAGAGATGATTTCCATCATCTTGTCCATGCTTTCTTTGTAGAGCATATCCTGACCCCAACGCTGGAGCTGCTGGCCGAGGAGTTGTTCGGTATTTTGGTCATCGAGGGGCGTTACCTGCTGGATGCGACAATCTTGGGCACCACCACCGGATTCCATCCGCATACAGCCACTCGTTTCAGAACAGAGCACTGTACAACAGTCGGCATTGAGATTGGTAGAACTGAGTTTGATGCTGACTAAATCGCCCACCACATCACCCACATCGGCCATTGGTAAACCGGCAAGCTCAGCGTTAATCGTCTTTTGCTGACTATCACTGAACTGCACGTTGTAAATGTCGTAATCCTCTACTTCGTGCTCAATGGCGAGGGCATTCCACTGCAAGCGCCCAGCTAGCCAACTGAGATACATCAAGGCTTGGGTTGCATTGCCTTTTTCAAAATTGATCGTCACTTTATCCACTTCGGCGATCGCCGCGCGACGTTCTGGTGGGTCAAAGGCCGCAGCAGTAAGTTCTTGCCAAGCTGCCAAACGACTCCAGTTCAAATCAGCCACATTGTGACCTTGCTGCATGAGCTGACCCAATGTCTGTAGATCAGACTCCGCTTCATGGAAACTACTAGAATCCACAATCAGCGTGTCCGCTTCACTCATCAATCGTTGGAATAGGCCGTACTCCATATCTGGTACAGCTTTCCACCACACAAATTTTGGCAGATCTCGCACGAGCAACTCGGTAATCAAACCGCCAATCCGGTCTAATGCTTCCGCTGTACCCCGTAGCGTAATGTATTCACAACAGACAAGGGATGTACCACTGCGTTTGTTTACCGGACAGTAGGCAGAAACCTGAGCGGAGACACCTTCATCCTTACCCGCTGTCGGGCAGAGGGTAATAATTCGACAGGGATTTGATGCGGCGATCGCATCCGTTACCCCAGCACTACTGAGATCAGCAGAATAATGGGGCATGCCATTATCCCCATCTTCGCTTTTCTGTTCCCAAGCCTCTTGTAAACGCGCTAAAAATTCAGGCGTTACCTTACCAGTTTGCTCAAAGCCATAGGTTTTCTGGGCAGCTTTCACTGCGGCGATCGTCCGCGAGCCAGCCACACCATCCACCGGGCCAGAATAGAAGCCGAGATTGCCGAGGAGAGCCTGCGTCTCATCAGGTTCGTACACAAGAAAACTGAAAGTTGTTGCACGAGTAGCACTTAGGCCTTCATCCGAGTGGGTATTTTGCCAAAGTTGAGAAAGTTCCGCTTCGATCTCTTCGATCGAAACATCCTTTGGAGCTTGCAGAGAAACAAGTGGGGCTGAGGTAGTCATGGTGGTTTAGAGAGAGAACAACAGAAAAAATAAAGAAATTATTGAAGCGCCTAGGCGATTAATAGACAGTCAAAATTTTGAGCCATCTACACAGGGAGCAGATTTACTGTTTTGAACGGAAAGGTTCGGTAGAGATGTAATGCTCGACAGTACAGGAGGAAATGTAACGATTCATGCCAGCAGGAATAGCGGCCTTTTCAAAATCCTCACCAGCAAATGCAATTAAAGACTGCCGATCTTCCCAGAGCGAAATCATGGCGTAGGTATTTGACGTCTTATGGAAGGGCTTCGTTACCTGACAGGACACACACCCCTTCTGACTAAGTACCAATTTCACTGACATAAGGGCGGGGCCTTTTTCAAATTCATCCTTTAGTTCGTGGAAGATTTGCGCTCTGAGAATCCTTAAAATCATTACAGCCTTATCCGATCAATCTAGAGTCTGCGCCAACGGCGACCGTCACGGTTGATCAAGAATTCTGCTTCTGTAGGTTCCCAAGTACCCGCCTCGTATTGAGGCACATTACTCGGATCAGAAGGAGCATCCCACGCTGCGAGAGCAGGTGTTACAACACGCCACGCCTCTTCTACCTCATCAGCACGGGTGAACAACGTTTGATCGCCGACCATGCAATCTAATAGTAAACGCGTATAAGCATCTTGGGTCGCCATACCAAAGGAAGTACCGTAGCTAAAGTCCATATCCACACTGCGGGTACGAATATCAGCACCGGGCATCTTCGCCTCAAAGCGCATGGAAATACCTTCGTTCGGCTGGATTCTTAAAGCCAAAACATTTGGGTTAGCTTGCTTCGCTGCTGACGGGAAAATAGCGAGGGGCACTTGACGGAACTGGATCGCAATTTCGGAAACTTTTTTCGGCAAGCGCTTACCTGTGCGGAGATAGAAGGGCACACCCTGCCACCGCCAGTTATCAACCATTAGTTTCATGGCGACAAAGGTCGGAGTCGTGGATTCCGGATTCACGCCCGGTTCTTCGCGATAGCCTTGGACAGGCTTGCCTTTCATCCAACCGGCACTGTATTGGCCGCGAATGGCTGACTTATCGAGGTTATTAATATCAGCGAGATGGGTCGCTTGGAGAACCTTCGTTTTTTCACTGCGAATACTATCAGCATTGAGGGCATT
>CAZXBK010000236.1:0-5455 GCA_964638765.1 uncultured Synechococcus sp. | reverse complement strand
TCTCGGTAACGATTTTATTTTGCTTGATAATCGTCAGCAAACAGAACCCCTCGTCACCCCAGAACAGGCAGCCAAACTCTGCGATCGCCACTTTGGCATCGGTGCAGATGGCGTGATCTTTGCATTACCGGGCACTGATGGTTCCGACTACACCATGCGTATTTACAATTCTGACGGTTCAGAACCGGAAATGTGCGGTAATGGCATTCGCTGTATGGCGAGATTTATCGATCAGCTTGAAGGCGGTAATCCTGTCGGCAAAACCTACGATATTCATACCCTCGCTGGCACAATTCGCCCTCGCCTCGAAGCCGAAGAACAGGTACGAGTGGATATGGGGGAGCCAATCTTAACGGCAGCAGAAATTCCCACAACCCTCGCCGATAGTGAAGGAAAGTCTATCAACCAATCCCTTGATATCGTTGGGAAAACTTGGACAGTCACCTGTGTGAGCATGGGCAATCCCCACTGCATTACCTTCGTAGATGACGTCGCGGCAGTTCCCTTAGAAAAAATTGGGTCTGACTTTGAAACCCATCCGGCATTTCCCCAGAAAATCAATACTGAATTCATTGAAGTAGTGCGTCCCGATTACATCAAAATGCGCGTCTGGGAGCGGGGTGCAGGCATTACCCTAGCCTGTGGTACGGGAGCTTGTGCTTCGGTAGTGGCTGGTGTGTTGACTGGTAACTGCGATCGCCTATGTACTGTAGAGCTGCCCGGTGGCTGCTTACAGATTGAATGGTCTGCTGAAGACAATCACGTTTATATGACTGGCCCTGCTGAAATCTCTTTCCAAGGCTCCACCAGTCTGTAAGCACAAAATATTCGACTTCAATATTTTTAGCCTTCATGCAATCTGATATGAAAAAGCAAGTGTAGTAGTTTCGAATAAGAAGTAGAATTCCTCTTTTCCACTAAAAATTAGTATGAGTGGTGTAGTCTTCTGAAACCCCTGATCTCCTGAGGTTACTTTCCCCAATGAAGAATATTAGAGACTCTATAGAACTTATTCGGAATGACCATAACAATAACAACTCTATTCTAATTATTAAGCCCTCTATTTATTGTCATAGAAGCGCCTAATAATGTTGACTATTAATACCAGTTTCTGGATTCACCTGCCCATGAGAAAAACCACTACCCATATAAGTATTTGTAAGATGTAGAATTTCAAATATTTTAAGGCGGCGGCTACATTATAGTTGTAATCTACTATTTAATGAGTTTACGAGTGAGTTGGAGGAACACTCCGAGTGAGTTGGAGGAACACTCTGATATGGACATAATAATCAGTTCATTTTCAGTCAAACTTGTCATTAGCCACATAACAAATGAAGCAAAGAAGAATTCCTTAAGTTCTCCCCACACAAGAATTTATTCCACATAATCGTAGGGAGCGTGTCCTGAATCTTACAACTCAAACAACTAAATTCAGTGCACTAAACTTCTTTGAAAAATAATTTGAGAACTTTTTTGATCTACTCAGAAACAATTTTTTATCAGTCGGATGTGTCTTCCCATTGACTGGAATAGCATCTTGGAAATCACATACTTTATAAAACAATAGATGCAAGAGTTTCATAAAGGTGGAATTGCGTAGTAAAACCTAAGAGAATTATATTGTTGTCAAAAATCATACCCAAGATAATTATTTATTCTACGAGAATTATGCTCTAAAAACCTTTAGGAATGGCAGAGATAAGTTGTCGAGTATAGTCTTGCTGAGGGTCGCGGTAAATTTGCTCGGCAGCGCCCATTTCTTCAATTTTGCCTTTGTTCATCACGATAATGCGATCGCTCATAAATTTAACGACGCTGAGATCGTGGGAAATGAAAATATAGGTCAGTTGAAATTCTGATTGCAGCTCCTTCAGTAGGTTCAAAACCTGAGCTTGTACAGAAACATCGAGGGCAGAGACCGATTCGTCACAAATGATAAATTGCGGTTCAATTGCTAAGGCTCTCGCGATACAAACCCGTTGCCGCTGTCCACCTGATAATTCGTGGGGATAACGGTTCACCCAATCAGGATTTAGACCGACCCGCTCTAATAAATATTGCACCCGCTCTAAGCGTTTTTTCTTGTCACGCTTGAGGTTATGAATCACCATTGGTTCGGCGATCGCCCGGCCAATGCTCATGCGGGGATTGAGAGAATTATAGGGATTTTGAAAGATGATTTGCATCTCACGGCGCAGTTGACGTAGGCGTTTGCTTCGGACAGGCAGCTTGGCAATATTTTCGCTGCGGAAAAAGACATCACCCGCCAATGGTTGCACTAACCGTAAAATGGCGCGAGCAAGGGTCGATTTACCGCAACCAGATTCGCCGACTAGACCTAAGGTTTCGCCAGGATAGAGATCGAAAGAAACATTGTTAACGGCGATATTGAAGCCGCCTATCCCCAATACACCCCGCTTGCGATAGCCGACTTGCAAATTCTGTACCGACAGCAGTGGCTCCTGTGCCACCAAAGATTCGAGGCGAGCTTTGTCTTCCTCTAGGGAAACTTGTGCTTGCAAACTATCATCTGGTTGCCGCTCCTGAATTACCATTTCTTTTGTTTCAGGGTCTTCTTCTATTGCCATAAAATCGGCGACAGTCGGCAGTAAAACGAGCTTCTCTTCAAGGCGGGGACGACAGGCTAAAAGTCCTTTTGTATAGGGATGTTGGGGATTAGAAAAAATATCTTTGATGTGACCCTGCTCTACAATTTTGCCGCGATACATCACGGCCACGTCGTCTACCAATTCGGCAATGACACCGAGATCGTGGGTAATAAAAATTAAAGACATTTGCCGCGCCTGACTGAGATCGCGCAACAGTTGCAAAATCTTGGCTTGTACCGTCACATCCAAAGCGGTTGTCGGCTCGTCGGCAATTAGCAAAGTGGGATTGGAGGCGATCGCCATAGCAATCATTACTCGTTGCAGTTGACCACCCGACAGTTCATGAGGGTAGCGCTCCATCACCTCTGGGAAAAGCTGTACTTCCTCTAGTCTGGCGATCGCCTGTTTTTTTGCTTCAGCTTTAGAAATTTCTTGGTGCAGGAGAATCGCTTCGGTGAGTTGAAATTCGACATTGTAGACCGGGTTCAGGGAACTCATCGGCTCCTGAAAGATCATCGCAATTTTGCCACCACGATAGGTGCGTCGCTCCCATTCCGGCAAACTCTCTAGATCAAGGGCGTCACTGTCAGGTTCAGATTTAAACTTGATTTCCCCTGCTGTTACTCGACCCGGCTTCGGTACTAATCCCATTAATGCCAGTGATGTTACCGATTTCCCTGAACCCGACTCACCCACAATACCTAAAGTTTTGCCCCGCTCAAGCTGAAAATCGATGCTATCAACGGCTGTATTTACTTGATTTTCTGCACGAAATTGTACTTGCAGTTGACGGACATCAATAACCAAATCACTCATAGGTCAGCTTTGGGTCTAGGAAATGGGTAAATATTCCTTTGATTGTAGCGGCGTTAATCCCTGTGCATGGGCGATCGCCCAAAAATCAGCAGCAAAGTGACCTCAAAAAAATGTCAACAGTCTCGACTTCGCTAAAGAAATCAAACTCCCTAAAAAAAAACCTAGGCCTTTTCAGACCTAGGGAACAGTTTTTGGAAGATTAAATGATCAGTAGAAATAAACTCTTTGCAAAACAATGAAAATTTTTGGCCGAATAATTACTCAGCGGAATCATCTTGCTTGCGACGCTTAGCTACTGCAAACAAACCACTAAGAATAGGAAGAACAGCCGCAGGAGTAGGAACAGCTTCAGGATCAGCTAGACGATAAGCGTGGTTGTCAGTCTCAAATGCGATACCGTTAGACTTGAATACAACAGTATCAAAGAGTTGATCTGCTTCAGCAAAAATATCTACATAACGAGCACCACTAGCGCCTTGGTCTCCATTTGCTGCTGCACGAATATCTACACCAGAGATAGCTTTAACAAGCTCACCATCATTGAAAAAGCCAATGTGGTTATAAGTATCAATGGAACCAAAATAGAAACCGAAATAATCAGAGGCACCACCTAAGGCAATTTTGACTATTCCTTCTTCATCAAGATTGTCTGCCAATGTGCCCTTTTGACCTTGGACAAAGCTACCAACAGTTAAATAAGTATTATCTTTATTGTCATACTCTCCAGCTTGATTTGGAAGAGCTGCAGCAACTTTACGTGTACCACCATTCTTCTTGGGAACACGTAAATCATTTTTCACAAAGTCACCAATACCAGAATAAGAAATGCCACTTACTGGATCGGTATAGCTAACATTACCGACTCCTGCGCCGAGACTAGGGTCGCGAAGAGTTGCATCTTCGAAATCAATATATTGTGCATTTTCAACGGTGGAAAAAGCTGTATTTTCTTTAACCGTAATTTTTAGTGCTTGTGCAGGATTTGCAGAGAGAGCGATCGCCGAACTTGCGACTAAACCGATACCGAATAAAGCTTTTGGAGTAATAGAACTAAACATATGTCGAGGATTAATTAGATGAAGTACAAAGATGAGAAGAATGACATTTGAGCTCTAATTAATGATGAAAATTTCAATCAGCACCTAAGACATTAATTGAGTCGTCTCCTCTGTCTATTTCATAGTAGGGGTTTGCTTTTGAGATGAAATCCGTAGTTACCGCAGTTTATAAACAAGGTTTTGTGAAGGGAAAGCTTGGTTTTATAAAGACAGTTCCAAGGGTACGCATATTTGCTGACAAAGCCGTTGTAAATACTGAGGTTACATCTTTTTTTGCACTTGATTCTAATGCTTACTTAGGTAAAAACAGACTTTAAACCTAGAGCTTATAGATATTTTTTTTCTGGTAATAAATAGTGTTATTTCTTGTCTTGAATTTTCTTCAAAACAAATAAATATAGTTGTCCGGATATAACCCAAGAATCTTGTATATTTAAGACTGACTTTTTTGATTTCAAGTTTCGATTTAGATGCTTTAGTTGATACCAGAAAAGTTCAGACTAATTTAATAGACTGCTTAAGTTATCAATAAATTGCTTTATGGAGTTTGATTGCAAGTTTTGTAATTGAAAAGTTTGCTTTGGTTCGGAGTAATGGGACGGCAGCGATCGCCGATAGGCTGGATCGTAATGTTCTGTGAGGATAGCCGCGACAAACTCTGGCCATTGCTGGGCATCAATTAGCTCAAACCAACTGTGGACTTTTTTCTTACCCAGATTAGGGACTAAATATTGCAAAAGTCGTTTTAATTCTTCAGGATGCTCAATCAGGTGGGGATATTCTGCCATGAGCCATTGCACGCGCTCTTCGGTAGGCAACTCGACTTCATAGCAGGGCGATCGCCGCATTTCTTGCCAAAACTTTGCTGGGATATGGACATTGCCAATGGCGTTACTTTCCGACTCCAGCCAGACGGGTTGCGCTGGATCTAGCTGTTGTAGTTCTTGTAATAGCTGGGACTCAAACCAT
>CAZXBK010000235.1:0-5506 GCA_964638765.1 uncultured Synechococcus sp. | reverse complement strand
GTAAATCGGTTGCGCAAGGCTACCGGCGCAGGCATGATGGACTGTAAAAAAGCCCTATCAGAAACTGATGGCGATGTCTCTAAATCAATTGAATGGCTTCGTCAGAAGGGCATCACCTCTGCTGAGAAAAAAGCAGGTCGTGTTGCGGCTGAAGGCTTAATTGAAAGCTACATCCACACTGGTGGTGGTATTGGCGTTCTTGTTGAAGTGAACTGTGAGACTGACTTTGTTGCTCGTGGTGACATCTTTAAAGATCTTGCGAAAGGTATTGCAATGCAGATTGCAGCTTGCCCTAACGTCCAGTACGTCAAGGTTGAGGATATTCCTGCTGAGATCGCGAACAAAGAGCGTGAAATCGAAATGGGTCGAGATGACCTCGATGGTAAGCCTGACAACATCAAAGAAAAGATTGTTGAAGGTCGTATTGGTAAGCGCCTTAAGGAGCTTTCTCTTCTTGACCAGCCTTACATCCGTGACCAAAATCTCACTGTTGGTGAGCTCGTGAAGAACACGGTTGCAACCATCGGCGAAAACATTCAAATCCGTCGTTTCCAACGCTTTGTTCTTGGTGAAGGTATTGAGAAGAAAGAAGAGGATTTTGCAGCAGAAGTTGCAGCTCAAATGGGTAAGTAATTTACCGATTGAGTACTTAATTTAAAACTCTCTTCATTGAGATAAATTTAACCTTCTCCATCCGTGGGGGAGGTTTTTTGTTGGGCTTCGAGGTTTGCTTTGGCGTTACGTCGCCACATCTGAGGTTTGATGCGACGCAATGCTGAGCCAATCAGGCGATCGCCCCATTCTTCGTCGGTGATCTCAGCTAGCTCAGTGAGTTTCGGTGCAAGGTTTTTTGGGTAGGGCTGAAAATCTGGAATGTCAGTTTCTTTTGCAAAACGCTGGTTCCACGGACAAACATCTTGGCAAATATCGCAGCCCGCCACCCAATTTTGTAAGTGGGGTTTGATGGTTTCGGGTAGGTCTTCGGCGCGGTTTTCGATGGTGTGATAGGCGATGCAACGATTAGCATCCACAACATAGGGTTCGGCGATCGCCCCCGTCGGACAAGCATCGAGACAGCGGGTGCAAGTACCGCAATGGTTGGTGTGGGGTTTATCAGGCGTGAGTTCTAAGGTCGTTAAAATTTCGCCGAGAAAGACCCAGCTGCCATATTCACGAGTAATCACATTGCTATTTTTTGCCTGCCAACCTAAGCCTGCTCGCTCCGCCCAAACTTTATCTTGCACTGGCCCTGTATCCACATAAAAGCGGTGTTTGTGTTCTGGAAATTCCGTACTCAGCCAATGACAAAAGGCTTTAAGCCGTTTCGTTAAAACTCTGTGATAGTCGCGACCCCAGCCATAGCGAGAAATCTTGGCGATCGCCGGATCTTCTGAATGCTGGTGATCGGTGTAGTAGTTTAAGGCAACGGCAATGACTGATTTCACTCCGGGCAAACATTGACGGATATCCTGTCGTTTCGGGCTAGCCATCCATGCCATATCCGCTTGGAAGCCTTGATCTAACCAACGGTTTAATCGCTCTAAATTTTCTTTATCTTCCGAGGCGATCGCCGCAATCCCAATCTTATGAAAGCCCAACTCTAAACCCTGAGCTTTAATTCGTTGGGTGTGTTGGTCTAAAGAATTTGTGCTCACTCGTCTTTCGTATCGTCGATTTTCGATGGCAAACGTGTTTCCAATTTCAAGCAATTTTTACCGTTAACCTGAAGCTGATATTCCACCCGATCCATTAAACGTTTCATAATTAGCCAGCCGTAACCCCCTTCTTGGCAAGTGCCGGGTTCGGGCGGCATGTAGGTCGATAAATCGAAACCATTACCAGAGTCCCAAATCTCCAACATAAAGATCTCGTCCTTGAGTTCGAGGCGCAATAAAATTGGGACTTCTGGCTGCTCTTTATGGGCATGGCGCACCACATTGGAATAAGCCTCCACAAGGGCAAGGCGCAGACGACTTGATTGTTTATTCCAGTCAATGCGATCGCCGAGTTCTGCCTTGAGACAATCTAACAGCCATGTTTCAACTACGGTCAAAAACTTTAAATCGCTGGGAATTTGGAGCTCAGTACGCATGATTTACATGACCTCCAAGGAAATAATAGTTTGATCGTCTTCCTGCTCGGTGTGGGTCGATTGATTAAATCGATCAAGCAGTTCGTACAGGTCAAAGCGTTCAGGATTTTGTTGGATCAAATGCCATAGACCCTCTTGGTTCAGCATATCGTTGCGCTCTTGGCGGAGTTCTGGCTTAGTTACTGTCGCTTCGGTAATGCCATCGCTCGTAATCAATAAAACATCGTGGGAGTGCAAATTTAAGATGCCAGCTTCTGCCTGCCATTCTGGCAAAATGCCAAGGGGTATGCCCCGCCGTTTGAGGTAGGTTGGTTCGACCTCGGAGGTGAGGTTTTGGTGGGACCAAAGCATCGGATAAATATGTCCTGCGTTGGCGTAGGTCAGTATTTGTTTTTCCGGTTGGTAGCAAGCCACGACCATCGTAATAAAACAGTTGCTATTAAATAAATCATCTGCCATGGCCCGATTGAGGTTGGCCAAGATTTGTTCGGGTGGCGGCGGCGTCTTCTGATTGAGCTGTTGGCGCAAAGTCGATAGGGCACTGGCCATGAACAATGCGGCTGGTACACCCTTTCCGGAGACATCGCCTACAGCTAACCAAAGGTTTCCACTGCTGTCTTGGTAGGTCTCATAGAAGTCACCCCCGACCTGTCGCGCTGGTAGGCAATAACCTTGAACCTTTGCCGCGTCAGATGTGGGGAGGGTTTGGGGTAAAAGATTATGTTGTATTTGTCTGGCAACTTCTAATTCGCGACGAATTTGCTGGGTTTGCTGCTGAATTTTTTTGTAAAGCTTCGCTTGGGCGATCGCCAGAGCAGATTGTTCGATAACAGCATTGAGGAGTTGGAGGTCATTATCAGACCAAGGCTGCTTTTCGATACTGTGCCAAAAAGTAAGAACGGCGTAGGTTTTTTGTTTCCAAATTAGTGGAACAGCAAGCTGCAACCACGACTGATCCGTCACACACAACTCTAGTTGGCGATCGCCACTTTCTAGGGCTTTTACGGTCAGCTCCGTTTGTTCCTCTAGGGGTTGCTCGGCTTGGGAGTGAGCAAACCTTTCCGGTGATAGTTGGGGTGGTTGCCCTTCAAGAACCGGATAGAGAACACCATAGTCAGCGTCAAAACTTTCACTAAGCCTTGCCACAATTGTTTGCAGCGTACTCTCATAATTCAACGATTCACGGATAGCGCGGATTAGAGAGTTAACCAGCTCTTCCTGGCGTAGCGATCGCTCTAGTTGATTCGTTCGTTGTTTGACAACCTTATAGGTTTCCGCCGCCTGATGAATGGTCGACATGAGTTCATCAGGTTTCCACGGCTTCGTAATGTATTTAAAGACCTTACCGGAGTTGATCGCCCCCACGAGATCTTCAACGTCCGTGTAACCCGTCAACAGAATACGAATCGTGTCCGGATACGCTTCGACTGTGCGGCTGAGAAATTCTGTACCATTCATCACCGGCATCCGTTGATCCGAGATGATGATTGCCATTTCCCCTTCTCTCTCTAAAATTTCTAGAGCACTGGGGGCACTGGCTGCTCGGTATACCTTAAATTCGCGACGAAAGGTACGGTACAACAAATCAAGATTATCGGTCTCGTCGTCTACGACCATCAATTTAAGTTTATGGGTATTCGAGACGCTCATAGACTCCTAAGCTTCGCCGACAGCAATACAACGTAGCCGCAAAATTCCTCTGCCATCAATCGTAGCTTTCTTCTCACAAAATGAATGCACAGGCTAAATAAATTAACCGACTAAGCCAGAGCGTAGTGCTCTCACAGCAGCTTGGGTGCGGTCATCGGCACAGAGCTTATTCAGGATATTACGAACGTGGGTCTTCACCGTTCCCACTGTAATAAACAAGCGCTCGGCAATATCCGAGTTACTACAACCTTCAACAATGAGCTGTAGAACTTCTAATTCCCGCTCCGTCAGTGGCGAACTTTCGAGGAGTTGCTGGTCTTCTGGGGAGGTTGCCTGAATGGCGATAGTTGCTTCTGGGCCACTGTCGGGTAGTTGGACTTGATTTAGCACAATGCGGGCGATCGCCGGGTCGATCCAGCTGTTACCAGAATAAGTTGTTTTTACCGCTTCAACGAGGTGGTCGAACGTAACATCTTTCATGCAGTAAGAATCAGCACCCGCCGCAAATGCTGCTAAAACAGCTTCCTTATCATCCTGCAACGTCAAAATTAAAATCTTCGTCGTATTTCTGCCGCCGGGGCTTTTTTCTAACTCTTCCTTGAGTTGCCGCGTTACTTCAACGCCATCAAGCTCAGGTAAACCAATATCGACAATCGCCAAATCCGGCTTAATGTCCCGCAAAAGCTTGAGACCATCAGCACCGTTACTCGCTTCAGCCAACAGGTCAATATCCGCACATTGCATTAAAGATGTACGTAAACCGATCCGTGTTAGATCGTGATCTTCAACTAAAACAACGCGAATTTTTCCCATGACCATATCAAAACTATTTTTTCAAAACATAACATGATCGATATACATTTATAGAGATACCTTAGACGGATCTTGTCGTGATTTTTTCTGAAAACTGTGCTTGAGCAATCTGTAATTACTTCAACCCTAATGCTGACTCTCCTCCTTATGGTTGGTCTGTTTTTCTTTATTCGAGCTTCCCTAAAAGACCGCACCGAACAAATGGAGTTCATCGCGACAGAACCAGAAGAATCAGTCTTTGAACGACTACAAACCTATTTCGAAAAACGCTCTTACGAAATCACGGATATAGATGGTGTCAATAATGTCGTCACCTACCAAGGTTTTGTCCCACCTAGCGGCTTTCTCGCTGTATTTCTTTCACTCTTGACCGCGTTAGGTCTGACCTGTGTTGCGTTAGTTTTAGCCTTACTTTATCCACCTGTTGGATTTGGTTTCCTTGCCATTGCACTTTTAGCGCCGGGGGCAGGGTTTTTCTATTGGAAAAGAGCGGGTAAAACTGAAAAAGTCGTTTTACAAATTACGAAAGAAACACCAATCACAGAAACACCAACCCAACGTATTTTAGTGACAGCCCATCGGGACGAATTGATTTTATTGCGTCAGGTTGTGCCCTACCGACTCAATGAAGCCTAGAAAAATTATTTGTTTCCCGTGCCTTAAGAAAATTCAGAAATATTAGGCAAAAAAAATCCTAGCTGATAAAGCTAGGATCCTTTCACTAAAAAGATTTGGTCACTTTGCGTTTCTGGAAAAGACTCGGAGCCTAAATTTTTTCCAATAAATGTAGGTTGTCCAAGGGAATGTTTCTCGAGAAATGCAATCAAAAAAATAGTGAAAATATTAGGCAATGCCCTTAGGCTTTGCTAGAAGCGGCGACTTTTTTCGTTTCAGACGCTTCATTATCATCTGTATTGGAAAGTACGCGTAGACTTGGGAATAAGAAATGGT
>CAZXBK010000234.1:0-5614 GCA_964638765.1 uncultured Synechococcus sp. | reverse complement strand
TCCTCACGGCTTCCGGCGGGGCGTTTCGGGATTTGCCTGTTGAAAAACTAAAAACGGTCACAGTTAAAGATGCCCTAAAACATCCCAACTGGTCGATGGGTCAAAAAATCACGATTGACTCAGCAACCTTGATGAATAAAGGTCTAGAGGTGATTGAAGCCCATTATCTCTTTGGTAAGGACTACGACGATATTGATATTGTGGTGCATCCCCAAAGCATTATTCACTCCCTAATCGAAGTACAAGATACATCAGTGTTGGCGCAGCTCGGTTGGCCGGATATGCGCTTACCGCTGCTCTATGCTCTGTCTTACCCTGAGCGCATTTACACAGATTGGAAAAAGTTTGATTTGGTTCAGGCGGGTGACTTAACTTTCCGAGAGCCTGACCATGAAAAATATCCCTGCATGAATCTTGCCTACGCAGCAGGACGGGCAGCAGGCTCAATGCCAGCGGTACTTAATGCCGCCAATGAACAGGCAGTCGCATTATTCCTTGAGGAAAAGATTGAGTTTTTAGATATTCCCCACCTCATCGAAAAGGTCTGTGATCGCCACGAAAAGGATAATAAAGCGACACCAAGTCTAGATGATATTTTGCATGCTGACCAATGGGCGCGGCAGGAAGTCCTTAATCTCCAACCCCAGCTTATTTAATATCCTTAAATTCGAGTTCGATGCGTTAACGGAATAACAGCATTGCAGGCGATCGCCTTGAGCGGTTTGGCGGATCTCAGATCCGGAGAAGGAACGTTTACGATGGAAGCAATTTCCAACTGTTCCCCTAGACTTCTGTCGTATGGCATTTCTTGTATCCAGTCATCCTCGTGCACTGATAACGGAGGCGAATGCTCCGGCCATTGATACGGTGCTTGAGCACAGTCCGCTAGTTGCCTACGAACGCCCCTATGGGCCAACGCCAACTAACACAGGTTTCATTTTCGTTAGTGAGAATCTTGCCGCAGTGCTGGGCTATTCAGCAGCAACATTGCTCGATGAGCAGTTTGATTGGCTTACGGTTATTCACCCCGATGACCGACTGGCGATCGCCGCGACCTTCGACCAGCTAGAAGTGGGCGACATCAAATCTTTACGTTACCGAGTGCGCCATCAATCAGGCAAAGATGTCTGGTTGCAAGACGATATTCGTGTTATTCAACGGCAGCAAAATATTGTCATTCTCGGTTCGTGGCTAGACATTTCTGAACAAGAATCCCTACGCCAATCACTCCAGCAGACCCAACAGGATTTAGCCGCGTCCCAAGCCTCCAACCAAGAACTCCTTGAGGCGATCGCCGCATCAGCTGCAACTCAAGATACACATCAAACCGAAGCCCTAGAGACAATCGGCGATAAAACGCTTTCTCCCCACATTGGGGAATTAGTGCAGCGTCAAGCTCTCGAACGTTTTCAAAAGCTATCCAGTAATATCCCCGGCATGATTTATCAGTTCGTGCGGCGGGTTGACGGTAGTTTTGCACTTATCTATACCAACGATTATGTCGAGAAAATTTTTGGGATAACCCGTGAAGCGGCGATCGCCGATATTAATAATGTTTTTTCTTTTCTCTTCCCCTCAAATCAACTGAAAGAATTTTTAGAAGCGATTAATGAGTCGGCCAACACCCTATCTAAATGGAAACAGGAATGGCGTATTCGTTTACCTTCAGGAAAAATCAAGTGGCTCAAAGGTGTTGCAGAACCACGGGAATATCCCAACGGCGCAATTGTTTGGGATGGCTTTATTTTTGACGATAGCGATCGCCAGGAAGCAGAACAGGAGCTACTAGAAAATCGGGCAATGCAAAGCATCGTGATCCATGCCCTCCAAAACCTCCTCAAAAGTTCCCAGCAAAATTTCGATGCCATCCTCGAATATGTCGGTCGTGCCCTGTGGACAGATTATGCCTGTCTAATTTGCCACGAAAATCTTCAAAACGGAGCGTGCGTCGTCGGTAAATGGCAAAACGAAAATACCGTCGCCAACCCAGCAATAGCGGCTTTTGATAATTTGGATGTTTCACCCACAAGCTGGTGGACTCAGCAGTTCTCAACCAATCGTGACCTCATCGTTAATGACGCTGAGCTATTGCCGGATGATGCCATTGAACTCCAACAACGAATGGAGTTAGCGGGTTTTAAGCGACTGCTTGCTATCCCAGTTTTACAAGAGGATCAGCGGCTTTGGGCTGTCTTGTGCTTTGCGCGTATGCAGGAAGACGCACCACCATTTACGGAGCCTGAAATCCAAGCAATGCGCCTGATTGGGGAGATGTTCTATGTCTATGCAGAGCGTCAAGCTCAACAGGAACAGTTGCAGGCGAGTGAAAATAAGTTTCGAGAAATCTTTGAACAGGCGGGAGTCGGCATTGCCAAACTCGATCAGCAATTTTGCTTTATTGAGGTGAATAAAACCCTTGCCAAGATGATCGGGGCTTCTCAAATTGATTTTGTCGGTGAACCTTACTGGAGCATTAGTCCCACTAAAGCTATTCCCGGCGATCACCTCATGTTTCAAGAGGTACAGGAGACAGGATTTGTCCAGCACGAAACCCATGTTTACCAGAATTTGGGGCGAGAAATCTGGGTCAAACTGACGATCTCCCAGGTACAACCTGTTCCCCCAGAAGCCCCCTATTACATCATTATTTTTGAAGATATCTCCCAACGTAAACGCTCCGAAGAGATGAATAGTGCCCTTGTGCTGCGGGACAAACTTTTAATTACGGCATTAGGAGAAGTGACCTATGACCATTATTTGCCCCAAGATATTTTGAACTGGAAAGGTGACTACGAGGGCATCCTTGGCTACTCAGCCGAAGAGATGGGTATGGACACCACAAGCTGGCATGGTCGCATACATCCTGAGGATCTTGAGGCAGTTAAAGCTGAGTTTGAACGAGCCTCCCAAGGAGACAGACTATTCGATATTGAATATCGCTTTCGTCACCGTGATGGCCATTATCTCTGGATGCATGATCGCGGTATTCTACATGGCGATTATCGAGGGGGGGCAGAGCGGTTTATCGGGGTATTTCGAGATATTTCTAAGCGTAAGATAGCGGAAGACAAACAACGGAAAACGGATCGTCTTTATCAACAGATTGTCGAGACTGCCCAGGAAGGTATTTGGGTGATCGATGCCGACGCTAAAACCGAGTATGTGAATCCCCAAATGGCAAAAATGCTGGACTATGACGTCGACGAAATGTGCGGTAAATCAGTCTTTGATTTTATGGAGCCTGAGCATATTGAGGACGCCCGGCAACATTTTCAGCTTCGCCGACAAAAAACGCCTGAACAACGTGATTTTTGTTTTTACAGTCGGACGGGGCAGGAGGTGTGGACAATGATTGCCACCAACGCGATTACCAATGATGAGGGTCAATGTCTGAGCGGTCTCGGCATGGTCACAGACATCACAGAACGCCGCGCCGCAGAGCAAGAAATTATTCGCAGTCAAAATTTACTCGAAGCGATTTTTGAAGAGTCGGCAGATGCTTTGTTTCTCGTTGATATGGACACACTGCGTACCTTTGATTGCAATAAAAAGGCAGTCGCAATGTTTGAGCGGGACGACAAATCCGAATTAATTGACATTGAAGGTCACATTCTCCAAGCCCGACAATTTACGCCGGAAGAGCTAGAGTCGATCGCCACCGATATTAACCGCACAGGCGCATGGAGTCGTGAACTGCAATATGTAACCAAATCGGGTCGTGTTTTCTGGGGCAACCTTGCCGCTAAGCAAGTCACAGTCGGCGATCGCCGGGTAAATCTTGTTCGGGTGACGGATATCGATGATCGCAAACGAGCGGAACAAGAGTTACGGCGCACCAACGAAGAATTAGAACGGGCAACGAAACTTAAAGACGAATTTTTAGCCAATATGAGTCACGAGCTACGTACCCCCCTCAATGCAATCTTGGGTTTAACAGAAGTACTGGGAGACGGCACGTACGGCCAAGTTAATGATCGACAACAGCGATCGCTCCAAACCATTGAGCGTAATGGTCAGCACTTACTAGAGCTCATTAATGACGTCCTAAATCTCGCCAAAATTGAAGCAGGTCAAATGGTCTTCAATGCGATCGCCGTGGATTTAAAACAAGTTTGTCAGAGCAGTGTGGTTTTAATTCGTCAGCAGGCTAAGAAAAAACAAATTGATATTCATCTCGATTTGCCCGGGCGATCGCCCATTATCAAGGCGGATCAATTGCGACTAAGACAAGCACTTCTCAATTTGCTGGGAAATGCGATCAAGTTCACACCGACCGATGGTGAAATTAGTCTGCGCCTAGAACTTAATCCGGCGGAAAATCAGGTCAGTATCCATGTGCGCGATAACGGCATTGGTATTGCGGAAGATAAACTTGACCAACTGTTTCAACCCTTTGTACAGCTCGACAGCAGCCTGACACGGCGATTTACAGGCACAGGTTTAGGACTAGCGCTCGTCAAACAAATTGCGAAACTTCACGATGGCTCTGTCTCCGTATCTAGTCGTTTAGGCGTCGGCAGCGAATTTTCTATCCATTTACCTTGGTCACCGCCACAAACACCCCAAGCGACCAAAAATGAACCCGCTTTAACGCCCAGCGAACCAACTGCGACAGTGCACACCGTTGCAGGCAATGGCGATCGCCCGTTAGTTTTAATCGCCGACGATGACGACGACAATATTGAGACTATTTGGGACTACCTAGAAGGTAAAGGTTATCGTCTACTCCGGGCTGTCAATGGGCGTGAAGCCGTTGAACTTAACTCATCTGAGCGACCAGACCTGATTTTAATGGATATCCAAATGCCGGAACTCAATGGCCTAGACGCGATACAGCTCATTCGAGAAAAATTTTCGACCGAGCAGCTACCAATTATTGCCCTAACAGCCCTTGCTATGGAAACCGACCACCAACGTTGTTTAGATGCGGGCGCAAATCTCTATTTAGCGAAACCATTTCGCCTAAAGGCTTTGATCGAGCATATGCAAAATCTCCTCGCCCAGCACCATTAAACTGAACATCACGAATTGGCGATCGCCCTTTATTCTGGAACTTTACAGCCAGCACTTCTCTCCCCATGCAAGACATTCGCCTCCTCGTGCTCGACATTGACGGCACTATTTCCGGCTCCACAAATCAGGTGACACCTGCGGTTATCGAAGCGATCCAAGCAGTCCAACAGCGGGGAATTCGGGTCGCCATCGCTACGGGTCGCATGTTCCGTTCTGCCCGCCGCTTTCACGAGGCGATCGCCTCGGATTTGCCAATCATTGCCTACAACGGTGCATGGATCCAAGATCCTGTGAGCCAACAGCTCCACCGTCGCCTGTCTGTGCCCGCCAAGCTGGGCGTTGAAATTCTAGATTATTTAACTGCTGAGCCATGGAAATCAACGATGCATCTCCATGTCTATCACGACGATGAATTGTACGTTTCTGAAGTGAACGAGCGCACCAATGCCTACGAAGAAAGAACGGGCTGTAAGGCGAATGTGCTCACCGATTTGCGGGAAATAATTTATCTTGCACCCACAAAAATTCTGGCTGTTTGTCATTGCGAAGATATTCCGAAAAAGCTTTTACCAGAGGTGCAAAAACGCTACACCACCAAAGA
>CAZXBK010000233.1:0-5706 GCA_964638765.1 uncultured Synechococcus sp. | reverse complement strand
TCGTCCGGGAAGCCTCTCGGCGAGTCCTGGGAATGCGTCACTTTGACGTGCAAGTGTTGGGGGGAACGATCCTGCACGAAGGGCAGATTGCCGAGATGAAAACTGGGGAAGGGAAAACCCTGGTTTCCACCTTGCCAGCCTATCTCAACGGATTGACGGGGAAAGGGGTTCATCTGGTCACCGTCAACGATTACCTCGCCCGTCGGGACGCGGAATGGATGGGGCAGGTCCACCGGTTTTTGGGATTGTCCGTGGGGTTAATCCAGCAGGGAATGAGTCCGGAAGAACGGCGTAAAAACTACAATTGCGACATCACCTATTGCACCAACTCCGAACTGGGTTTCGACTACCTGCGCGATAACATGGCCACCTCCATGGATGATGTGGTGCAGCGTCCCTTCAACTACTGCGCGATCGACGAAGTGGACTCGGTTCTGGTGGATGAAGCCCGCACGCCGCTGATTATTTCCGGTCAGGTGGAACGCCCCAGCGAAAAGTACATTCGCGCCGCTCAAGTTGCCCAAGCCCTGGAAATGGGGACGGAAGAGGAACCGAAAGATTACGAAGTGGACGAAAAAGCGCGTAACGTCCTGCTCACCGATGAAGGCTTCGCGCGGGCGGAGGAGTTGCTCGGGGTTACCGACCTTTACGATCCCAACGACCCTTGGGCTCACTATATTTTTAACGCCATTAAAGCCAAACAGCTCTTTGTTAAAAACGTCAATTACATCGTCCGTAACGAAGAAGTAGTCATCGTAGACGAATTTACCGGGCGGGTGATGCCCGGTCGTCGCTGGAGTGACGGTTTGCACCAGGCGATCGAAGCCCAAGAGGGTGTGCCGATCCAGAAGGAAACCCAAACCCTTGCAAATATCACCTACCAAAACTTCTTTTTGCTCTATCCCAAGCTTTCGGGCATGACCGGTACAGCAAAAACTGAAGAGACTGAATTTGAAAAGGTTTACAACCTTGAAGTAACAGTCATTCCGACAAACCGCAAAATTCAGCGTCAAGATTGGCCTGATGTAGTTTATAAAAATGAACGGGCAAAGTGGAAGGCAGTGGCTGAGGAAGCGGCTCAAGAACACAGAAAAGGTCGCCCAGTGCTGGTCGGTACAACTAGTGTTGAAAAATCGGAAGTTGTTTCGAACTATCTCCAAGAGCTTGAAGTTCCCCACAATTTGCTCAACGCACGCCCTGAAAATGTTGAGAAAGAATCAGAAATCGTTGCTCAAGCTGGTCGTAAGGGGGCGGTAACGATCGCCACCAACATGGCAGGTCGTGGTACGGATATTATTCTTGGCGGTAACGCAGAATATATGGCGCGTTTAAAGATGCGTGAATATTTTATGCCGATGATTGTGCGCCCTGAAGACGACCAAATTGTTGCTGGTGGCGGCAATGGAAACGGAAATGCTGGTGGTCAAGGTTTTGACACTAATGCACCGAAGAAAAAGAAAAAGACTTGGAAAACAACCCTTGATATTTATCCGACTCCCCTTTCTGCTGAAACAGAGCAGATGCTAAAGGATGCGGTCAAATTTGCTGTTGAGAAATACGGTGAACAAAGTTTGACTGAACTTGAGGCAGAAGAAAAGTTGGCGATCGCCTCTGAGAATGCACCGACTGAGGACCCCGTTATCCAAAAGTTGCGGGAAGTCTACCAAGCAATTGAGAAAACCTACGAAGATTTCACTGGCGCAGAACATGATGAAGTGATCGATAACGGTGGTCTCCACGTGATGGGTACTGAACGTCACGAATCCCGCCGAATTGATAACCAACTGCGTGGTCGTGCTGGTCGTCAAGGTGACCCCGGTTCTACTCGCTTCTTCCTGAGTCTTGAAGATAATCTCCTCCGTATCTTTGGCGGCGATCGCGTGGCTGGCTTGATGAATGCTTTCCGCGTTGAAGAAGATATGCCCATCGAGTCGAAGATGCTGACTGGTTCTCTCGAAGGTGCTCAGAAGAAGGTTGAGACTTTCTACTACGATGCCCGGAAGCAGGTCTTCGAATATGACGAAGTAATGAATAATCAGCGTCGCGCTATTTATGCTGAGCGTCGCCGCGTTCTAGAAGGTCAAGACCTTAAGGAGCAAGTTATTCAGTACGCCGAGAAAACCATGAGCGAAATTGTGGATGCCTACGTTAATCCCGATTTGCCGCCCGAAGAGTGGAAGCTCGACAAACTTCTGGACAAGTCCAAGGAATTTGTTTATCTGCTCGAAGATCTTCAGCCTAGTGATATCGAAGATATGACTGTGCCTGAAATGAAAACTTTCCTCCATGAAGAGATTCGTAAGGCCTATGACCTTAAAGAAAGACAGGTAGACTCTAATCAACCCGGCTTAATGCGTCAAGCAGAGCGCTTCTTCATCCTTCAGCAAATCGATACTCTCTGGCGTGAACACCTTCAGGCGATCGACGCATTGCGGGAGTCCGTTGGCTTACGGGGTTATGGTCAAAAGGATCCGCTCATCGAATACAAGCAGGAAGGTTATGAAATGTTCCTAGAGATGATGATCGATATTCGTCGGAATGTGGTTTATTCTCTCTTCCAGTTCCAGCCTCAAAGACAACCTCAACAAGCGCAAGCTGTGTAGCGTCAATAAAAAAAAGCGTTTCGCAAAACGCCCCTGCAAAAATTCAAAAATAGAAATTCAAAAATCTCCTGCGGTGATGTGGGGGATTTTTTGTTTTAGGCAGAATGAACTGCGAGAGTTTTTTCGTCGAGAACTTGGTTTAATTTCCCACTGCGATATCCTTCTAAATCCAAGGTGACATAAAGAAAACCGTGACTTTGAAATGTCTGAACGAGTTCGTCTAAATCGATTTGCGCCATGAAGTCTTTAATTTGTGCGGGAGGAAGTTCAATACGAGCAGTATCTTCTTGGGAACGTACCCGTAGATTGCGCCAACCGAGTTTACGGAGATACACCTCACAGCGACCTACCCGTTGTAATTTTTCAGTGGTGATCATCTCGCCATAGGGGAAACGGGAGCTGAGGCAGGGTTGTGCTGGCTTATCCCACCAAGGTAAACCGAGCTGTTTTGAGATTTCGCGGACTTCCATTTTGCTAATGCCAACCTCCGCTAGAGGCGATCGCGCCCCTCTTTCTTTTGCTGCTTGGATGCCGGGGCGATAGTCCTGTAAATCATCAGCATTCACCCCATCAATGACATAGGGATAGCCACGCTCAAGGGCAATGGGTTTGAGGGTATCGTGGAGTTCGCTTTTGCAGAAATAACAACGGTTAACGGGGTTGCTGGTGTAGTTGGAATTGTCCATTTCGTGGGTCTCTACCAACTCATAGGTAATGCCAATGGTTTCTGCTTGTACCTGTGCATCTTCTAGTTCTTCAGGCAGTAGTGATGGTGAAACAGCCGTCATTGCTAGGGCTTTTTCACCGAGGACATCATGGGCAACTTTGGCAACAAGGGTGCTATCAATACCGCCAGAATAGGCAATTAAAGCTTGATCTAATTCTCTAAAAAAGTTTTGTAAGGCTTCTAATTTCGACTGCCATGCCATGCCCAATAGTCTCCAAGGGTAGGGTGAGTCCCATATCGTAACAAATAATTTACAGTGCTTTTTTTGGAGGAGGAAATGATTGTGAATAGTAATTTGTTGGTAAGGATTTTGATTTTTTGTACAAATTATTCCAAATACAACTTTTTGGCGATCGCCCCCAGTTTTCTTTCTGCCACTGATAAGTCAGAGTCAATTGCTGATTACTCTAAGGAAGGAGCATCATCCGTTGTTTTGAATTTCGTGCTCCATACTCCAAGAATTAAAGCCACAGCATAGGCGATAAGAAAACCAAAGAATGCATGTTCAACAATTTTCCAAGGGATAATATTTGACGCTCCAAAACTAGGGGCATTCCCAACTAATATCTGTAGATTCGAGTAGCAAGGACTTCCTTGTTTGAAGTTGTAGCAATTACCCGCCGCTGTGAGGGAGACTAGGGCTTGCAATATAAAAATTACAATCCAGATAAAACGACTGAATATCGGTATTTTATGTCGATGCTTTAGACTCTTTCCCATCCCAAAAACCCAGATAACACAGTAGAAAGGGCCTAGAAGAAAGATATAGGCTATGGCCGCATGCATGGTGTTTGAAACCACTAAAAATATTACAAAACTCAGAATCAAATATGCTGTCCAAGCAAATCCTAGTTTCATAGTTCACGTTCTCTAGATTGGTTAGATAGGAAGTTTTCCCCTAGATCTATAGTGGTGCAATGTTCTGAGAGTTAAACGGATACATGTGACGGTACAAAAAACTGTCCCCATCATTTACCAGTCATCACTATTTTTGTTTTTCTCCACAACAAGTAACTTTTCCCGCAGTGCATGCCAATCTAAATTTCCGCTATTTTCTTGCATGACTATCTGACCTTTTTCGAGATAAATCACATGGGTCGCGAGATGTTTTGCAAAATCGAGTTCGTGGGTTGCTACGACTATCGGTGTTTGAGTTTCTGACTGAAATTCCAACAACGTCTCTGCCAAATTTTTTGACCGCCCAATATCCAGTGCTGAGGTCGGTTCATCAAGCAACAATACTTTCGGTTCCAGCATTAATCCGCGGGCGATCGCCACCCATTGTTTTTGACCCCCAGAGAGAAGAGCCTCATTTCGATCTAGCCAGATTTCAGGAATGTCGAGTTTTTCTTGCCAATACAAATATCGTCGCTGAATTTCTGCCTTGGGGAGTTTCTGTAATGTCAGCGGATAAAGCAACGCCTCTTTCACTTGCATACCCAGCAATTTGGGTTCCTGGGGCACAAGGTTAATTTGTCGGCGTAGTGCTTCTGGTGCGTAGTCGGCGTAGGGTTTATCCAGAAAAGTGAGTTGCCCAGAGGTTGGCGATTGTAGGCGATTCAGCATTTGCAAAACGGTACTTTTCCCTGAACCAGATGACCCCAAAAGTACTAGGCGATCGCCTGCGTTCAGTTCGAAGGAAATATCTTGCAGAATCGTGCGAGGTTCTACCCGGAACGTGAGATTTCGCACTCGTAGAACTGCCATTTATCGCATCACCCGGTAATGAATAAAAATTTCTGACTCGACTGTTTTTATATTGAGTAGGTCTAATTTGAGGCCAGATTTTTCCATAAAACCTCCGCCACCACACCAAGTTGGAGCTGTTTTCCCACCCAACATAATTGGACAAACGGTTAGGTAAATCTCGTCGATTAAACCTTGGTCAGCAAAACTACCAATCAGCTCGCCACCACCCAGCAAACCGATCTTTTCAATGCCTTGGCTCTGCAAGTTTTGTAAAACTGGCTGCCAATCATTAGGGGATTCTTGCTCAATAATTTGGTCAAATTTATCGGCATTCAACCAAGTTTGTTTCCCTTGAGTTGTTGTGATTAATCCCCTTGGAATTGGCTGCTCGAAAAAACGCAAGTCAGAGGCGATCGCCCCAGATTTGGAACAAACAAAATGTATGGGTTGGGCTGGTTTACCTGATTTTTTCCTTCGCTCCAGTAGCTCTGGCTGCCGAATCGACAAACTCGTGCCGTAGACTCGCAGCGTATTTGCCCCAAAAATAACCGCATCCATTGCCGCAATTCGTGTTTCCAGATGAATCTTGTCTGCTGCTGACCCAAACCGCGCCGGCGATCGCTCTTTGTCAGCAATTTTCCCATCCGCACTCATCGCGACAATGGCTGTTAAATGAGGTCTACTCAT
>CAZXBK010000232.1:0-5713 GCA_964638765.1 uncultured Synechococcus sp. | reverse complement strand
TGGTCTATCATCTCTACCTCCAACATACAAGGTACCCGAAGGGGGTAAGGGGTTTCAATAGGTTACGCAACTTACGGACACCCACCTTTTGCCCCTCAAAGAAGAAACTTTTTTAGTCTTATTCAAAATGCCTATAAGTTCGTGATGGCTCATAAAGTTTGGCGATCGCCAAACTTTCGATCAAAGTGGTGGGCGCTAACTTTCCAACAAAAAAGAGCCCCTCAGGACTCTTAAATTTACTTTATTTATTATCAAAACTTTTGGATAGCTGCTTAGACCCTAAGAATTAGGTAAACTTGGCGCAATCAATGCAGGTGTGTGCATCGATTCAAAGACATTATTTGCGGCCTGTAAACCCCGAGTTTCATTTGCTTTCTCCGCATAAACAGGGAGCGCGGAACGAACTTTACTTGCGACCTCAACAACTTTGGTGTCGTAGGTGCGAGTTGCCAACTTAGGATAAAGACCAATCGCAATAATCGGTGCAATTAAACAAGCGGCAATAAAGACTTCACGGGGCTTCGCATCAGCTTGAGTGGAAATAGACTTCGACTCTTCAGGGCGATCGCCGTAGAAAATTTCACGGAGCATCGAGAGCAAATAAATCGGCGTTAAAATCACACCCACAGCTGTGAGGAAAACCGCAATAACTTTAAAGCCAGAGCTGTAGGCATCACTATCACTAAGGCCAAGGAAAATAGTGAGTTCACTAACAAAACCACTCATGCCGGGCAACGCGAGAGACGCCATCGCCGCCGCAGTAAACATTGCGAAAGTCTTAGGCATCAATTTACCAATGCCATTCATCTCATCCATCATCAAGGTATGAGTCCGCTCATAAGTAACACCCGAGAGGAAAAATAGTGCCGCTGCAATAAAACCGTGGGACAACATCTGTAGCACTGCACCGTTCATTCCCAAATCCGTAAAGGAAGCAATACCAATGAGGACAAAGCCCATGTGGGAGATAGAAGAAGAAGCAAGACGACGCTTGAGGTTGGTCTGACCGAAAGCCGCCAACGCACCGTAAACGATATTGACAATACCGAGAATGATTAGAAGGGGCGCAAACTTAATGTGGGCATCAGGCAAAATCTCCATGTTGAAACGGATAAGACCATAGCCACCCATCTTTAGAAGCACACCTGCCAAAATCATTGAAACAGGAGCAGAAGCTTCACTGTGAGCATCCGGCAACCAAGTGTGTAGCGGGAAGATTGGTAGTTTTAGGCCAAAACCGATCAAGAAACCGACGTAGGCAAGTGTTTCCACCAGAACTGGATAGTCCTTCATGCCCAACTCTTGCATGTCGAAAGTGACATTGTCGCCGTAGAAAGCAAGTGCTAAGGCTGCGGCAAGAATGAAAACAGAACCAAATGCTGTGTAGAGAATAAACTTGGTCGCTGCGTAAAGACGCTTTTTACCGCCCCAAATGGAAATAAGGAGATAAACAGGTACAAGTTCTAGTTCCCACATGATGAAGAACAAAAGAACGTCCTGCACAGCAAAGACACCAATCTGAGCGCTCAATAGAACAAGCATCAAAAAGGCAAAAAGCTTTGGCTTCTTCGTGACATTCCACGAGGCCAAAATCGCCAAGGTGGTAATCAAAGTGGCTAAAACGATCAAAGGCATCGACAAACCGTCAACGCCCAAAGACCAATTCAACCCAAGCTGGGGAATCCAAGCAAATGTTTCTGTGAGTTGGAAATCAGTGTCCTGGAGACTGTAGTTATTCCAGAAAGCAGTGATTAACAAGAAAAAATCTGTGAGGGCAACGCCAAGGGTATACCAACGGACTGTTTTACCGTCTTTGTCGGGAATGAAAGGAATGGCAAAGGCCGCAACAAGGGGCAAGGCGATCGCCGCAGTCAGCCAAGGCATCTGTAAGCTATCCATGAAACCTAGTAATAAATACTCATCTTTGTGACTGCTTCGATTATATTAACTTTTGTTGCAAACTGCCAAGGGGTCAAGACAAAAAACTTTTTATCGTCTCGTAACAATGGACTTATAGAGATCTGTCTAAAGGAGTAATTGTCTTAAATCAATGTACTTGAAATTCAGTCAATGTCCGGAATTATGAATATTCCGCCCCCTTAACCAACAAAAAAGAGAGGCTTAACCTCTCTTAAGTGGTAAATATTGTGTTTTTGTCAAGAATTAGGTCAAGCAACTAGGGTGAATCTTCGGATGTTGCCAACTTAGGAATCTGAAGTACTGGTCGATTCAAAGCGACAACAAGAGCTTCTTCCTGCGGATTGACCTCGCTGGCTGTTTGTATTGTGCTTGATACTGCGGGTTCAGTGCGGTTAGCAAATTCTGTTTGATTAGAACGGGGAATATTACTGACAACCCCTGCAATAAAGAGTGCGGCGATCGCCCCACCGCCCCAGAGGGAAATGACTTTACTCTTTTGCCAGCGTAGACGACGGAAAACCTGATTTGAGAGACGACGGTGGGATTGAGTCGACGGCGTTGGCATCGCCTGCAGCCCCTGCCGAATCTGATGCATATGGAGATACTGACGTTTAAACTCTGGATCAATATCCAGTCGTTCCTGTACCTGATGGGATTCAGCTTGGGTCGCTTCCCCGTCAACATAGGCGCTCAGAAGTTCGAGATCAGCGAGCTGGTCTTCAGTAAGGTTATTGAGCTTTAAAGTGGAGTCAGTCTGTAAACGTTTGTTTGTCATCTCTGCGTCACCGCCCTGAACTGTTACAGGTATGGATATAAAAATTTGATGGCTTCTTGACCGTTGTCGGCGTGGGATTAAGTTCGTTGTGCTTACTAGGCTTCGTTGAGATAAGGCTGAAGCATTTCTTGTAATTTTGCCCTCGCCCTAGCGATACGAGATTTGACCGTCCCTAGGGAAACACCTGTCATCTCCGCAATATCTTCGTATGGTAACCCTTCAATCTCCCGAAGGACAATTGTTGTACGAAAAGCTTCTGGTAATTGGGCGATCGCCCCCTTAAGATGCTCGTAAAACTCTTGGGTCGCCAAATCATCATCAGGACTCGGCTCATCAGAAGGAACATCCCAACTAATTTCACCATCCTGCGTCCGAAACGTATTGTCTAAAGACAAGGGGCGGCGAACCCGTTTGCGTTTACGTAGCTCATCGTAAAACAGGTTGGTGGTGATCCGACTAAGCCATCCCTTAAACTTTTTGGGATCATTAAGGCGACTAATATTGCGATAGACGCGGATCCAGACTTCTTGAGATAAATCAGCACGATCTTGCCAATCAGGGGCAAGGTGGTAAAGCAAGCGATCTACGTGGGATTGGTAGCGCCGTAGTAATTCCACAAACGCGGCTTTTTCCGGTTGACCCTCTGCTTGACAACGGAGGATTAAATCATAATTAGAAAGTTTTTCCGGTGACACACGATTGTGGGGGACGACTCCCTCGTAGGAAGAAACAGAAAGCGGGAGAGATTGACTCATGGCTTTGCAGGACTTATCTCGCTAAACAATGTCTTTTCTTATTTGACATCAAGGCGATCGTAAAAGTTCCGGCCAGTAGACAGAAATAAAACTGTCTGAGTTTTTCAAAGATTCAAAATAAACTACTCAGCAACAGGAGCCTTACCTTCAAAGCCCGGAGCATAGTCCCCGAGAAGCTTACTCACTTGGGACAAGACAGTACCGTCTTGCTTCGATGAGCTGAGAGCCTGTCGTTCAGGGAAAAATTCCGGACGATCTAGATAGCGGGTTAGGGCAGAGTCAACCTGTTCATTAATTAAAGCTTGTAACTCTTCTTGGGCTTTTTGCCGTTGATAGACAGCGCCCTCTTCCGTTGTGGCATAGAGAGGAGGTAAACGATTTAGGGCGTAGGCCGCGATATCACCCACATCTAGGGATTTTTCACTAGTTGCCTCAATCTCTGCAACCCGCGCAATGGAGCGGCTAATGACCAATTCCTCCATGACGTTAATAAATTGCTTACGGGGAACAGCAACGACTTCTCCCGTTAACAGCGCACCCATCAGCCGATCTAAAGCCATATATTCCTCGATGGATAGCTCAGACGCCATATCACAGATACGACCGACTTCCGCTTCCATGCTAGGGGTCAAATAACCATCCTTCAGGGCTTGTTCAACGATTTGATCGATACTCATAGGTTTGCTGGTGAATCTCTGATAAAAATACCAATTTCTTACTTTATCTTTGCGTAAAAAATTTAGAAACGCGCACTGAAAAGCAAAAACTTCATCAAATTCTGATGTGTTCTAGCTTACAGAAATCATAGTGCTCCCCTCGGAATTTGCCTATACCCATGTACTGAAAACTAGAGAAAGTACACGGGAACTTCATATTCGGCTCTGGAAATGTCTCGAGTACTCAATTTCGGGGTCAAAAATCTCAGATTACGCACCGTAATTTAAGACTTTGTTACAAAGTATCCTCGACAAAAATATTCACAGCACAAGCCTTTAGTCGATGGCCTGCGATCGCCAAGGAACGGGGTCAATGGCCACACCATTTACGTATAGCCCCCAGTGGAGGTGGGGGCCGGTAGAAGCGCCAGTGGAACCGACTGTACCGATTTGCTGCCCTGCTTGTACGAAGTCACCTTCCTTTAAATTACTGGAGATGCTGTTGAGATGTATCAAAATACTGAGTACCCCCTGACCATGGTCAATACCGACGGTATTGCCGTGGACGCGAAAGCCATTACTTTCGTAGTCAATCAGTGCAATTTTTCCCGCAGCCGGAGCAATAACAGGGGAACCATACCCAGCAGCATAATCAATGCCACGGTGGTAATAATCTTGAGCGAACACGCCATTGTAATAGCGACGTACCCCAAAAACTGTGGAAATACGGCCACTACTAGGACGAAGCAGTTTACCGCTCCAATATTTTACAGGGGTCACTAATTTTTTAAATTCGGCGGCTCGGTCGAGTTCGTATTGGGTTGCGCCTTTAGATGCTGCGCCCCTAATTGTGATGCGTTGGGTCGGGAAGGAGCGGCTTTGTACCCACACTGCCAAATTACGGGTTTCAATGCCATCGCTGATTTGTAAGAGGGTTCTGCCGTGTTGATCTAGAGGAGAAGTCGGAATCAAAGCGCGGTAGCGATCGCCTGCTGCATCGATGGGAAAAGCAGGATAGCTAACGGGTTGGCTTGTGCCACTTTTCGTGAAATTAACGGTTAATCGCTGGGCCTCCTCTGGCGACAAATTACCCGGCGGATCGATTTCGACCACCATACTCTCTCCCAACTTTGGGCTACTAGGACGTAGTTCAACCTGTAGCTGAGGTTCGGCCTTTGCGACATTGCCTGCTAGTACAGTCAGAATCGAAAAAGTACTTACAAATAAACCACGGAGCATCGTCATAATTTAGGAAAGAGAATAGGGTGTGAAAAGTCGAGGGGCACGAACAAATAAATCCGCGAGGGCAAAATTTCTAGCCTTGGGATTTAACGTAGGCGATCGCCTGACGAGAGACAATAATCTGTTTTTCTTCAGCATCAGCCAAACAAATACAGTAGGGATCTTGCCACAATAATTTGCCAACCAAAACATCGTTCGTCAGGAGTTTTATTTCCGTTGGGGTAGTGTCTTTAATGTAGGTCTGGATTTTGCGAACGCTGGGATAGCCCGTATTAAAGTCTGTCATAATGGCATTCTAGTTTTACAGATTTAGCTTAACCGACAAGTATGGTGCTGGAATTTACAAAATATCAAGGTCTCGGTAA
>CAZXBK010000231.1:0-5882 GCA_964638765.1 uncultured Synechococcus sp. | reverse complement strand
CATTCCGTAGGCTTCTATGGTCTGCACAGGCAATTTCGATTCTATGTCTACTAGGATTGGCGTACGAATAGCAGTTAGCTCAGTTGTAAATTTTAGGCTGGTAGACTAGCTTGGAAAAATCTCACAATACGAAATTAAAACTAAAAAATGAATAAATTTTCGCTTGCTCGTTTTGCAAGTTATGGTGTGCTGAGTTCAGCTTTCTTGTTAACCATTTCTTTGGGAAAAGTGGTTAATGCGCAACCAGCTCAACTAAATGCAAATCATCAGTTTGATGGACCTGAACTTACAGTTGCAAAGTTTCATCAAGCCATTCAAAATCGGGATTTCGATTCACTTGACAGTTACTATTGCTTAGCAGAAAGGGTTGCGGCGCAAGCTCTCTATAGTACTTTAGATTCGAAGGGTCAAAATAGAGCGCTTTTAGATGCTTACTTAGAGACTGCTTCTATCGTAAATTCTATAGATATGTCACAACTTCATTATGAGACGAAATTCTATGATGAGGTGGCAAATATTGCCGTTGTTGCAATTGTGGGTCCCGTGATAGTTGAATCGTCAGTGACTGGTCAATCCTTAGTGCTACCGTATCGAGAATTTAGCACTTTTGGGCGTGATTGGTTGAGATTAATCAACGAAAATGGTGAGTGGAAGCTTTGTTATAACCTAATTGATCTACCTCAGAGTGGTGTCTCTGATGATAATGGAGGTCTTGTCTTTCAAACTAATAGTCGTATTACAACTAATCTTTCGGTTGAACCCGGGGACCGCGTTGAGATTAAGGCTAGTGGAAGTATAAGGTTCGGATTTTTTGCAGGATCAGGTGGACCGCGAGGTATTTCGTTTAATCCCAACTTTAATTATTTTAAAGAGATACCACATGGTCAACTTATAGGCAGAATTAAGCAGGCTGGGATGGAAGATTGGGACGAATGGTTTGTAATTGCTGAGGGGAAGGAGTTTACCGCGCAAGAATCTGGGATTTTAGAATTTGCAGTCAATGATACTCACCCTAAAGATAACGTTGGAAAATTTCGCATCGAAGTAATTATTGATTCTGCTCAGGAATAGATCAATTAATTATTTAGTGATTAACTAATTTTGTAGTGTGCGTTAATGAAATGTAACGCGCTTTTGTTTTGTTGGATTTTGATGCGTTACGCTTCGCTAACACATTCTACAAAGCTGTAGATTTCGTGGGGAAAGATGGGGGCGATCGCTTCTGAACAATGTGAAAGGTGGGGGAATTTAACATTATTATTGAGATCTGCTGAGTGGACAACCTTACTGTGAAAATTCATGCTACAACTGTTCTACGGAGATATCATTATGAGTCAATTAGAAAGTAACAAACCTAATATAGTATTGGACGAACCCGTATTTATCACGGGCATTGCCAGAAGTGGAACATCACTACTTTATCGTTGCTTGCTTTCACATTCACATTTTAAGCCTGAATTAAACGACAATACAGTTAAGTTGACTGTTGAGTCCAAAGTTTTTTTGCAATTCGAAAACATATACAATTCTGATAATGCTGAGTGGTATATGGTTAGAAATCATGATATTAAAAATCAGTTTTTAAAGTCTGTTGCCAACGCTAAGTACTATCAGAAAATTGGCAACTTTCCTTACCAGATTTTGAGAAAGCATTCTTCGAGTAGAACCTTGAGGCAAATAGCATTTAAGCTGGGGTTAAATCATATAGTATTGAGGAAATACTTTTACTATGCTCAAGAGGCAAGAAAAGTTCTAAGAATTATTGAGAAAACGCCTGACCATATCAGACAGATTCCGGAAATAAGAGCAACTTTTTCAAATGCGAAAATTATTTTTTTATATCGTCATCCTATTGATGTCCTAAGTTCTGTTCGAAAAAGAAAAAAACGTACAGAACAGTCCGGCAGAGAAGTGAAAAGTTGGTTGAAAATTTCTATTGAAGACTTTTGTGGGAATTATGAAAGTTTAGTGAAAATTGCATTGAATGAAATGCAGAATGATGGGGGTAAACAATTTATGCTGCTTAAGTATGAGGATCTAACATCTCACGTTGACGAGAATTTTCAGAAGATTTGTGACTTCATTAGTATTCCGTTCGAAGAGCAGATGATACCTCAAAGTAAGAAAACGAAGAAAAATGACCTTGCTGGACTTTCGGGTGGTGAAATAGTTACCAAGACTAAAAATTGGGAAGATTTTTTGTGTCGAAGAGATGCTCAAGCGGTTGAAACAAAATTATCTGATTTAATGAAAGAACTGAATTATGAGAAATATACATGAAAAGCTAGTGCTTTTTTGTTTGGGTTGATTCTTCTACAACTCAAATCCAATACATATCTTGATATTTTTAAAGTAGTAAAATTTGATTAAGCCTAGAAACAAGAGCTAAAGTTGCCACGAGTTTTAAGTGAAAATCAATTTTGTAAGGTGCGTTTAATAAAATGTAATGCCATTGTTTATCTAGCTAAATTAGAATCAATTACTCTGTCCCATGTGATTTTTCTTTAGTTACGAAGTAATTATTCTAAAAATCACAACTTCTGAAGGCCGCTTGATTGCCCTTAGAAAAATAGTTTTCGAACTTCAACATAAAATTTCAAGTTAACCCCACTTTGAGAATTGGCCATAACAACTAACAGTTTTAAGCTCTAATGATGGTGACTATGCTGAAAAAGCCCTGGTATATAGACGTGCTTTTTAAGAATGTAATTATTAAAAGAATTGCTTTTATTAAAACTGTAAATAATTTGATTTTACTAACTTGCAATAGTAAAGATTTCACTAGCCATATAAATTTAAAGATTGGATACAGCAACATTATGTTTTCCCTAATCTTCGAGATGAGATATTATGTTCGCGCCTTGACTTATTGCCTAGAATTCAACCAAAATTTTTCATTAAATATAGCTTCCGCATCCGAAGCGAAATATACTGTTTGTAGAGTAAGGATGATTAAAGATTAGACTTTGTGACCGAATATCGTAATATCTCTATTCTGACCTTCAAGAAGCATGATGAAGAAATGGCGATGATCGCCCATGAGTGCGAATTCTAGTGAGAGAAGCTCATAATTGCTTGTCAAAGTCGATTATCTAAGAAAAAGAACGGTAAAATTTGCCGCGAGTAATGAACAGAGACAAGGTAAATCGGAAAAATTATGATTCGTTACGTATCAACTAAAATTTTTCTGCTAAACAATTTCAAGCTTTTTGAGAGCGATTTCTTAAGGGCTTGTTTGGCAAAAAGTAGCGGAAATACTTTCTAAATTATCTTCAGTATAAATACCTATTCTTGTCATACCAATGCCGTTTGAAATCACCATGCATCGTTTTAAATCTGTCGAATTACTGTAAATCACAATTGTGCGTAGAGAGCCAGTATTGCCACGGTAATTGAAATTTACTTTTTGACTATTAGTGCGATTGTACTTAATCCACACGTCTTTCAATACTTCGTTACCCGTTACACTACAGTTAGAAGTCAAGATGCCGTCCTTAGAGTTGTTATCTGGCAAAAACATAGTGCAGCTCTGGCTAGTTCGCGTCGCATTTCTTTGAGTTAGTAAGATCATGCTTTGAAGCTCACTCAAACCCCTATTGACTTTAGCTCGTGCAAGAAATCCCAACACGCTAGGTGAGGCGATCGCCGCCAAAATACCGACCATCAATGTAACTACGATTATTTCGATTAAAGTAAAGCCTTGAGACTTACCAGCGGTAGCAGCACATTTACGATGAAACATTAGTAGAAAAAATAATGTCTTCGTGATTATGACTGAGTAACTACCGTGAAATTAGGGCTTCATAAAAACTTCTTGAAACAATTTACACAGGCTTTAAAATCAGGGGGATTATTTTATTTTTATGAGAGTTTCTTAACTCACTTCTCTAAAATAAACCGCGCTTTCCGTTCGGCATAATTGTTGACCAATTCGTTTTTGCTTTTTTAAGTTGTTCATTAGTGATTTTGGCGTTTGTTAAATTAGCGCCACACAAATTTGTGCCATCAACAATTGCGTAATTCAAATAGGCGTAACTCAAGTCAGCTCCGCGTAAGTCTGCCTTACTTAAATTTGTGTAGCTAAAATAAGCGCGACCAAGATTGGCATCTCTAAGGTTGGCATTTGCCAAATTAGCTTTGCCAAAGTCAGCATTCGCTAAATTTGCACCTTGAAAATTGGCGCGCATCATTCGTGACTGGTGGAAAATACAACCAGATAAATTTGATTGGGGCAAACTAATACTTAACAAACTTTGTTGCCCAAAATCTCGACGGCCTTTTTTGTAGGCATTGAGCAGTCCTTTCGCATCGAGTTTTTCTCGGGCAGCCTTTCCCGCACCAGCTCCTTTGCTTTTTGATTTGAACCGACTTGAAGCTGATCTATGGGGAGTAGCAGCAGCTCCGGGAGCCATTCGATTTAAAGTATTTTTCTTGGTATTGCCTTGGGTTCCACCGCGACTACCTAAGCCCTGCCGTAAACTACCGCCGCCTTTTTTGCGTTCGCGTCTTGCTCGAATCGCCATGGCAATACGGGAATTTTCGGAAGTAGAAGGACCATCACCGCTGCTAGTGGGTTCGTTAGGGTCGACTGCACCGCCAGTTGTTCCAGTAAAGCTACCACCATCGGCACCCGTGGATAAACCCTGTGCCAAACTTTCCATGTAAGGCTCCATGTCTAGGGCATTCAGTACATCTTCTGCTGACTGGTAGCGGTGCTTTACTGAGCTTTCCAGCATTTTCCGCATTACATTGGCAAAGCTATTACTGATATCAACGTAGGATTCCCACATCATTTCACCCGTATTGGGGTTGTAATCTAGATCCTTGGGAGACTTTGCTGTCAGCAGATACAGACAAGTAATGCCAATAGCATAAATATCACTGGCGTAAACTGGACGCATTGCCATCTGTTCTGGTGGCGCATAGCCGGGTGTGCCGACGGCAAAAGATGTGAGGGCTGTTTGATCTGATGTATTGGCGGCTTCTTCAGGGTTGACGCGATTTTTAACGGCACCAAAGTCGATCAAAACGAGCTTTTTATCTTGTTCGCGACGAATCAGGTTTGCGGGCTTGATATCGCGGTGAATGACTTGCTGGGAATGAATATATTGCACCATCGGCAAAATTTCGCTAAGAAATTGCCTGACACCTGCTTCGCTAAATACTCCGTTTTTCTTTACTTCCTGCTGGAGGTTGTTGCCTTTTACGTATTCTTGGACAAGATAAAATTGTTTGTTGTCCTCGAAGTAGTCGAGTAGTCGAGGAACTTGAGGGTGGTTTCCGATACGCCCTAGGGTTTGGGCTTCTCTTTCAAATAGCTCTCGTGCCATCTCAAATAGATGGGGCACATTTGTTGCTGGACGCAACTGTTTAATCACACAAGAAGGTTTGCCGGGCAGACTCAGGTCTACGGCAAGGAATGTTGCGCCAAAACCGCCTTGTCCTAAACTTTTGAGGGGCTTATATCGTTCACGAAGAAATAGACTACTGCCACAGGATTTACAGACCCTTGCTTTAAGAGGGTTTTTGGGGTTTTCGCATTCGGGATTAATACAGTAGCTCATGCAGAGTCACCTTACTTGGCAGGGAGGTGTTGCAGATTAACAACGGTTAGAAGGTAGACGGACGACTTCTAGAAAGAGAGAAAAAAATATTGCTTGAGTCTCCATCCTATCCTAACGATCTCAAATGATCTGGGGTTCTAGCGATGCTAAATAAGGATAAAGCTACCTAATAGCATATCCCAAAATTTATGACCAAAGCTGAATTCTCAGAGTCTTCATAAAGGCTTGAAGAAAAAAGGCGATCGCCCTTCTCTATAAGTTTGCCCAAAGTTGACCAAGATAAAAGCAAGGAAAGCGTTTAAAATAATGACTTTGAAT
>CAZXBK010000230.1:0-5965 GCA_964638765.1 uncultured Synechococcus sp. | reverse complement strand
TAATCCTAGACAATTACTGTCATTGGTTTAAGGAAGAGTTAATTCCACGGAATGTTGCCCCCGTAGAGCAAGCTCGTGTTTTATTTAGTGCACCTTTTGTTGTGTTATCCCACAATACTCAGGCCGATCCGATTTATAACTATGGCAACAACACGGCATTAACCCTCTGGGAGCGGTCTTGGGATGAGCTTTTGGTTATGCCTTCTAGTCAGTCAGCCGCGCCAACGGCGGAAATTCAGAACGCTCGGAACCAACTCTTGCAAAATAGTCGTGAAATGGGCTACATCACTGATTATTCGGGGGTTCGCTATTCAAAAAATGGTCGGCGCATCCGGATTAAAAATGTTAAGGTCTGGGACTTACTCGACATATCAGAACAATATCGGGGTCAAGCTGCGGTATTTTCTAAATGGACATTTTTAGATTAGGTGAATGAAAGAGCAGTTTACGACTTGGTTAGACCGTTTCCTTGTAGCGGATGTATTTGTGGTGCTGTTCGCGTTTTTTTGGTTTGCGATCGCCCTCATTGGTAAATCGTCTGGTGTTAATCTCGGCTGGGAAATTTGGTATTCCCTGTGGGAGCCTGTCTTTACCCCGGCGATTGGGATTTTGATGTTGGGCGCAATTTTAAGCTGGGTCATCAAAAAAATCGGTACATTTTTTCAAACAGGGTCTGACGAGCTTGGTTAACGAATTGATTTGAGTCGCTAGGATTGAGCTGTTGAACCACGACTAAAGCAATGGCATTATCCGACCGATTTTCTAAAGCACTCGTTTTTGCGGAAAAGTTACACCGTAATCAAACTCGCAAAGGTTCCAGCACGCCCTATGTCGCTCATTTGTTGGGCGTTTCGAGCACTGTCTTGGAAGCGGGTGGTGATGAAGATGAGGCGATCGCCGCGCTATTGCATGATGCGGTCGAAGATCAGGGCGGTTTGCAAACTAGAGATCTCATTCAAGCAAAATTTGGCGATCGCGTTACCGAAATCGTGATGGGCTGCTCCGATAGCGTTGAAGGGGAAACAAAATTGCCGTGGCGAGACCGCAAAGTTGCTTATTTAAATCATCTCAAAACAGCACCAAAATCTGTGCGTCTCGTGTCAATGGCGGATAAACTCTACAATCTCCAGTCCATCGTGCGGGATTACCGTTTAGTTGGCGAGGAGCTATGGTCGCGATTTCACGGCAAAAAAGAAGGAAGCCTTTGGTATTACCGCGAACTCAGCCAAATATTTGACCCAACACATCCTCTCGCCCAAGAATTTCAGCGGGCGATCGCCACTCTAGATGACCTCATTGCAGCCAAGTCGCCATAGAAGCTTGTTTTAGCGCTGCCCGGCGGGATTGCCAATCTGGCATACATTGCGTCACCAAATCCCAAAAACGTTTGCTATGGTTCATCTCGCGGAAATGACACAGCTCATGGACAATCACATAATCCAAACAACCGAGCGGCATTTGAATAAGTTGTAAATTGAGATTAATGCGACCGAGACTGCTGCAGCTGCCCCATCGCGTTTTCATCACCCGAATTCGTAGCGGAATACTTTTTTGTTCCAACTCTAGAATCGGTTTTGTTTTTTCTGTCCAGTAATCCAACCGCTCTCGAAATAGAGTCTTTGCCTGTCGCTGATACCAACGGCGCATCAAAAATTGAATTTGGTGGCGATCGCCGAACTCTAAAATACAAACTCGAAAAACGTCATCTTCTAAATCGAAATGGAGGCGATCGCCGTACTCAAGTTTGAGAGGATATTGCTCCCCAAGATAAAAGTGACATTCGCCATCCATCCATTGGGGTACAAATTTTTTTGCGGAAGATTCAGCGACTTTCTGAAGATTCTTTTGGAGCCACATCGTTCGCTTTTCCAAAAGAGCCTCAATCTCCGTCATCTTTAGCCGACTGGGAGCGTGCACAATAATTTGCTGCTCTTGATTAATCGAAATCTGAATTGTTTTGCGGCGATCGCTCCACTTGAGAGTAACAACATGAATTTCGCCGTCCAGACTTATTTCAGATGTTTTCGGACGATGTTTAACAGAACCCCTAACCATCAAACCCTCCCTCTAAACCATTCACACTATTGACTCATTCTCTTCGAGCCACAAGCAAAACACGTAGCGTGTGTTAGCGAAGCGTAACGCACAATTGAATGATTCAATCCAAGAGCGAAAAAATACTTATGAGATCAAGATGGGAACTCAATAGCTCTTCCAAGAGACTGATCTAGAAGACCAACGAAAAAAATAGACGGATCAAAGCCAGTCAATATTGAGGTAATTACAGTAGACTACGAAACTGTTGATCCATAAATCTGCCAGCCCAGACACATCTATGACTGAATCTGCCGTTAACCCGAAGAAAATTTTGCTTTTGCTCGCGGCGTTTGCTGGTGGTATTTTTCTTGTAGGCTTGCCCGTTCACAGGGTTCTAAGTAACCGTCCCGATAGCTTGGAAGAGCGTCTTGCGGACTTAACTGTTCCCGTTACCCTCAATAACTTGGCAGTGCGTATCGAAGCTAATGGCACAGTCGAACCGATTGAGAGCGTTAATATTAGTCCTAAAAATCCAGGCATTCTCTCGAAACTATTAGTCGAGCAAGGTCAAGTGGTGGCGGCAGGTCAAGAGCTTGCCATTATGGACAACGAAGAATTATTTAACCAAGGTATTCAGGCCGAATCTCTCCTCAAACAACGCGTTGCCGAATTTCGAGCCACCCAAAGTAATCTGCAAGCTGATATTAATCGAGCTGAAGCTGCGCTAAACCAGGCGACTGCACGCCTTGAACAGGCTCAAGAACGGATTCCCCGCGACATTGCTCAAGCCCAAGCCCAATTAGCTGCCGCTGAAGCAACCTATGAAAATGCAGCAGAAAAAGCCCAGCGGTTTGACACACTCTTAGAGAATGGCGCGATTGATGAAGATCGACGGGACGATGTTGTCAGTGAATTACGTAATGCAGAAGCGCGTCTAGTAGAAATTCAACGGCGGGTCGATCAGCTGAAGCAAACAGCGAACCCAGAATTAGAAGTTTTGAGTGCAGCAGCGGTAGAAGCACGGATTAATTTTGATCGGCAACAGCGTAATGCTGAACCAGAGCTGACTCGGCTAAACGCTTTAATTGAACAGGCTCAAGCCCAAAAAGAAATTGTTGCAGTGCAATATGACGACACAATCATCCGAGCACCGTTTGACGGGGTTATCACCCAAAAGTTTGCGTCGGAAGGGGCTTTTGTAACGCCTACAACTTCGGCTTCGGCAACGGCTTCGGCAACGTCTTCATCGATTCTGGCGATCGCCAAGGGATTAGAAGTGGTGGCGCGAGTTCCGGAAGTTGATATTGATCAGATTGTGCCGGGTCAAGATGTGGAAATTGTGGCAGATGCTTTTCCAGATAAAGTTTTTCAGGGTCGAGTTTTACTTGTTGCACCGGAAGCAATTATTGAAAATAATGTCACATCCTTTGAGGTGAGAATTGCGTTGCTCTCAGGACGGGATTTTCTACGGTCAAAGATGAATACCGACGTTACGTTTATCGGCGAAAACCTGACCAGTGTCATGACTGTCCCCACCGTGGCGATCGCCACTGAATCCGGTGATACTGGCGTACTTGTTCCGGACGACGAAGGAAAACCCGAATTTAAACCTGTCGTTCTTGGCGCAACAGTCGGCGATCGCACCCAAATTATTAGTGGTGTACAGCCTAATGAAAAAGTCTTTATCGATCTTCCCGAAGAACTTCAGCGAGATGAAGAGTAGAATTCACTCGCCTGACAAAAGATTGCTATTGCTACATCGCTAAAAAAACAAAGTCCCCCTTATCAAGGGGGATTCAGGGGGATCTTGTCTCCCGAAACTCTACTTCAAATCAGCAAGTTGAATACGTGGATCAACAAACTTAAGCAGCAAATCCGCCAATAAATTACCGACAATAAGCATAGTCGCACTAATCATCAGCGCCGCCATCACAAGATAAAGATCCTGCGATTGTACGGCTTGCAGCGTTAGCGTGCCGAGACCCGGCCAGTTAAAGAAAAACTCGGTAATAAACGATCCACTGAGCAAACTTGCAAATTCAAAGCCGAGCAGCGTAATCAAGGGGTTAATTGCATTGCGCAGCGCATGGACATAAATCACTTTATTTTCGGGAAGACCTTTTGCCCGCGCCGTTTGAATATAATCCTGTCGCAATACATCCAGTAATTGACCGCGAGTGAGACGTTGTAATCCAGCAAATCCGGTCAAGCTCAGAGCAATCATCGGTAAAATCATGTGCCAACCGATATCGAGAATCTTGCCGTACCACGGTAAATCAGTGAAATTAATGCTCGTCATTCCGCCCACAGGCAGTAACGGCGAAAGAATTTGTGCGACCAAGAGTAATGCCAAAGCAGTAATGAAACTAGGAAAGCCCTGACCAACGTAGCTAATTACCCGCAAAACTTTATCGAGTAACGTGTTTTGTTTAACCGCACTAAAAATCCCCAACGGAATGGCGATCGCCCAAGTTGCAACAATCGAGATACCGGCAAGGAGCAAAGTGGCGGGCATCCTTTCCAGCAAAAGCTCATGGACCGGACGGAAAGATTCAAAGCTAATGCCAAAATCAAACCGGAAAATGACATTAAATAGCCACCGCCAATACTGCACAAATACAGGCTGATCCAACCCAAACCGACGTTCTAAATCGATTAATGTCTCTTCTGAAAGCTGAGGATTTTGCCGGAGGGGATCAAGAAAATCACCCGGTGCCAGCTGAATAATTAAAAAGCTGAGAATCGACGCGAGAAACAATGTCAAAATTGCCTGCCCTAAACGCTTGAGGATATACAGCAGAGTTTCTTGATCAAAAAGTTCGCGCAGTTTACGAAGAGCCATTACAAAATTTACGAGGAGTACTTTGGGAAGAAAAATCTAATATTGCACAAGGGATAATACAGGCGCATCCGGTAGGCGATCGCGTCCTTTGAGATCCAGCAGCTCGACAATAAAGACAAACCCGACAATCTCACAACCGACATTTGCCAGCAGGTCCGCTGTTGCTTTTGCCGTACCGCCCGTCGCAATCAAATCATCCACGATCAAAATCTTGTCCCCTTCACCCACTGCATCTTGGTGCATTTCGAGGGTATCAGTGCCATATTCCAGTTCGTATTCTACTGAGTGAACTGCCGCTGGTAATTTTCCGGGTTTACGAACAGGTACAAAACCGGCGTTGAGGTTATAGGCGAGAGTCGGCCCAAAAATGAAACCCCGTGACTCCATTCCAACGACATGATCCGGTTTGAGATTCGCTTCGATACAAAGCTGGGTCAATGCATCCATCGTGTAGCGCATTCCTTCGGGGTGATTCAGAAGCGTTGTGATGTCCCGAAATAAAATGCCAGGCTTCGGAAAATCAGGAATATCGCGGATGAGAGATTTTAAATCCATGATGCAGTCGTTTAAACCAGAATTGCTCTACATCTTAACGATTTCTGGCAAAACATCCGCAATTTTCCTCTAGGGTTCTTTGTCGGTAATGGTGTTTTCTTACTTAAATGCAGGGATGATTTGAATAAACTCCTGATTGAAAGCTGGATCATGGGTGATGATTGGCATATTTTCTAGTTCTCCCTGCGCCATAATCATGCGATCAAACGGATCCTCGATGATTAATCTTGAGCAGTCCGGCTCTAAGAGCATGTTCTGTGGTGATGACCAATTTGGTAAATCGTGCTTGCTCTAAGATTGTGGCATGGTTTTTAATGACTTCTTTTGCTTCGGGGAGTTTGCCAATGCGATATTTGGTCGCAATTTCCCATGCGGAGGCACTACTCACGAAAATTTTATTGGTGGGCTGCTGAATAATCTCGCGACTAACTGCGTCGAGTTTTGGGTCATCAAAAATCCACCACAGCAAAATATGGGCACCATCTAAATTAACGTCAGTTTTGGATAAGAGAGAGACCGTCATCAAGATGG
>CAZXBK010000229.1:0-5977 GCA_964638765.1 uncultured Synechococcus sp. | reverse complement strand
GATCGCCCTCCTAGAAAAAAGCTCCAAAAAATTCGAGTTCCCAGTGGAATGGGGTATCGATATGCAATCGGAGCACGAGCGTTACCTCGCCGAAGAACTGTTTAAAAAGCCTTTGATTGTGACCAACTATCCCAAGGACATCAAAGCATTTTATATGCGTCTAAATGATGACGATAAAACCGTGGCTGCAATGGATGTGCTCGCACCAAAAATTGGAGAAATTATTGGTGGTTCCCAGCGGGAAGAGAGACTAGATGTCCTCGAACGTCGTATCAAAGAAATGGATATCGAAGCTGATGATTTATGGTGGTATCTCGATCTCCGTCGCTTCGGTTCTGTTCCCCATGCAGGCTTTGGTTTAGGCTTTGAGCGTTTGGTGCAATTTATGACGGGAATGGCAAATATTCGTGATGTTATCCCTTTCCCACGTACTCCGCTAAACGCTGAGTTTTGAATTTGTGTTCAAGAACCATTGCTTACCATTGCTTATCTGCATTGATATATTTTCTCTGCTTTACGGGAATCCAACCTTTCGTACCCCATCAATGCCGTCGATCATCCTCCAAAACTCTGGTAAACGACCTGCTTTGTCAATTTTACTAAGAGTTTCCGGTGGAGCCCAGTTGGGATTTGCGGTGTAACGAAGTACAGTTTCGCGTATTCCCATCGCATCTGGCTCCTCGATTCGACTTACCCATCCTAAAATCAATCCTTCTGGAACTCGTTCAACTGTGATTTCTTGAGATTTTTTATTTTGAGACAACGTATCACTTGGAGCCACCTTATATTCTTTTGGTAGTTCGCCCGAATGTTTGAGATATTCGTACTCTAGATCTAGTCCCCATTGTGGTGGAACCGCAACAATGTAAACAACTTTACGGTCACCTGCATTTAAAACACCTCTAGTAAACCATGGGTTACGAGTCAGAGAAATTCCATCAATCCCCTCATTTCGCGTCAACCCAGCTTTGACCTGTGATCGAGTTCCCATCTCTCGGATTTCAGTGCTTTCATGACTGGGGTCAAATACTCTCACTCTGCTTAATTTTCGGAAACAAATTTCCCATTCGGGATTTTTTGCCATGCCACGAAACTTACGCTTGTCTTTAATGCTTCCTGTTTCGTAATCTGTTGCTTCAAGATCGCGCTGTATACTCAATGTCTGCATACTAAAATTATTAGAATAGCTTGACCGGGAAGTCTGATAACTATTTTGTTGGACAACGTGAGTTAACTCGTGGGCAAGAAGATGCTGTCCAGCTCTGCTAGATGGTTGATAGGCTCCTTTTCGGAAAAAGATATCTTGTCCTGTTGTAAAGGCTTTGGCTTGTATGGATCGACTTAGACGATCAGAGTTACTGTCAGCATGAATTCTGACAGCACTGAAATTAGAACCGAAAGCTTGCTCCATTTTTGGCTGTAAAGCTCTTGGTAGTTTTTGTCCAACATCTCTAACTTGTCTAATCGAAGATTCTAAGTTTGAGGTGATAGGTGATACTCCTTCGTCTTTTTTTTTGAGTGTTGATGATTTTAAAGGTGTAATTTGTGGCGATCGCCCTTCAGTTTCATTATCTTTGCATCGAATTTGCTCATTTTCAGATTTAGAAATATCGGGAGCATGAATTTGCTTGACGACCTGATCAGCGACTCGATCTGCTTCTTGCTCGTATTTATCGTTGGGTTCACCGATAGTCAGTTTTGCTTGAATCGGAAAAGATAGTTCGTGGGATAAACCGGAGAAATTGGGGTTCTGAGGTTTTTCTACTGACTGAGAATTTAGAGAAAAATCTGGTGTTTGCTGAAGAGAGGGGGCGGCGATCGCCGGACTAGATTTTTTTGTGGGGGCTTTTGAAAGGCGCTGTCTAGTCATAGCTATGGTCCCAACTTGCAACAGTCTTATTCTATGCAAGAAAAATATTGGGTAATGTGATGTTTCTTTGCGACAACCTGAAGTAACAACTTCATAAAAAAACTCCCCAACGTCGCCATTGAGGAGCATATGATTTCTAAAAATATTTCAGAAAACTATTTAGAGGGCATCGACAGGACTAACGGTATCGATAACTTCTAGGCTGCCATCTTCATTGACCTGCCAAACATCGTAGCTACCGGCTAGGTCACCGTTATCATCAAATTCAACGTTACCACTAGCACCTTGGTAGTTGATTTCTATGCCTTCACGAATCAGGGCGATCGCCTCACAGGGATCACTCACTTCCTGACCGGGTTCATTGGTGACTGCACGGAGATTATCGCGAATACCTTCGCCTGTATTCACATCAGCCGCTTCCGCTGCCAACATCATGGCGATCGCCGCGTCCCAAGAGTGAGGCACAAAAGCACTAACTTCTTTGCCAGTTTCCTCTTCCCAAAGGGTCGTAAATTCGGCGAGAGCGGCCCCATCTGCACCGGGAACAGTACCTAATGAGCCAGCAATAATTGATTCACCCTCAGGCGTTGAACCCACCTGTTCCGGAAAGTCTGGGCTATACACACCATCGGTCAGCAGTACCGTTACGTCTTCGCTCAGACCCTGCTCGTAGGCAGCCTTAAGTAAAACACTACCTGTTTCTGCATAGAGAACTCCGAGAACAGCATCAGGCTCATTGGCGAAGGCCGCCGCCGCTTCACTATCGAGGGTTGCAGCCTTGGGATCGTAACGGACAGGATTGTCCTTATTAACGATTGTGCCACCAAGTTTTTCGAAAGCTTTTACAAATTCTTGCTCAAAGCCAACGCCATAATCGTTGTTAATGACGACTGTTGAAACCCGCTCAAATCCTTGTTTCTGTGCCAAAACTGCCAATGCAGGTGCTTGGTAACTATCTGGGGGAGCAGTCCGCGCCCAGTATCCATCAAAGTCACCCGCCGCCGCGCGCTCAGTAAAGACAGGGCTAGTACTACCGGGAGAAATTTGCATTACACCGTTCCGTACAGCTACATCAACCGCCGCACTGGAAACACTACTCGCAAAGGAACCCACAACACCGGCAACTTTATCGACTTCTGCCAGCTTCGTCATTGCCGCACCACCCGCAGTTGGGTCAGTCTGGGAGTCCTCTTGCACAAGGCTAACGGGCATGTCATTGACGCCACCGCAAGCATTAATCGTGTCAACGGCTAGCTGCACTGCCACAGGCATATTTTGACCAATGGAAGACAGGTCACCAGTGGTGGGAGTCAAGGAACCCAGTTTGAGGCCACCTTCGCCACCAGCAGAGGTTTCTGTAGTTTCGCCACCTTCTGTACCCTCTGGAGGTGCTGTTTCCTGACAGGCTGCGGTAAAAGCTGTTAGCGCAGCCAAAGATAGGGCGATCGCCGTATTGAATTTAGATTTCCTCATGGATAGAAGAACTCCTCACAAATCATTTAGTCATCATTATTTTAGGCACAAATCCCCACAGCAAAAAAATGTTGTCCCAAGAAACGGGTTTACACTAGTTAACAATAAAAATTTGCTGAACACGCGATGGTCACCGCTCCAAATCCGAATTTCTCCGCCACTACACCTGCTTGGTCAAAACTTTTTGAACAGCCAGCCCAGCCTTTTGGGTTAACAAAGCTCGACGTTCTAGCGGGTTCAGTTCCTGCGAATTTACGTGGCTCTTTATTTCGCAATGGCCCCGGCAGATTAAGTCGCGGTGGTGAGCAAATGGGTCATTGGTTTGATGGTGATGGCGCAGTTTTGGGGGTTTACCTTACGGAAGCAGGCGTCCACGCACAATATCGCTACGTCGAGACCGATTATTTCAAGGCAGAATCAGCCGCAGAAAAATTACTTTACCCTAATTACGGCACGGTAGCGCCGGGCAAAATCTGGCAACGGTGGGGTAAACCTGCAAAAAATTCAGCCAATACTTCGGTCTTACCATTAGGCGATCGCCTGTTGACGCTGTGGGAAGGTGGCAAGCCCCATGCTTTAAACCTTGAAACCCTCGAAACAATTGGCGAGGATAATTTGGGTTTAGGGAAAAACGATACTTTTTCAGCCCACCACAAAATTGATCCAGTAACAGGTGACATCTATAATTTCGGTGCAATCTTCGGGAAAGACGCCACCTTTCAAATTTATAAACTCGATGCCCAAGCCAATCTCCTGAAACGCAGCGAATTTTCAGTTAAAGGCTTGCCCCTCACCCATGATTTCGTTTTAGCTGGCGACTATCTGGTTTTTAGTATTTGCCCTGTCCGCCTCCAGCCCTTTCCAGCCTTGTTCGGCCTCAAAAGCGTTAGTGATTGTTTGCAGTGGCAACCGGAATTAGGCACAGAATTAATCATTATCAATCGCCACACCTTGGAAGTTGTCAGTCGCTCAACTAATGATGCTTGGTTCCAATGGCACTTTACCAATGGCTTTGTGAATGACCATGGCGAAATCGAGCTAGAAATGGTGCGTTTTAAAAATTTTGCTAGCAACCAACAATTTGTTGAAATTCCTCGTGGGAGCATTCAAACCTATACGAAAGGGACCCTCTGGCACTATCGTATCGAGCCCAAGACTGCCAAAATTGTTGAGTCCTACGAAGTTAGTGATCGCTCCTGCGAATTTCCGATCACTTCAGATTCCCAAACGGGACAAAAATGGGACAAAACCTTTATCGGTATTCACCGGGAAGAAACGGATATTGGTCACGAAATTATTAACGGCATTGCTAGTCTTGACCAACAGACACAGGAGTTGACCGTGGCGGATATGGGAGCGAAGCATTATCCTTCGGAACCCATCCCAGTACAAAATCCAGATAACCCCAATCAGACTTGGATTTTAACGGTGGTCTTTAATGCTCCAGCGAATAGAAGTGAACTGCGTATCTATGACGGCGATCGCCTAAACGATTCACCTTTATGCATCCTCGAATTACCCCAAATTGTGCCGCCGAGTTTCCATGGCAAATGGCAACCAGCAAAAAAATAAAATCCCCTAGAACACTAGGAGATTTTCAAAAGTTACTGCGTTTGGTATTTTTTTACGCTTCTTCTACGGGAACAGCATTTGTTTCCACAGTTGGGCCTGTTTCCTCAGTCTGAGTAGCCTCAACATTAAGATCGTTTTGGCGAGCTTGAAAGAAATCCATCACAATTTGCGACAGCTCAGCAACAAGCAAAGACACCAAAATCACATCATCTACCTGTCCGGCGATCGGAATAATATCGGGTGACAGATCAAGGGGACTAAATAAGTACGCTAGCGTGCCGAGAATAATCCACCAGCGGTACTTCGGATTTCTGAGCGTTGAGCGATACCAATCGTAAATAGCCTTTGGCGACAGAGACATCTTTAATGCTTCAACCTTATTGAATGAATTAATTCTATTTTGCCAATCCGCCGTAATCTTACCCAGTGTAGAAAACCGTCAGCACTACACCACTCAGCATCAACCCATAAAAAAGGGAGCTAGCCATGTGGTCAACTCCCTTTTTTATATTTAGTTCATTACCCTAAGTCTAAAAGACTGGGCAAAAATCCATCGATTAAGTTCTCTCAGGATTAGCCGTAGATTTATCACCAAGCTTCTTGTAGAAACCCCACTCAACCTGAGTGTTAGCAAGTTCAGGGTCAACACCAGCGAATACGTCGCGGTAAAGAGTACGAGAACCGTGCCAGATGTGGCCAAAGAAGAAGAGAAGTGCAAAGACAGCGTGACCAAAGGTAAACCAACCACGGGGGCTAGTACGGAATACACCGTCAGAACCAAGAGTCTCAGTATCAAATTCGAAGGACTCACCAAGCTGAGCACGACGAGCATACTTTCTTACGACAGCAGCATCATCGAAGCTCTGGCCATCAAGTTCACCACCGTAGAAAGAAACGGTTACACCAGCTTGCTCAACGGAGAACTTAGACTCAGAACGACGGAAAGGAATATCCGCACGGATAACACCTTCAGCGTCAGTCATGATGACAGGGAAAGTCTCGAAGAAGTTAGGCATACGACGAACGTTGAGTTCGCGACCTTCAGAATCAGTAAAGACAGGG
>CAZXBK010000228.1:0-6006 GCA_964638765.1 uncultured Synechococcus sp. | reverse complement strand
CAGAAAGGACTACTCACTCTATTTTGCTACAACGTTACTTGCTTGAAACTCTCTAGCAAAGAAATTATTGGTGATCTGATTAAGGTGTTATTGGAAGAACTTGATATCGAGTTTTGGTCTTTGGGATCTATGACCTTTAAAAAAGAATCACTTCGAGGACTAGAACCAGACCAGTGTTTTTATATCGAGAACGAAGCCATAATTCGTGGGAAAGGTCGAATCGATTTAGCGATTGATCCACCAGCAGATCTCGCCCTTGAAATTGAAATCACGTCTCGAACTCACCCAGAAATTTATGCAGCTCTCGGTGTCCCCGAATTGTGGCGCTTTGAAAAAGGCAAATTACAAATCAACATCCTCACTGACGGACAATATCAAGAGGTTTCGACAAGTCCGACATTTCCTGAGTTTCCTTTAGTTGAGCTTATTCCTCAGTTTCTGGCAGAGAGCAAAATCTCTGGAAGAAATGCAACCATCAAAAAATTTCGTAGGTTGATAGCAAAATAATTAGGCGATCGTCCTAAAATCTTTAATCACTCAGATTTTCTAAATCAGCTAAATCCTGTAAGCGGCCAGAAGCTTTTTTATTCAAACGAAGATTGTCCAAATCAATAAAATTTACGACAAGGCCCTCCAGTTCGATGCTTACCCGCGAGTCATAACAATCTTCAAACTTAATACCATCGACCGATGTTAATAAATCAATACGACTGGGTGGATAACCTAACTGAATCACTTGATTGAAAGTCGCGAAATCTTCTGTCGTTAAATCAAGAGAACCAAATCCAAAATCTCGTAAAGCTTGCATCACCTTTGTTGCATTTTCGGAGGAAGCTTCAATCCATATATCAATATCTTTTGTGTAACGAGGATAGCCATAAAATGCGACGGCATAGCCTCCCACAACTAGATAATGAACTCGATTAGCGTTGAGAAACTGTATAAATTCTTTGAAATCTTGGTTCAGCATTATACTTCCAGAGATGATACTCGCGACGTAGTTCTTCTAAGGCCGCTAATCGTTCTGCATAAGATTTTTTGAGCCAAAAATATCGATCTTTTTTCTTTTCATGCAGAGAAGCTTTCACCACAACTTTTTCCATATTTTCTCCATAACATTGCTTTGCCTTGATTTTTTTTGATTGTATCCTGGCTGCTACTGCTCGGATTTACTAATGCCACGATTATCCAACACTCTCAACAAAAAATTATGGCGATCGCCTTTTTTAAGAATTTGCGTCGATGAACTCTGCTAAACAAATAGGATAATGGCTATCATCTGATTATTTGAACGCAAGAAAGTTTTATGGTTACCACTGCCGATCGCCCAACCGTTCCAGTGACAGTTTTGACAGGTTACTTGGGAGCTGGAAAAACGACATTACTCAATCGCATCTTGACCCACGAACATGGCAAGAAAGTGGCGGTCATTGTAAATGAGTTTGGCAAGGTTGGTATTGATCACCAGCTGGTGGTGGATACGGATGAAGAAATCTATGAGATGAACAATGGGTGCATTTGCTGCAATGTTCGCGGTGATCTTATTCGAGTGGTCAGCAAATTAATGAAGCGCCGTGACAAATTTGACCATTTGTTGATTGAAACCACTGGCGTTGCCGATCCTGCCCCCGTAATTCAAACGTTTTTTATGGATCAGGAAGTCCGAGAAAAAGCGGAGTTGGATGCAGTCGTCACCGTGGTGGATGCGTTGCATATTAAACAGCATTGGGGTTCGCCGGAAGTGGTTGAGCAAATTGCATTCGCCGATGTGATCCTATTGAATAAGACGGATTTGGTGAGTGAAGCAGATCTCGCTGAGCTAGAACAACAGGTGCAGGAGATGAATGCGATCGCCAAAATTTACCGCACCCAAAACTCGGAAGTGGAGATGGATGCGTTGCTGGAGCTAAATGCCTTCGATGTGAATAACGCGCTCCAAGTGAATCCTGAGTTGCTAAATGGTGTCTCTCCAAAACATGACAGAACTGTTGGTTCCGTTACTTTGGTCGAACCGGGTGAAGTGGATGGCAGCAAGTTGCGGGATTGGCTAGATGAACTGATGATCGAGAAAGGTCACGATATTTTTCGGATGAAGGGCATTCTCAACATTGCTGGAATCGATAATCGCTGCGTCTTTCAGGGTGTACATATGCTGTTTAAAGGTGGACAGGAGCGTCCATGGCAACCCGGTGAAGTCCGCAAAAATGAGCTGGTATTTATTGGCCGCAATCTACGGGATATGAACCTTGAGGAAAATTTCAAGGCTTGTTTTGTAGATCAATAATCCTCAACATTTGAGTTGACCTTGATCTCCCGCCTTGAATCCTGCTGTCTATCCCTCTGCCATGCCGAAAAAAAATAAGACCAAGAATCTCTTTAAGCTGCTGTGGCGGAATACGCTCTCGGATTATGTCACGGCGATCGCCTGGTCTGTGGATGGTTCGTTCTTGGTGGCCAGTTCGGCGGCGGGGGAAGTTGTTCAATATGACGTTGCGACGGAGAAAGTAACGGTCTTGCAAGAAGAACAAATCGAGTCGGTGGACGCCTTGGCGATATCTGCTGATGGTCAATTTTTGGCGGCGGGCGGACAAGCGGGAACGGTTTGGATTTGGCGATTTGAAGATGGTGAGGCGACTTTGATTGAAACATTGGAGCATTCCCGCGCGTGGATTGATTGCCTTCGTTGGCATCCCACAGAATCTGAGTTGGCCTTTAGTTTCGGGCGTTATGTTCAGGTGTGGGATGCGATCGCCCAAGCCGTGATCACCACCCTAAACTTTGAAACGTCTTCCGTTCTGGATATCGCATGGCATCCGACGGGCGATCGCCTATCTATTAGCGGTCACCAAATCATCAAAACTTGGTCGCAACAGAACTGGGATAAAGATCCAAACATCAAAAGAACTGGCGGTGCTAACCATGCAATTAGCTGGTCTTCCAATGGTCAATATTTTGCCTCGGGCGACAGTACAAACTCCGTTACTGTTTGGGAAGATGGCATTCCATATCCTTGGGAAATGAGCGATTTTCCGGGCAAAGTTCGGCTAGTCGATTGGTCAGAGAAAAAAGGCTCCACGGGCACACCTTTACTGGCCTCCGCTAGTCGTTACAGTGTCGTGGTCTGGACGAAGGAGAAAAAAGACGATGGTGTATGGGCAGCCGAAGTTTTAAATATCCACCAAGGCAATGTGACGGCGATCGCCTTTCAACCCAAAACATTATTGATCGCCTCTGCCGCCGAAGATGGTCAGCTCTGTCTCTGGGATAAAGGTCGTCGCCTGACCCAAGTCTTACAAGATTCACCCGCCGAATATTCTTGTCTCGCTTGGAGTTCCTCTGGAGAGGCGATCGCCGCGGGCAATGACCAAGGAGAAATCTTGCTATGGACGAAAACAATGGCTGGCTCAGGATTTGGCTAAATGCGAACTTAGAGGCTGATGTAAGATCGCAAACGATCTTTATGCCAACAAAGAACAAGGCGAAAACATTTTTCAACTTGTAATCAATGGCGAGACGGACTAGAGTTCCGTCTTTTTTTATTGCAACAAAAGAGGCGATCGCCCTTAGCAATTACCAAGATCAGATTTGGATTGGGGTAGACCCAGATGTTAGATTGAGAACGATTATCATTCTAGTCTTGTTTAGGCATGCTAAGTTCTCCCCAATCTCCCGAAAAACCTTCTGACGCTCAAAGTGAAAAACAGAAGTTAGAACGGATTCGACATACCTGTGCCCACGTTTTAGCGATGGCTGTGCAGAAGCTTTTCCCCGAAACAAAGGTGACGATTGGGCCTTGGACAGACAACGGGTTTTACTACGACTTTGATCGCTCTACGCCCTTCACTCCCGATGATTTGAAGCGGATCACCAAAGAAATGCGGCGCATTATTAAAGGCAATTTGCCCATCATCCGGGAAGTAGTCGAACGGGATGAAATTCAGGCAGAAATCGAGGCGCTGCAAGAGCCATACAAACAAGAAATTTTGGATGGTATTCCCGAAGGCGAACAGATTACTCGCTACTTTATTGGTTCCCCTGATGCTGGGTTTGCCTCCCACCCAGAACTTGAGCCATCTCTAATCGATCCGGTCACTGTGCCGCCCACAGAAGTTTGGTGGGATCTTTGCGCAGGGCCTCACCTAAACTTCACGGGTGAGATTCATCCCAAAGCTTTTGCACTGGAAAGTGTTGCCGGGGCTTACTGGCGTGGTGATGAAACCAAAGCTCAATTACAACGAATTTATGGCACAGCTTGGGAAACACCGGAGCAACTGAAGGCTTACAAAAAACTGAAAGAGGAAGCGAAACGTCGTGATCATCGCAAAATTGGCAAAGCGCTAGATCTATTTAGTATTCAGGATGATGCTGGCGGCGGCTTAGTCTTTTGGCATCCCAAAGGCGCAAGGATGCGGTTGGCGATCGAGGATTATTGGCGATCGGCACATATGGAGGCAGGTTATGACCTGTTGTATACCCCCCATGTCGCCAATGTGAATTTGTGGAAGACCTCAGGACACGTGGATTTCTATCGGGAGAGCATGTTCGATCCGATTGAAGTTGAGGCACAGGAATATCAACTCAAACCCATGAATTGCCCGTTTCATGTGTTGACCTACCAAAATAATCTGCATTCCTATCGGGAGTTTCCGCTGCGATGGGCAGAACTGGGAACGGTTTATCGGTACGAACGCTCCGGTGCATTACATGGATTGATGCGGGTGCGGGGCTTTACTCAGGATGATGCTCATATCTTCTGTTTGCCAGATCAGGTAGCCTCGGAAATTTTGGGGGTACTCGATCTCACCGAGAAAATTTTGTCAGACTTTGGTTTCCCTGAATATGAAATAAACCTGTCCACCCGCCCAGCGAAATCTGTGGGTTCTGATGATATTTGGGATCTGGCGACTAATGCTCTCGTAGAAGCCCTTGATGCCAAAGGTTGGGATTACATCACTGATGAAGGTGGTGGCGCTTTTTATGGCCCCAAGATCGATCTCAAAATTAAGGATGCCATTGGGCGACTGTGGCAATGTTCAACGATCCAAGTAGATTTCAATCTGCCGGAACGGTTTGATATGAACTACGTTGCCGCGGATGGTACTCGTCAACGTCCGATTATGATTCACCGCGCGATCTTCGGATCTTTGGAGCGCTTTTTCGGCATCTTGGTGGAAAACTATGCGGGGAATTTTCCGTTGTGGTTAGCGCCATTGCATCTTCGTTTGTTGCCTGTGAGTGATGCCCAACGTCCCTATGCTGAAGAATTAGCTCAGAAGTTCAAAGCACAGGGTTTACGGGTTGAGGTTGATTCCAGTGGCGATCGCCTCGGAAAACAGATTCGCACCGCCGAACTAGAAAAAATTCCTCTCGCTGCGGTGTTAGGTGATCGAGAAGTTGAAGATAATACTTTGAGTGTGCGATCGCGCCATTCAGGAGATTTGGGGGCAATCCCTTTTGACGACTTACTAGAAAAAATGCAGACGGCGATCGCCGCAAAATCAGTCTTCTAGACAACACTTTCGCGCAGCAACCTTAAACGCTTTTCTAACAATCCCCATAGCCGCCTGTGAGGAATCTTTTTAACCTAATCCAATTTTCAAAAAACTATGCCACTCCGTCGTCAGCCAGCACCACCCACGCCTTGGGATCGCGATTTAGATCAACCAACCATTCCCGCATCTGCCTATGTTCATCCTCAATGCAGTCTGATTGGAGATGTTCAACTGGGTGAAAATGTCATCGTTGCGCCAAATACCTCCATCAGAGCCGATGAAGGTGCTCCCTTTTTCATTGGAGACAACACCAACATTCAGGATGGCGTTGTTATCCATGGACTAGAACAAGGTCGTGTGTTTGGGGATGATCAGCAAGCCTACTCGGTGTGGATTGGTCAAAGTACTTGTATTACTCACATGGCGTTAATCCACGGCCCTGCCTATGTTGGCGATGGATGTTTCATTGGCTTTCGTTCTACCGTTTTCAATGCAAAAGTTGGCCACGGCTGCA
>CAZXBK010000227.1:0-6009 GCA_964638765.1 uncultured Synechococcus sp. | reverse complement strand
TTGGTGCGGAGCTATCTGGATGCGGTGGTCAAGGATTGTGGCACTGAAGAAAATCAGCGGTTGGCATATCAGTTGATGTTTCTGCTGACGGATAAGCAGGGTAGGCGACCGATTAAAAGTTCTGAGGAGTTGGAAGCTGGGATAAGGCAGCTCGGGCAAGGGACTGAGAATGTTGGGATGATCTTGCAGATTTTGGTGTTGTCGGATTTGGTGTCAGAGGTGCAGGATCGTGATGGTGAAACGTCGAAGTATCAGCTTGTACATGATTATCTAGTGGAATATGTGCGGGCGATCGAGGAGCAAGATTTTGAGAGCTTGTTCCAGGCGGAATTTGCAAAACGGGAAGTGGCAGAAAAGACAGTGAATCAACTTCTATTAGAGGTCGAAAGACTGAGTGAGCAAAGGGAAGCGTTACTTCAAGAAGTAAACAGTAATGAGCTATTACTAAATTCAGAAATACAAAAGCAAGAATCTGTACAGCAATCAATTGAACAATATTTGTCAGAAATAGAAGATTTAAAACATAATAGAGAGTTTTTATCTGGCAAAATTGAGGAATATAATATGCTACTAAATGAAGAAATCAATAAAAAGAAATTAGTTGAAGAAAGACTTAATGAGCCTCTACTAGAGATTGAACAGCTCAAGCAATACACTATTAATTTAGAACAAGACTTAGAACAAACTAGATTCTTACTTCAAACTGAAACACAAAGAAGAGAGTTTACAGAGATGAAATTACGCAAGCTCTTATCAAAGTCAAACCAACTTTTATCAGAGGTTAATCAGTTAAAAATACAGAGAAGCAATATAGAACAAAACTTAAACCAGACCAAATCTTTACTTCAAAGAGAAACGCAAAGATATCAGTCATCTGAGATAAGGCTAAATCAACTTCTGTCAGAGATTGAACAATTAAAAATCCATAGAGACAGTTTAGAGCAAGAAATCAAAAACTATCAATCCTCGCTGTATTCAGAAGCGCATCGAAGAGAATTACTAGAAAGAAAATCAAACCAACTTTTATCGGAAATGAATCAGATGAAAGCACAAAGGGGGAGTTTAGAACAAGAAATTAGACGCACTCAATCCTTACTTCAGGCGGAAGCTCAGAAACACCGCTCAATAGAAGCGAAATTAAATAACTATTTATCAGAAATCCAAGAGTTTAGACAGAATCACAATCATTTGTGAAATATGTTGCTATTGGGCGAAGTAAATGAACTTACAAGATGTGCCAAGAATATTTCCTGAAACGAGGGCGATCTCCTCACTTCAGTTATCAGTCAACGGAGTTGATTTTTTGGCTGAGTTTAATTGTGGCTTTGCCTCTAACTTTCACGTTTTCAAAACCTGTCTGTTGATTCTTTCCTCGTGACTTTGTGCCAGAGATCTCTTCTTGAATCACCTCTGCGTCTAATTCCTCTGCCTCAAAATTCTTTGCTGCCACCTGAATATTTTCTGCTTTAGTCTGGGCTGCTAGGGCTTCTAACTTGGTTGCAAGGTCTTTGTTATTCGCCAAAAGAATTTGTAGTTGTTCTAATAACTCTTCGCTCTCCGGTTCTTGGGTGATCGCCTCCACATCCACTATTTCTTGTCCTGCGGCGATCGACTGTAATATCGGTGAATTAGGAAATCTTTGTAGCAACTCTAATGATATTGACCGCGCTTTTGTAATCGTCGCATCAGTCATATTTTCGCCAACCTTCGTTATCGCTCCTGCTCCTACCATCTGCGACAACCCGAGAAGTAACGACATAGGCTCCATATTGATAACCAAGCACGACTAAAGACTCTGACTTTATTTTAGCGAGCATCAAAGAAGGCGATCGCCGCCAATTCTCACAAAGCGGCAACCTTCAATAAAAAAATTCCCCAAACAGCATTGCGTTCAGGGAGAAAAATTTAAAAATCTATTTTGAAGTTATGAGGAGGCGATCGCCACTGTAGATTCCTTCTTGGTTTCTGCGACTGCTGCCTGCAAAGTTTCGATGAGTTCTTGATCAAGGTAGGGCTTTGTGAGGTAACCATTAGAGCCGAGTTGTTCCGCGAGTTGACGGTAACGCTTACTGCCACGAGATGTCAGCATCAAAACTGGCAAATCCGTTTTCGCGTGCTTTTTCCGACAACGGCCAAGGAATTCAAAACCATTCATCTGGGGCATTTCTACGTCACAAATGATGCCCTCAACTTCTGGGTGCTGTTCAAGTTGGTTGAGTCCATCGGCTCCGTCTTGGGCTTGAATAACCCGGTAGCCAGCTTTTTGTAAGGTTGTCGATAGCGTTTGTCTCGTGGTTAAAGAATCGTCAATCACTAGAACTGTCGGCAGTACAAGTTTTGGCTTGAGACGACTAATCTGCGTATCAATGACCGCAACATTTTGAGTGCCTTTGCGTACTAACCGCTCAATTAAAGCAGCACTATCTAATACTGCGACTAAACGCCCATCACCCAAAACCGTGCAACCAGAAATGTAGCGTGGTGGATTGATGGCACTGCCAAAGGGTTTAATGACTAAGTTTTGCTCTAACAAAATTTGATCGACCTTAATGCCCATCACATCTTTACCCTGGGAAATGACCAAGATCATTTGCTGTCCGGCCTGTTTCCACACAGTGCTCATGTTGCTCCGTGCCCAGGTTCCCATCATTTGCTGACGACTGGCGATCAAAGAGGATGGATAGTTAAAGCCGACCAATAAATCTTGAATGAGGGGGACAGAACGGCCTTTCCAAGTAAAGACTTCTTTGTTTTCTTCTTTTTTGATGTCCTCCGGAGCCGCTGCGGCGATCGCCGCCAAACTGTTGACGGGAATGGCGAGGAAACTTTCTTGAGCACGGAATAAGAGCAACTTGGTAATTGTCATACTCCACGGCAAGCGTAAGGTAAAGGTTGTTCCTTTACCGAGTTCTGAGGTGATCGAAATATTGCCCTTAAGCGCCCGAATCTGGAGGCGGACAGCATCAAGACCCACACCACGTCCGGATAAATGACTCACCTGCGCTGCGGTGGAGAAACCCGGTACAAACAACAGCTCGTACAATTGAGCCTCTGGCATTTCTGCTGCTTCTTTGGCATCAATTACGCCCTTTTCGATAGCTTTGGCGCGGATTTTCTCGGTGTCGATACCCCGCCCATCATCACGAACTTCTAAATAGGTTGAGTTACCACGGTTATAGGCTTTAATGACGATTGTGCCCGATTCCGATTTCCCCGCAGCAAGGCGCTCTTCTGGGGTATCAATCCCGTGGTCAAAGGCATTACGGACAAGGTGTACCAGCGGGTCATAGAGCTTCGAAAGTACGGCTCGATCAACCAGCGTATTTGTCCCCTCTAGCTCTAGAGACACAGGCTTATTACCCTTCACAGACAAATCTCGAATGGTGCGTGGAAAACGATTAAGTAAATCACCAATGGGCAACATCCGCGCTTCGAGAAGGTTGTGCTCTAGCTGCTTAATGGTTTGCTGACGTTGCTTGAGGTTCTGTTGATCTTGCTGGTTGATCAGGGTCGTATCTTCGATAGTTTCACCCAGTTGTGCCATTTCTTCGGCGATCGTGGCGGCAAACACCACAAATTGCGCGAGCTGGGCACGGGCTTGGGGATTTTTGATCACCAGCTCTTTGGCGTATTGCTGGAACTGATTCGTGATTTTGTTGAAGCGGTTAAACCAGCGTTTCAGAGAATCTAGGGCATCAAGGCTCTGTTTGTTGCGCAGTAATGCACTGTTATCTTGGGTAACCAATTCACCCACGAGGTTGTTGAGATAATCCAGCCGCCCCATGTCCAAGCGTACGCTGAGACTACTGGTATCAATAACGGGAGCTGCTTTACTTGGCGATCGCCCAACAGATAAGTCACGTTTCGGCTGTGCAGGTGGTTTGGTTTCGATCTGCTCGGGTGCCGCAACTTCAGGTACTTTGGGCGCTGGGGATATTGGTTCTTCTCGTGGCTCTAATACTGGAACTTTTGCCTGGGGTACTGGCGCTATTTCTGGCTGAGGAGGTTCAGGCTGTAGAGGTTCAACCTTAGGCTCAGACGGCACAACAGGTACAGCGGGCGTTAGGTCTTCAATTTCAAAATTGTCTTGGACAGGAGACAGGCGATGGTTGGGTTCTGGCGTTTCTTCCGCTTCCTCCGCAACAGCCGTTAGTAAATCTCCAGAATCGTCATCTTCTTCAATAATTAGACTCGCTAAATCATCTTCTGAAAACAGTAGAGAATTATCATCATCTTCGTCATCGTCACCCCAAATATTGAGGGAATCAAAACCCATTTGTTCTAGGTGGGCTTCATCTTCCATTGGCGGAACTTTAGCCTCAGAAATGTTGCTGTTTGTGGTCGTGATTGGCGCAACTGTTTCTGAAACTCCAATAGTTTGGTGGGTCGCTGGGGTAGCGGCAGAATTTTTCACTTTATCTGGTTGGGGTTGAGTCAGTTCGAGGAGAGCTGGGCTCGGTTCGCCGCCTTGGGTACGATCGCCATTCACGACGGCCTGTTGACCCAAGCGAAAATCTGTAAGGGCCAGAGAGGCAATTTTGATAACCTCATCACCATTGATTTTGACTGCATCTGTCGCAGCTTGGGCGATCGCCGCAAATCCTTCTAAATTCAGCATATCCCCCAGAGTTGACAGGACTTCTAGTTGAGAAGTTAGTTCCGTCACTGGAGATTTTGCAGGCGGTTGCTTCACAAATTTGTCGAGGCGTCCGAGGGCTTGGGGTACTTCCTCTTGGAAAATAAATTCCGTTAGGTCCCCTTCCATTTGGACTTCTGGCAATTCGGCTGCTTCCGAGAGGGCATGTCCCAGCTTGACTTCTAGGGATTCAAAAATTGGCTTTGCTTTTTCTAAGGCGTGTTCTGGTTCATATTCACCGGTTTGGATTTGCTGGCGAATCGGTTCTTGGAGGGCATCGTAGGCCTGTAGCAACAGATTTTCCAGCTCAATATCAAAGACCGTATCGTCTTTATAGAGTGCTCGAATGCCATTTTCTAAGTCGTGGGCGATCGACTGCACAGCCATTAACCCGATACAAGCAGCGCCCCCTTTGATGGAATGGGCAGCTCGCATCAAACCATGGATTTTTTGTGCTTCGTGATCTTGCACCAGCGTCATCAAACCAGACTCTAGATGTTGGAGTAGTTCCAAAGATTCTTGTACAAAAAATTCATATGCTTGATCGTTGGTATCAACGCGTGTTTCGCTAACCATCACCAAAATACGACCCTCTTAAAAGCCAATAAAAAACATTTAACCTACACCTACATCACCATACGTAGAAATATGGGAGGATTCAGCAACAATTAGGAAAGCAAAATACCCTGATGGTTACCAAATCTTGTGATCTGTCAAAGGAGGTTGTAACCCCACGAGAGGGGCGATCGCCAATCCTCTTTTTTCCAACATATTTAGATTGAACTAATGGGGAAAGAAATTCGGCGATCGCCTCCAAATAGTAGTGAGCTTATTTGACCTTAAACTCAGCCACACTCTGTTTTAGGTCTTCCGCAACCCCGAGGAGCTTGGTAAAGGATTCTGCCACTTTCACCGACTGCTCAGAAGTTTGGTTGGAGATATTCGCCACATCCTGCATCGTCTGGTTCAGTTCATTGGAGATACTTACCTGAGTCGATGCCGAGTTAGCAATCTGTTCAACCACCCGGTTAATGCTCGTACTAACCTTGGCGAGATCAGTCAGGGTTTGACGGGTTCCTTTCACCAGTTTGGTTCCGATGAGCACTCGCTTACGACCGATGTCCATCGCCTTGATTACCTCGTTAGTCTCCGATTGGATCTCTTCGATAATCTCCTCAATTTCCTTCGTCGCATTCGCCGACTGTTCTGCAAGGGTACGGACTTCGTTTGCCACTGCAAAACCCTGTTCCTCTTCACCAGCTCTAGTCGCTTCTACCGAAGCATTAAGGGCAAGGAGGTTCGTTTGGTTTGCCAGTTCACGAATCAAATTCAACACACGGGCAATCTTTTGGGACGCATCCGCAAGGTTCTTT
>CAZXBK010000226.1:0-6026 GCA_964638765.1 uncultured Synechococcus sp. | reverse complement strand
ATGATTTGTTGCAACTACCGCCTGAACTCCTGCGGAAAGGGCGTTTCGATGAAATCTTCTTTGTGGATTTACCCAATGCTCAGGAACGGGCCGCAATTTTCACGATTCACCTTAAACGTCACCACCAAAATATAAAAAGTTTTGACCTAAAAGCCTTAGTAACAGCGGCAAAGGGCTTTAGTGGGGCAGAAATCGAGCAGGCTATTATTGCGGGACTTTATCAATCTCTCTACGAGCAAAAAACTTTGGCGACGGGCAGTCTGATTCAGCAAATTAAAAATACAGTACCTCTCTCAGTTTCACGGAAAGAAGACGTAGAAAAATTGCGGGCGATCGCCTCAGAACGGTTTGTATCAGCGCGGTAAAACTTTAAGATTTAGGGATGCGTATTTACGGAAATCGACAAATTAAAACCCTGCCGGGGGAACTAACCCGTCCGACTTTAGCGAAGGTGCGGGAAGCGATTTTTAATATTTGGCAAGGTCAAATAAATGGCTGTGTGTGGCTAGATCTTTGTGCTGGCTCAGGTTCGATGGGCGCAGAAGCTTTGTGTCGTGGTGCAGAAACAGTGGTTGGCATTGAAAAGAATTCCCGTGCTTGTCGCATCATCAACGAAAACTGGGAGAAAGTCGCGAAAGATCATCAATCATTTCAAGTCCTAAAAGGCGATGTCCTAAAACGAATGGAATCTCTGGGGGGCGATCGCTTCGATCTGATTTATTTTGATCCGCCCTACGCCGCAAAATTTTACGATGCTGTTCTTGAAAAAGTTGTGGCTCTAGATTTGCTCAATCCCGACGGAGAAATGGCAGTGGAATATGACCCCAAACTCTGGCAACCCGTTGAAATAGAAGGGCTAGAAAAGTTTAAAGATAAAAACTATGGCAAGTCGGCGATCGCCTTTTATTGCCGTACTAACCTGTGATTTTCTGTTTTAAAAAAGCCTGAAAGTTGCGCAGAGCCTCCATTTCACCTTGGGAGGATTCAAGGAGAAAACGGTATAAATCATCTTTCTCTATTACCGGAAATAATGGGCTAGTTTCACACTCTTCGTATTCGCCATTGCTCAGAGAAAGTATGCATAAAATCTCTCCGTCATATCGCCACAACTCTGGTACACCCATCGCTGCATAGAGCTGATTTTTATCCACGTTTGTCTGGGTAATATCAATTTCTAAAACAAGATCAGGTGGCGGATCTTTGTCAAAATCTACCTTACGTCCGGCAATTTTAGGCTGATTGGTGATGTAGTAAGCGCAATCTGGTTCCGCGCCCTTTTTCACATCCTGTCGATTCATTGTTGTCGAACCCATTGTTTTTAATTTGAGTCCGGTTTCAAAAACGAGAGTCTGCACAAAGCTTTCAATCAGCCTCGACGTAACTTCGTGAGTTTGCCCAGCTCTGACAATTTCTAGAGTTCCATCACTGAAAAAGAGGCGAGTATGCCGTTCTTGGGGTAGCGCATCGAAAATTTGCAGATAATTCTCCCAACTAAGGCCATAAAATGTGACTCGTTGTTCACCGACTTCCTGATGTGTGTCTTCTTCAGTGGGTGTTATGACCATTGTTTTATTTAAAAGCCAAGCCTAATTTAAGTTTACTGGAGTAAATTAGTGGACAGGGCGATCGCCGGTTATTACTTACTTGCAGCGTAGATGAGTGAAAAATTTGTGGGTCAACAACAAGGGTGGATTGATGGTTGGTATCCAGTTATCTTAAATCGTGCTCTTTTGCCCCATGTGCCGCAGCTCGTTGAAAATCGTAATGGGCAATTTTGCGTCTCCGTAGATTTTTCGCCGAGTTTTATTGCTGAAGTCTGTCGTCATGGCTATATGCCAATGGGAGAAATGGCGCGAGGTCGGTCAATTCTTTTAATTAAATCCCATCAAGAACGTTGCATTTTGGACTTTGATGACCTGCATATTTCCCGAAAGTTAAAGCGATACGCCCGTACCCTAACCTTTCGCATCAATCACAATTTTTCTGAATGTCTCAACCAAACTGTTGCTTATCACCATCCTGATACTTGGCTGATTAAACCACTGTGTGATGCGTTGATTTTTCTACATCAAAAGTCGATATTTGACGTGAAGTTTCACTCGATTGAAATCTATGACAACGACACTTTAATTGCTGGCGAAATTGGCTATACAACAGGTGCTATTTACTCAAGTTTGGCTGGCTTTCACACACAGAATGGCTCAGGCTCTGTGCAATTAGCAGTATTAGGAAAAATTCTTCAAGACAGTAGTTTTGCTTTCTGGGATCTAGGGATGCCGATACCTTATAAAGAATCCCTAGGAGCGACGATTACTAACCGCCAAACTTTTCTAGAACGCTGGAAAATTGACGGCGATCGCCCTACTCCCTCGTGGTCTGCTGAAACCTTAGAAGCTGATCAAATTCTGCAAAAGCTAAAACGAAATCCAGCGTAAAAGGCGATCGCCTAATCTGTTGCCAATACTGACATCACATATTCTCCTTGGTTGGCAGATTCACTAATTGCCAGATCCCAGACAATGCCGTCTATCATCGAATTCACCTCAAATATTTCAGGCATTTTTCCTTCTCGATTGAAACTGAGGATTTCGTAGAGTTTTTCTCCAGCTTTGACAGGACTTCCTAGAGAAAGGCGATCGCCGATCATGCCGCCGACGGGGGCGCGGTAACGAGTGATATGTTTGCTGGAGAGAAATTTTGTGGTACTGGGTTGGGGCGTTTCTGTAGTAATGATGCCTCGGTGAGCAAGGTAGTTTTTGATACCCGCTAATCCTTTTGCCACTGACTCTGGACGCATTTTCATGCCGCTGCCCAGCTCTAAAGTGAAACCATCAATGGGTAAATGAATATCTCGTCCCGCTTTCGCGAAGGCTTTTTCCAGCTCAATCCATTGCCAAATAAACGCTTCATCAAAGGCATAGTCGCCACCTTGCTCTAGCAAAATAGCGTAGTCAAACCTAAACCAACCGGCCTCGGTTTCACGATTGGGGAAGTAGTAGGTGAAATCTAGGCCGTCATTACTGGAGCTATGGATATCGATGAGATAGTCAGCGTCGAGGCAAAGGCTTTGCAGTTTACTGCGAAAGAGTTCTGGTACTGAAACGCCGCAGGGTCGTTCTTGCTTGGCTAATTCTTGTTGAAATGCTGCCATGATTTGCTCACGGTAGGCTTTGGCGATCGCCGACTCATCACTTTCAAAATGCTTTTCGACAAAGCGATTTAATTCTGTTGGGGTTGGCTCATATTCCCAAAAGATGCGATTCCAATCTTCACCGCTATAAGCGTGAAACCCGCCCGTAGCATAGAAATGACCCCGTTGATTTGTTGCAAGGGGGTTACAGGTCGGTACAATCCAGATTTCTCCGGCGATCGCCTCCTCTGGCACATCGTTCAAATATTCAATAAGCTGATGCACTACCGCATTTCCCACAATTTCACAACCGTGGAGGTTCGCCTGAATGTAGACTTTTTTACCCGGTTTTTGACCTCGAAATTGATACACCTGAATCGCTAGGCGATCGCCAGAAGCAAGTTGAAAAAGATCGATGGTTTCAATGGTGGGGGTCATGACAAGAAAGGTTTTCGGATAAATACAACGAAAAAATCACCCATCAAGCTTATAACAAGGCGATCGCTTTCACGCCCAAAATAGCTATGATCACGAACTAATGCCCCTTGCTCCCTCAACCTATGACTGCCGATTCTTCCTTTACTGCCGCTGAACGTATCGCTTCTCTAAAAGCCGCTGTAGTTGGCGGTATGTCTGCAGGATTTGTGAGCTTGATAATCTTAATTTTGCGGCGAATTTTTGTGTTTGGCGTTGATGGTTTATCGCTAACCTTGACTTCTGGGATGGCAACTTTAACGCTGTCTGTAAATGCCGGAATCGCCGGGTTATCGGGCGCATTATTTGCCTTGGTTTATCGCTATGCCATCCGCCAAGATAAAAACCCCCAACTCAATACGGGCGTAGTGTTTGCCTTTACTTTGGTAAGAGGTTTAGCGCTAGTCGATGCAGGGTCGGCGATCGCCCAGAATTTTGTGCCATTTTTCCTTGCTTGCGGCGAAAGTTTATTGATTTTTGGATTAACGGCGTTGGTGCTAAATTTTGCAATACAACGACAATGGCTAACAAAATTTGGTAACTGAAATCGGTTACTTGTGATTTAGCCAAATGCTTTGAAATTCTGGATAAGATAACTCTTTCGACCATTCCCAGAGCAGTTTGTAGCAGGTTCTTTGGCTAGGGGCATGGGTGCTGGGGTCAAGGTAAATATTCCGCACTTGGGGCAACACGTCCGGCAACTGATCTCGGTCAACGACGTTACTAAGGGTTTCAAAAATCAGGCGTAATGTTGTTTTACGGCGGGCGATCGCCAACCCTTCAATTAGAGTCGGAATAATCATCGGATGAAATGGTGAATAGTTAGCGAGCTTGACAATATTGTAAATACGCTTGTGGAGTGGCAGGTCTTGCTCTAACTTTTTGAGAATCGTTGCCGCTGCTAACTGTAATTCACGAGGTGTTTTTTGTTTCTTTCTACGAGTGCTAAGTCTCTGGGGCTGTGGCGATATTTGAGGTTTTACCAAAGGGTGTTTGGGAGAAATTTGAGCTAAAGTTTCAAGGATATTGCTGTATTGATGTTTGTCTTTCGCTCTAGAAAGTAGAGTTTCAACAGTTGAAATCGCAAGGGGATGATTGGGATATATCCGCCCTAAACGTAATGCAGCTTTACGTAATATACTGACTTTTCGTTCTGTCTGAATAATGTTTGTCAATACTTCTAAAAGAGTCTGATTTTCTGGATTAACCCACCCTAAACTTCGACAGAGATTCAGCTTTAAATCTGTACTAATATCCCCGGTTAAAAGATGCTCCAGGGTGGCGATCGCCTGTTTGTTGCCGGGGTCATGATTCTTACCGAGGCTGTGGGCTGCGAGCCACTGGTCAAAGGGATTTTCTGCTTGTTCTAGAAAGGTCTCAAGGGCTGGAATTGTGAGTCGGCGATCGCTCCGGGACAAGGCAATCCCCGCTTGGTCAACGATAGGCGGCGGTAAAGCTGGTGCATCCTTTGGTGTTTCAAATCGCCACTTTACTAGCTGTTCAATAACGGCTTGAGCATCAGAAAAATCTGGAAATTCTGCTAAACCCTTACCTACCATACAAATCGCTTGTAGTGAATAAAAACCACCACACTCATCCTGCCATTGCCATAGGGTTTGTAAAAATGCTTCTTTTTCTGAATTGGCAATATCTTCCCGCCCCAGCCACAGCAAAATAATTTCCTGCCAACCATATTTAAAAATGGGATAGTCAGTTTTCCCATCGCGTTCAGCGCCTATGAAATCCTGCCACTTGGCGATCGCCGTTGCCGCGAAATACTCCTGAAACGTTTGGTGATAAAAACTATAAATTTTCTCGCCGGTACTATCTGATCTGCCGACAATTTCTAACCAACCGAGTTGTAACGTTAGGGTCAATAAATCGGGATTGATATTGTCAAAAATAGCTTCTATTTCCCGTTGCCGAAAACGAAAACTTTGGGGAGAGCTTTGCATCCCTTGTAAAGCCAATTGAGCTAATGCTTCATTAAGCGTTTTTCGTTGGGTTCTTGTTGTCGGAAAAGCCTCTTGTTTCCACTCGTAGAAAGCATCAATAAATTGACGATATAAAATTGCCTTTGTGGTCGGTAGTTTGCCCTGAGTGAGCTGCCACGTCCGGCATAATAGCGTGAGATAGAGAGGCTGCTCGACGACCCCACGAATGCGACTATTCACGCGACGATTTAGCTCATGGATTAGGCGATCGCCCAGCTCTACATCTTTGTGAAACCATTGCCGAATAAATAAATTGATTTGAGTTTGATTTGTCCCAAAGCTTTGACAGCGGTAGGTTTCAAAGTAGGATAGAGGATTTTTTCCCGACTGCCAAACCGTACTACGACAAGTTAAAACGACATGGGCATTACTGAGGCAGCCGCTGCAGAACGAAGACAAAAAAGTGAGGCTCACAAAATAAAGCTCGA
>CAZXBK010000225.1:0-6028 GCA_964638765.1 uncultured Synechococcus sp. | reverse complement strand
TTTTCCTTAATCGTTAAAAGTGTGCGTTCCCTTTGTTTTTGGCGATGATGGCTTCAGCCACATGGCGAGGCACTTCATCGTAATTGCTAAATTCCATCGAGAAGATACCACGTCCTTGGGTTTTAGAACGAATATCTGTGGCATATCCAAACATTTCAGCTAGTGGAACTTTAGCAGAAACCTTGGCAATACCATCGTCGGAATTCATGCCTTGGATGTTGCCCCGGCGGGCATTGAGGTCACCCATGATCTCCCCAAGGAAGTCTTCAGGTACTTCAACCTCAACTTGCATAATGGGTTCTAACACTACAGGGGACGCTTGGTCAACAGCATCGCGGATTGCAATAGAGCCTGCAATCTTAAACGCCATCTCTGAAGAGTCGACATCGTGGTAAGAACCATCTAGCAAGGTCGCTTTGAGATCGATCATAGGGTAGCCTGCGATGATACCAGATTCACACGCTTCTTTCATCCCTTGTTCAATAGAGGGAATGTATTCACGTGGAATAACACCGCCGACGATTTTTGATTCGAACTCAAAACCACTGCCTTCGTCTCCAGGCTCTATCTGGATGACAACATGGCCATATTGCCCCTTGCCGCCACTCTGACGAATAAATTTGCCTTCAGCATCTGCTTCTTGGCGAATTGTTTCGCGATAGGCAACTTGGGGTTGACCAACATCAGCTTCGACTTTAAATTCACGAAGCATCCGATCTACGAGGATTTCGAGGTGTAATTCTCCCATCCCCGCAATCACGGTTTGGTTGGTCTCCGGATCGACACTGACGCGGAAGGTCGGGTCTTCATCGGATAGTGATTGGAGAGCTTTGGAAAGTTTCTCCATATCTTGCTTGGTTTTGGGTTCCACCGCGACTGAGATGACCGGCTCTGGTATGTACAATGATTCGAGAATAATCGGATCGTTTGCATCGCAGAGGGTATCGCCTGTGGTGGTATCCCGCATACCAATTACTGCACCAAGATCCCCAGCCCGTAAAGAGTCTACTTCGATACGTTCATTGGACTTGAGGACAATCAATCGAGAAATGCGTTCTTTTTTATCTTTTGTGGAGTTATAAATGTAGCTACCTTTCTCAATTGCACCAGAGTAAACTCTGATGAAGGTTAATCTGCCGTAGGGATCGGAGGCAATTTTAAATGCTAAAGCTGCAAAGGGTTCATCATCACTTGCTGGACGATCGCCTTCAGTACCGTCAGGAAGCTCACCGGTAATTGCTGGTACATCTAACGGGGAAGGTAAATAGTCAACTACTGCATCTAGTAAAAGTTGAACACCTTTATTTTTAAAGGCCGAACCGCATAGTAATGGGACGATAGTCCCTTCAATGGTGCCCTTGCGGAGCGCTCCAATGATTTCAGCTTCTGTAAATTCTTCGCCTTCTAGGTATTTCTCTAGGAGGGATTCGTCTGATTCGGCGATCGCCTCAATCATTAAAGAACGATATTCTTCAGCCTGTTCAATTAGGTTTTCTGGAATATCTGTAATTTCGATATCTTGACCAATGTCGTCTTTGTAAACATTCGCTTTCATCTTGACTAGGTCAACAATGCCTTCGAAATTTGATTCTGCACTAATCGGAATTTGGATTGGTACGGCATTTGCTTTCAAGCGACCTTTAATCTGTTCGTAGACTTTGAAAAAGTTTGCCCCTGTTCGATCCATCTTGTTGACAAAGGCAATGCGAGGAACCGAATAACGATCTGCTTGTCGCCATACTGTTTCAGATTGCGGTTGTACACCGCCTACAGAACAAAAAACGGCAATTACTCCATCAAGTACACGCATGGAGCGTTCCACTTCAATAGTGAAATCTACGTGCCCGGGAGTATCGATGATATTAATTTTGTGGTCACGCCAACTAGTACTAATTGCAGCTGCCGTAATCGTAATGCCACGCTCACGCTCTTGCTCCATCCAATCAGTTACAGCATTGCCATCATGAACCTCACCGATCTTGTGAACAATTCCGGAGTAGAACAAAATTCTTTCAGTTGTTGTCGTCTTGCCTGCGTCAATGTGGGCGGCAATACCGATATTTCTAACTTGTTCTAATGCAATACTTCGTGACATGAAGTTCTCCTTGCTGTAAAGAGTTTAGGAAGCCCAAGCAGCTATCAACCTAGCTCCCGCAAATAGGCGGCAGCAACAGCCTCAGGGCGTAACATTTCTTAGTAATAGTAGCGAAAAAATCTATAAGTTAGTTGATTGCATGAAATTCAGCCTCTAGAGAAACTAGGTTCGCACAATGGTTTTCCCAGAGTCTAGAACCCAATTTCTCTAATGACTAAATTCAATTTTCTAGTAGCGGTAATGAGCAAAAGCTTTATTTGCTTCAGCCATACGGTGCGTATCTTCACGCTTTTTGATTGCACCGCCAGTTTCATTCGCTGCATCCATTAGCTCGTTAGCAAGCTTCATCGCCATGGTCTTACCAGAGCGTTGACGTGCGTAACCGATCAACCAGCGTAATGCTAGAGCTGTTCCACGTCCTTGGCGGACTTCCATAGGAACTTGATAGGTGGCACCACCGACACGACGAGCTTTCACCTCAACAAGAGGAGTAAGGTTGCGGATAGCTTCCTCAAAAACCTCAATAGGGTCACTGCCAGTTCTTTCTTTAATAATGTCTAGCGCATCATAAACAATCTTTGCGGCCAAAGATTTTTTTCCACTTCTCATCACACGACGAATAGTCATGCTGAGAAGACGATTGTTGTATACCGCGTCTGGGGGAACTTCGCGCTTTTTTGTTACTGAACGACGAGACATTGTTTATCTATGAGTTTAAATAGGGGTTTGCTTGAGGTTATACGCCAGCAAAACGTATGGGGCAGCAATTTAACTTCGTTGACTTTCCTGTTGGGTCGTGAGTCCTGAAGGTCAATGAAGTTTTCATCATAAAAATACTATTTTGACCAAATATCAATGCGTATTTAGCCTAATTTCAGTGAAGCTAGAGGCGGCTGCAACTCCATGCCTATAATTAGCTTCTTGAAATAAAAATAAATTATTCTTTTGGACGCTTCGCACCGTATTTAGAACGGGATTGGCGACGGTCTTTCACACCAGTAGCGTCAAGCGTTCCACGAACAATATGGTAACGAACACCGGGAAGGTCTTTGACACGACCACCACGGATGAGAACAACGGAGTGCTCTTGAAGGTTGTGACCAATACCGGGAATGTAAGCAGTCACTTCAAAGCCAGAGGTTAAACGTACACGCGCAACTTTACGGAGTGCAGAGTTCGGCTTCTTAGGAGTAGTCGTATATACACGAGTGCAAACGCCACGACGCTGAGGGCATTGCTTTAGTGCAGGGGACTTTGTCTTTTTCTTTTGCTTAAATCGCTCTGAGCGAATAAGTTGTTGAATAGTTGGCATGAATGTGCGTCCTACGAGCACTTAGGAACGTAGGTCATAAGCATTGACAAATTATGATTGTATGAACTGGAAATCATAAATGTCAAGGTTATTTTGTAAAAGATTGACCACAGTTACAGATCTTGGTGGCGATGGGGTTGGTGAAGCGAAAGCCTCCGCCCATGAGATCTTCGGAAAAGTCGAGGCTGAGATCTTCTAAAAATTCTTGGTCTGCTTGGTCTACAAGGATTTTGATATTGCGACTACTGAATTGGCGATCGCCTTCTTTGGGATCTATTTCAAGGGAAAAATCGTAAATAAAATCAAGACACCCACCCTGCGAAAGTTTTAAACGTAGATAGCTGTCTGGTAGGTCTCGACTGCGTTGAATACGTTTGATCTCTTGGGCAGCGGTGGGCGTAATTTGAATCATCTGATGAGGTGAAAGTTTCTAGCCTATTTACTTACGGGAGTAATCATCTTGGAAACGAATAATATCATCTTCGCCAAGGTATTCACCGTTTTGGACTTCTATTAGTACAAGGGGCACAACGCCGGGATTTTCTAGACGGTGGGTTGTACAAGCCGGAACATAGGTCGATTGATTTGGGGTTAAGAGTTCGGTCTTGTCGCCACACTCTACATGGGCTGTGCCACAAACAACAATCCAGTGCTCGCTACGGTGGTGGTGCATTTGAAGACTAAGACGGTGGCCAGGATTTACTTCAATGCGCTTGATTTTATAGCCGGGGCCTTCGTCTAGTACGGTAAATGTTCCCCATGGACGTGTATCGGAAATAGGGGCTTTGATTGTGAGGCGATCGCCGTCTTGTTTAATCGTAGGAGATGTTGTTGCTTGAACCATGCTTATAACCTCAAAAAGCGGAGTTGAGACATCAGTCTGACATAACCTTACGTTACCCATTTGTGCTCAATGTTGCCGCAACTTTGTCGACTCTTCATAAACCAAGTTTGTAGAAGTTGACGACAATCGGTGGCTGCAATTCCGGCAATTACTTCGGGACAATAGTTAGAAAAAACAGAATCGGGGAAATTTGCGACGCTCCGCAGTGCACCTGTTTTCGGATCATCAACACCATAAACAACAGTTTTCAGGCGGGCATGAATAATCGCACCAGCACACATTGGACAAGGTTCAAGGGTCACATACAAGGTGCAGCTATTTAAATGCCAGTCTTGTCGGTAATGACTGGCTGCTCGGATAGCTAGAATTTCTGCGTGGGCAGTAGAATCCTGTTCTTTTTCTTTACGGTTGCCGCTCTGGGCAATTAATTTATTCTGCTCATCTACAACTATTGCACCAACGGGGATTTCTCCAGATTTCCCGGCAATCTCTGCAAGGGCGATCGCCTTTTTCATCCAGTAGAGATGGCGTTCATATTCTGCTTGAGAAATCATCGAGCGAGAAGAGTTGATAGTTCTCCCTGTTTATCTAAATCAAACAGATCTGTGCAACCGCCAACATGGGCATTATTGATGAAAATTTGAGGGACTGAGCGTTTACCACCATTGGCTCGTTCAGCCATCTCGTTACGGGCTTGTTCGTTGCCGTCAATTTTGTATTCAGTGAAATGAACGCCTTTAAAAAATAACAGGAGTTTTGCTGCGATGCAGTATGGACAGGTTTGCCAAGTGTAGATTTCGACTTTTGCGTTAATGCCCTCTGCACTTTTGCCGAACAACGGATTAATCCAATCAAACATTTTCTTTTTGAATTCCTGATGAATGCCTTTAATTTTGACCGTAAACAGTCACATTTGATCTGAAGAACTGGGCAAAGCCAACTACCTTAAGGTTAAACTTTTATTTGATCAACTCTCTTTGGATGTTAACTGGATAGTAAATTTATGAGCACATCAACACTCACCCGTGACTATAAGGTCGCTGATATTAGCCTCGCGAGTTGGGGACGCAAGGAAATTGCGATCGCCGAAGGTGAAATGCCAGCTCTTATGACTATTCGTAAAAAGTACAGCGATAGCAAGCCTTTGGCTGGTGCGAAAATTATTGGCTGTATTCACATGACCATTCAAACTGCTGTACTCATCGAAACCCTCATCGAGCTTGGTGCAGAAGTCCGTTGGTCTTCTTGTAATATTTTCTCGACTCAAGACCATGCTGCTGCGGCGATCGCCGAGTCTGGTGTACCTGTTTTTGCTTGGAAAGGCGAAACAGAAGAAGAATATATGTGGTGTATTGAGCAGACCTGTCGTTCCGCTTCTGGCGAACTTTGGGATGCCAACATGATTTTGGATGATGGTGGTGACCTCACTGGCTATATCCACGAGACTTACCCCGAAATGCTCACCAAGATCCATGGTGTAACAGAAGAAACCACCACGGGTGTCCACCGTCTCTACGAAATGTTTGAGAAGGGTGAGCTAAAGATTCCTGCGGTTAACGTTAACGATGCGGTTACAAAGACTAAAAACGACAACAAATATGGTTGCCGCCACAGTTTGAATGACGCGATTAAGCGTGGTACAGACCACCTCATGGCTGGTAAGAAGGCTCTTGTCATCGGTTATGGCGATGTAGGTAAAGGTTCTGCAGCTTCTCTTCGTCAAGAAGGCATGATCGTAAAGGTTGCTGAAGTTGACCCCATCTGCGCAATGCAGGCT
>CAZXBK010000224.1:0-6100 GCA_964638765.1 uncultured Synechococcus sp. | reverse complement strand
TGGATATCAAGGCATTTGTCCATCAGAGCGCGGGTGACTGGTTTGCCCAACGCACTTTCTACCAAGCGAATAACCCTGACCCTGATAATGGCAAAGCAAATCTGTCCTTTACCTTGCTGGAGAATGGACATCCGGAGGTGCAGCGTATTGCCGCAGCGATTGGTGAAAAGCCCGACGAAAATTGGCTTGTACTCCAAAGTAGTTGGGATACTTCTGTCGATTGGACAAAGCCGAAGGTTCAGGGAAATTCCTTGATGGCGTTTATTCTTGACCCAGAGAAATCTCAAGAAGCAAAAGCTTTCGCGCTGAGTAAGTCCTTATCCAGCGGTTCTTGTGTGCTCGGTGATGACGGAATTTTGATTATTACCCTACAAGAAGGCGATAAAGAAATCGTTGAACGGCAATGGTTTGGTAGCGAAAACCTCAGGATGCGTACCAATATCATTACTAGCCCAGCAGGTGTCTTGCAGACGAGCTTTTATTCTGAAATTCGTCGGATGATTGACCCACCAAAGCCTGCAGAAGAGGCTGTGGAAGCAACGAGTTAATTTACTACTAGTGCTCAAAAACACTGCCATAAAAAGCAAGATCAAGCTTGACGAACGTTGGTAAACATTGGAGGCATTCTTCCATGAGATACCAGCGTTCTTCGCGTTTTAGCATCGCGATGAGCTTATGCATCATCGGAATCAAGTAGCGCACATCATTAGATGCGTAACTGAGCTGTTCGGCACTTAAAGCTGCAACATTTCCCCAATCAGAGCTTTGAGCGGACTTGTCTAACTCAATGCCCATTAATTCCTTAACGAGAGCTTTTAAGCCATGACTGGAGGTATAGGTGCGGGCTAGTTTACTGGCGATTTTTGTGCAGAAAAAAGGATTGGTTTGGATGCCGAGGGCGTGATCAAGCTGGGCAATATCAAAGCGGCCAAAGTGAAAAACTTTAGTGATATTGTCTGCCTCCATCAAGGCTTTTAGATTGGGGGCAGCGGTTTGTCCACGGCTAATGCGAATGGCACTAACATAATCGTCGTCGTCGCAAAGTTGAACTAAACAAAGGCGATCGCGGTGGGGATTGAGTCCCATTGTTTCTGTGTCGACGGCGATCGCCCCAGATTTGAGATAACGTTCGAGTAATTCTGTGCTGATATCCTGTTCGCAGAGTTCAAACTTGTCCATTATTTATTTAAAAGATTGCTACGTTATTATGCCGAAAAAATTCCCTTTGATCAGAACGAAGAGCCGGGTTTACTGAGAAATTTTAATTCGGCAGGTGTACTCTCACGCCCTAAAATTTTGTTGCGGTGGGGAAAGCGTCCAAATTGTTCGATTACATCAAAATGTTTTTGGGCATAGTCAATGTAACTTTCGCTAATCGGATCGCCTTTTAGCTGGGCAAATAATTCTAGTGATCGCCGTTGATCTTCAATATTTTCGCTATGTTCAAAGGGCAGATATAAAAATAATCGCTGCATCACTAATAAATCTTTGTCGAAGTCTTGGGCGATCGCCTGTTTTGCAATGTCTAATGCTTTTGCATCGGTAGCAAAGGCTTGGGGGCTGCCACGAAATAAATTACGGGGCACTTGATCCAACAACACCATTAACGCCACACAGCCTAGAGAAAATTTTTGCCAATCGTCTAATGTTCCACTTTTCGCTTGCTGATAAAAAACGCCTAAGGTTTCACGAACTTGATCGTCAAATGCCGGATTTTTGATAAACCATTCTTTGCGAGAAGTGCCGTAAATTTCGCTGTCCGGTTTCCCAAACCAAAAATCGTTAACGATTTGCCAAGCTTCTGTCACGCTACTTTTTCCAAGCTGTAAAAATATGCCAAAATTCTATCATTCACAATCTTGGGAGTTTAATTTTGGCCTTCTATCAAAGTAGCGATCGCCTAGAGCAGTTGGGAAAACAGGTTTTGCAAAATACTTGGCAAAAATTTCCGAACCTCAGAACTGATCAGCTTGCCCTCACTTGGATTGTCTACGATGAGCCTGTGATTGTGAATACCGGTGGTGCCTTGTCAGCCGATGCCTTTTGGCAACATCCAGTGCAGGGATTTAGCTATCGCGGTGATGAACGCATTTATCCCGCCAGCGTGATTAAACTTTTTTATTTGGTCGCAATCCATGAATGGCTAGAAGGCAATATGGTTCAGGATTCGGCGGAGTTGCAGCGGGCAATCCACGACATGATTATTGAGTCGAGTAATGATGCCACAAGCTATATTGTCGATACTCTCAGTGGCACAACCAGTGGCCCCGAATTACCGCCAGAACCCCTCAAAACTTGGAGCTACCAACGGAATATCGTTAATCGTTTTTATCAAAATCTTGGTTGGGAAGAACTAGCGCCGACGAATATTAATCAAAAACCTTGGGGAGATGGCCCTTACGGACGGGAACGGCAATTTCTGGGGGCAAACTACGAAAACCGCAATATGCTGACCACCAAGGCGATCGCCCGACTATTTCATGCGGTGATGGGTGGCGTGGCTGTTTCTAGCGAGCGTTGTCAGGCGATGGTCAATTTGCTGAGCCGCAGCATTAATCCCCAAAGTCTGGCTGCAATTGATGAAGACGAAAATCAAGTAACCGGATTTTTAGGTGAAGCATTACCGGAAGGTAGTCAGCTGTGGTCAAAGGCTGGTTGGACGAGTCGCGTACGCCACGATGCCGCTTACATTGAAGTACCAAACAAATCACCCTATCTCTTGATTACCTTCACTGAAGGTGAAGAACACGCAAAAAATCGTGAGATTTTACCTTTTATTTCCAAGGAAATTCTAACGGCAATTTCCTAACACGGGGGGCTATTGAGAACGCAGTTTTGCCGTCAAATCTTCCTTTAGGCGAAAAAGAATTGACTGTCGATCAAGGGAGTCCATAATGTTGCGCACAATGATTTTCGGATCGTTGTCTCCCCATGACCCTCCGGTGGTGAGATAGGTTTTAGTTGCCTCGCCAATAATTTTGGTTGAGAGTCCGGCGATCGCCCCTTGAGTCACTGCGACGGAAACGTAGGGTGCTAGGGCTAAGCCTCCAGTTGCAGGCACGGAAAAACCGAGCATACCTTTAAGGGAACTAAGACCAAGGTTCGCCGCAAATTCTCCTGCCGTCATGCCGCCCATTGCCAAAGCAATTTTTTGGAGTAGAGCGATCGCCTCTGTTTGTGCGAGATTGAGACCATAAAGCTGAGACAGTCGAATAATTAACGCGACATCAACAATTGCGCCGCTAAAAATATCAACAACGGTCACCGGATTTAATGCCACTGCCGCCGCTTTGGTTACCATTGCTTTTTCGATGAGGCGATCGCAGGCGGTTTCTCGCAATAACTGCTTTCTTTGCCGTAATTTTTTGTGGGTCACATCAACGTAGAGCATTGAGTTTAGAGCTAATAACGCCTTTCCTTCCCGCTCTAAAATCTCTAAAATTTTGAGCTTAAGATCAACAACATTCGACTTACCTCGTTCTCGCACAACGCTACGCTTGCCTGCTTCATCCACTGAAACCGTCGCTACTAAAGGAGAAGCTGCCACCATGACAATCTCATCGGGCGACAAAATTTCTTTCACCCGGCGATCGCAAATTGTTTGATAAATAAGTTCGCGATCTGCTTTAGGATATTGATCAGCCTTGTTAAACACGAGGATAATCGGCTTACCCACTTCCCGCAGCTGGGATAAAGCCTCAAACTCCACGCGACTCATATCGCCTGCAATCACGAACAAAATAAGATCCATTTGCTGGGCAATCAGCTTGGCAAGCTGTTCGCGGGTTTCGCCATTTACCTCATCAATACCCGGTGTATCCACCAACTCTAAATGACTATGTGGGCGATCGCCTGTTGAAGCTCTTTGAACGCGACTATTGCCGATAATTTCTTCGCTCGTTTGCCAAACCGCCTGCTCAATTTCTGTTGTGACACCGTGCAATGCCCCTGTCTGAAACACCGATTCACCCAACAACGCATTTAAAACCGACGATTTTCCCCGTCCCACTAGACCGAATGCAGCAATCTGAAGCACTGAATGCTCCAGCTTATTAAACATCAAACCCAACTGCTGAATTTCATGTTGCAGCCCGTACTGCTCCCGCTCCGTCAGATCTAAATTCTGAAGTAGCTGCTTTAGGGTTTCCTGGGCATCGTGATAATTGATATCTGTTTGGATTTCCGTAAAATCGGCGATCGCCGCATCTAGCTCTTCCGTAGACCAAGTTCCAGACTCTTCTTTGTTTTTTCCATCCACCACTAGCCCTGACTCCCATCTAAAGTAGTGATTTGATTGAATTTCAGAGAGCGACTAACCAATTTTTGATTCAAAAAGTTTATTTACTTAAAAACGTCCTTAAGAGCTGTACGTGCCGCCAGATGATTGCGTGTTGACGTTAAAATTTCTACTTCCCGACGTAAACGCTCTTGAGTATTTTGTAGCTCTAGCAAAGCCTGTTGCTCTTCCGCGACACCATATAAACTGCCCGCAATCCAATAGGACAATTCCCGAGGGAGATCCGGTAGCTCATCCGGCAATTCGAGAGGCTGATCCGCAAGCTTGGCCGAAAGACTCACTACATCCATCAAAATCTGTTTGGCATCTACAGCGAGAGAAGAGAGATTACCGCTCATCGGATCATCTTCAATCCATTCCACGAGACCCACGCGGTAGGGCTTCTCACGCACATAATCTAAAACACGGAAACGTTGCTGACCAATGGTGAGCATTTTCATTCGCCCGTCGGGTAGTTTTTCACAGTGAACGATTTCCGCACAACAACCGACATTTGCAATGCTGCCATCAACCGGATCTACCATGAGAACACCAAATCGGCGATCGTTCTCCAAAATCGTGTTCATCATAATGCGGTAGCGAAATTCGAACACATGGAGCGGCAAAGGTCGAGAAGGAAATAAAACCACTTCCGGTAAAGGAAACAGCGGTAGTTCTCGAACAGCGACGGAAGATGGAGTCATGGGCGGAAACAGAATCAGAATCTATATATACTCTAACGGATATAGAAAACTTAAGCTAAACGAACAAAACTCCCGCTAGCTTTGAGCTTGTTCGGGAGCTTTTTTATTACTTTGCTTGTAAATTAAATAGATCTATTTAGAGCTTAACTTCAATATCAACACCAGCAGGAAGATCAAGCTTCATCAAAGCATCAATAGTCTTAGAAGAAGGCTGATAGATATCAATGATGCGACGGTGGGTACGAGTCTCAAAGTGCTCACGAGAATCTTTATCTACGTGGGGAGAACGGAGCACACAGTAAATTTTGCGCTTCGTGGGAAGAGGGATAGGGCCAATTGCTGTAGCGTTAGTGCGATTAGCAGTATCAACGATCTTCTCACAGGAAGTATCAAGTAAGCGACGGTCAAATGCTTTCAAACGAATTCGTATTTTCTGCTGTTGTAAAGTAGCCATTCTTTTAATTTTTCAAGGTTCAAATTTATGGGCCACAAATAATAGCCCGATGCCTATCAGAGAAATTAAAGGAGCAGGTCGATAAGCTGTAACCTGCTCCTCTGGTTATTTAGTTGATGAGATTACTCAACAATCTTGGATACAGCACCTGCACCAATAGTACGGCCACCTTCACGAATCGCGAAGCGCATACCTTGCTCAATCGCAACAGGGCAGATAAGTTCAACACTCATTTTGATGCGATCGCCAGGCATAACCATTTCAGCAGCAGAACCATCATCAGCTGTGAAGTCAGTGATCACACCAGTTACATCAGTTGTACGAACGTAAAACTGGGGGCGGTAGTTGGGGAAGAAAGGAGTGTGACGACCACCTTCATCCTTAGTTAAAACGTAAACCTCAGCTTCAAACTTAGTGTGAGGAGTGATAGAGCCGGGCTTAGCAAGTACCATGCCACGCTCGATATCTTCCTTCTGAACACCACGAAGAAGTACACCAACGTTGTCACCAGCAAGACCTTCATCAAGAGTCTTTTGGAACATTTCAACACCAGTTACGGTAGTAGAAGTAGTGTCCTTGATACCAACAATTTCAATTGTTTCACCAACTTTGACCTTACCACGCTCGATACGGCCAGTTGCAACAGTACCACGACCAGTAATGGAG
>CAZXBK010000223.1:0-6229 GCA_964638765.1 uncultured Synechococcus sp. | reverse complement strand
CTTCTCTTCCACATGGGTCTGTAGCTCAGCGGATTAGAGCAGCTGACTACGGATCAGCAGGTCGGGAGTTCGAATCTCTCCAGGCTCGTAACGAAGAGAATGAAGCCCTTCTAGATTAGTCTAGAGGGGTTTCTTTTTGGCAAAAATTTGTGACGAGAAACTCTGGGGAAGACACGGTGATGGGGAGAGTGGGAGAAGGGGCGAAGTTGGAGCTGGAATAGCAAGCCCAAGCCTCTTACTCAGAAGTCATGACAAATGAGCAACGAGCCGAGCCGATATAGTCATTCCAAATAAGCTCTAGAGGGTTTTTAATGTCCTTCCTTGGGGAAGGTGGCCAAAGGCCGGAAGGGGTTTCAGAAGGCTACGCGACTCATGCGAATTTCCTAAGTCGCCGTGTCTCCGCGTCAATCTATCTCCGCATCAGGATGCATCTTGCATCGGTAGATTAAACGTCAGTTGTTCGTAATCAGACGTTTTTTCGATGTGAGTTTGCTGGAGTTGCTGGAGATATTGTTGGCAGTCTTCTTGCCAAAAAGCCGATGTACCAGGACACTTTTGATCAACTTGCAACCAGTGCCTAAACACGGTTTGGCGACCATCTTCGGGAATAGCAATGTTATAGATACGAGTCCGTTTTTTCTGGATACTACGCATCTTGAGGTAACTCAGTTCGACTCCCATCAATTCTAAAAATCGCTTGAGAATCATCATCGGCGTCGCATTTTTTGCCAATCCGATCCCAACTGTTGTTTTAATGGCTTGACGATTTTCGAGGGCGATCGCCGTCATATGTTGCATATTGGGGTCGAGATTATGGAGTTCCTTGGAAGAGTTATCAAGTAACTCATGGATACCTAAAATTTCGAGGGTACCAATAATCGCGCCGAGCTGGGAATGGTTAAAATCAGGCTGGAAAATTTGTCCATTACCCTGTTGCATTAGATGTTTTGCGATAAGGGCATCTCGATCGGCGAGGTAGGAACGACCAAGGGTAACGAAATAATGGCATCGCAATTTTTTGTACCAGCCGTCGCTATCACGATTTACCAGCTCAGTAGTGACTGGAATGTTATAGCGTTGCTGTAGTTCGTATTTTCGCAGTTGATATCGTTCTTCGGGTGTTTTGACGAGTTTCTTCTTTAGTGCCTGATAGCGGGTTTTACTCAGAGGACTCGCTTGGGCGATCGCCTGACATTCGGCCAGATAGCTCGTTTCACGAATAGAATTCAGGTCAATGGTCAATTGGTTATTTTTTGACTGTGCCTTTTTGTCTTTCGCTTTTGACTTTGCTTTCGGTTTTGCCTGTTTCTTGAGTTCTTTGGCATCAACAAGGTGGTGACCTTCGTCGATTAGGTGGGCTAAAACAGCCTCGCGATAGTTCACCATGCCAGCGTTAATGCGTACTGCAAATTTTGCCCAGCACAGCAGGGATTCTGCCTGAAATTCTGTATCGAGATCCTCTAGTGCCGCGAAGTCAGATTGTTGCAGTAGACGAATGTTCGTTTGGGTCAGTTTTTGGCTAGAGGTTAAAAGGGATGGAATAGAGGAGGAGCCATTACCAATTTTGTTAAAGCCATATTTTGCGACCCACAGATAACGCGGAATATTTTCTCGCACTCGACTGAGGGCTTGGCAGACCGAGTTTACCGTTTGCACCCCCTGGGCGATCGCCCAAACGGAAGTAAAATGCCCCTTAATGTCCAGACTAATGCCTGTTTCCACGGCCGGGCTAGCTAGTACCACATCATAATTTTTCACAACCTCATTGAGATTGGTCATACACCCATAGGCTTGGTGCTTGGGATCAGCAAGGGTTTCGGAATCAATCCGCAAAATTTTGAGCTGAGGAAATTGCTTTTGTAGATATAGCTCTAAAGTCGATGTGCCCCACTGACTTTTTAGCTTTTGGGCAGAGAGGGAAACAAAGGGTTTGCCACCTTCTTTAATATGATCTTCTAAATCCTTAACGAGGCGTTTCGGTGTGCCGTCGTCGTAATGATGGAGGGGATAACCGCTCTTTTTATCCGCTTGCCAAGTATTTTCGATCACAAAGGGAACGATCTCTTGACCCCCAAGACTCCGCAGATAATCGATGGATACATCACTAAGATCTGCATCACTGATGTAAATATTGCCATCCCCTTCAAAGACGTTTTGTAGCAACGCTTTTAGGTTTTGGAGAATGTTCACACGGTGATCGCGGCAAGTACTGGAATTTAAGCCGTGCCACAGGACTTGCTCGACTTCATCGATAATGATCAGCGCATCTGACCACTGATTGGGGTTGAAGTTTGCTTGGGATTTCTCGTGGAGAGAATCAATGCAAAGGCCATAACCTTTCGTTTTCAGGCTCGGCTCAGCGGTGCGGTCTTTGTCGGTCGGCAAGTCACGAATGTAATCTAAGCCAAATCTCTGGCACAATTCCTCAACCAACCGGATCCGGTGACCAATGACCAACACTTTCTGTTGACGGGCGATCGCCTGGGCGACCACAGTTTCCAGCTGGCGAGTTTTACCTGTGCCTTTCGGCGATTTGATCGCAATAATTTTCGCTTCGTCTGGTGCGAGAATTTCGCCAAGATACCGCTGATTCTGTTTGTGATGACGATTGTAGGTCAGCTGGTTTAGACCACGCGCCTTCCATAGATCTAAGGATTGTGCCCGTTGATAGAGATGCTCAAATTTATCTTGACCATGGGTAGCAATAAGATCATCAACTCCTTTTCCAAGCCGACTTTCCCATGTAATCACCGCCACTTTGCAGCCTTGTTTTTTAAGCAGATATCCCGTCTTCCGAATTGCTGCGTTAACCGCTTTTACAGTGCGGGGCTTTTCGTCCTGGTCAAAGGCAAAGTAAATTTTCCGCTGGCCTTCTACCAACTTCTTAATTTGAGGAATAAGTCGCGATCGCCCAACCCGATTGCCGACGGCATCCTTTGGAGTCCGTACCGCGCCATAAATTCCCGGCAAGGCGATCGCCGCATAACCCGCACTAAGTAGGGCACCAGCTTTTTTCGCCCCTTCTGTAATGACGAGGGGAATTTCCGTATTTTCTTTAATCCACTGCCAAAAGCCACCATCGGGCTGGGAGCTATCCCAAAGCTCCTCATTAAAGTCCACCTGATAACGACTCGCCACTAACTGCCACACATGGAGAGGGACACGCAGCGCAAATAAACCAGTACTCACCTTGGGGGGATGTTCGTACTTAATGGGTTTTCCTTTCTTGCCGCTCACACGCGGCTGTTCCGGCTTAAAGCAGCCCCAAAGATCCGCTTCTCCCGTCAGCAAATCCACACCAGAACACCACCAGCCGCCAGCTTCCGTGTGTTGGTACTTCTGTAAATAACCTTCCCCCAGACGACCGTCATTACGGCGGGGCAGTTCATCGGAGTAAAGCAAATAGTCCAGAGGGCGATCGCCTTCTAGTCCTACCACATTCATATCGATGACACCGTCATCAACACAACTGCTTTGCCACTCTTGAACGTACTTTTGCAACTACACCCGACTCCGTATCTAGGGTACTTAACGATACATCACCCTACATGTAGTGTGCAAGCTTTTTTTTGACAAATTTAATAGCTTCTTAAAGAGGTATTTGAGTGGGAAAAATTCGTAGCGATTTATGACTCAAATCTCAATTTCTGACCAATCAGCTTTAACCTAGTCAGAGAGGGCTACGTAGCGGATAACTCAACGCCCAGAGAAAAACTTTTCACAAGGGAATATCAAAACAAGCCCTGTATATAGTGCATGATAACAGGCAAACACACTACATACAGGGTTCTTTACAAAATATTCTAAATTAATCAATCCTTAATTTGGTGTTACTGAGCAAGTAACGACCAGAGGGTCTGGCGATCGCCACACACACCACACTCCAACGGCAGGATTCTACTCAAAATTTCGTAGATTAGGCTATATGTATAGAGACAAAATCCTAACTGCTCTGCTCAGTCGTAGTGTCATCGGGAGTAGGTAGCTCACCTGTTACTAACTGCTCTTTTAGAAGTTCGACGGCCTTAACGTATTGAGGATCTGCCATTGTGCCAATCTTGGTGCGGTCTTCTTGTAGCTCTTCGCGAACTTCTTCATCAAGCTCGATCACAAAGTCAGGCGCAATCCCTTCTTTATTAATGTCACGGCCAGAAGGCGTTAAGTATTTGGCAATGGTTACCGCAACACCAGAGTCGTCCCCAAGGCGACGGACAGACTGTACTAAGCCCTTACCAAAGGTTTGGGTTCCCACTAAAACAGCTCGATCATTGTCCTGTAGAGCGCCAGAGAGAATTTCACTCGCACTGGCAGAACCACCATCCACAAGTACAACCAAGGGTTTGTCTGTAATCGCTTTAGCCTTCGCTTCTTGACGATCTACTTCGCCCACGCGGTTCACTGTCGAAACAATGCCGCCTCCATTGAGCCACATCTGGGCAATATCGATACTCGCGTAGAGTAAACCACCGGGATTTGAACGCAGGTCGAGGATATAACCATCCACATTTTGATCTTCAAAATCTTTGATTGCATCGCGCATCTCGCTAGTCGCCTGGCCGCTAAATTGCGTTAAGCGGATATAGCCAATATCGCCAATAGAATTTTCGTCGATACTTGCTTTGACTGGGTGGATTTGGATCGTTTCGCGAACAATCGGAAATTCTAAAATCTCTTCTTCACGGCGAATGGTTAAGGTCACCTCGGTGCCGCGCTTACCGCGAATCATATTGACGACATCGTTTAGTTCCATGCCTTCGGTAGGCGTACCGTCAACAGCGACAATTTTGTCTTGGGAAATGATGCCGGCTTCAAAGGCAGGCGTCTCTTCAATAGGTGCAATAACAACGATTTCGTCAGTATCTTTATCCTTACTGATTTGAATGCCCACCCCGGTTAATTCACCAGAGGTATCGATTTGCATATTCTCGAAATCTTGGGGCGGCATAAAACGGGTGTAGGGATCGTCAAGGAGATCCAACATTTCCCGGATTGCATCGTAAGCTTCTTCTTGGTTGGCGTAGTCTTTCTCTAGGTATTCTTTGCGTACCCGTCGCCAATCGTTTTGGTTGAAGGTGGCGTCTACGTATTCTTTGTTAATGACAAACCAAACTTCGTCCACTACTTCCTTTGGACTGTTCTTGATATAGGCTTTGCTCTGGGAATAGTGCATTCCCGCCCCTGTGACGGTCACTGCGGTTAGCACGAGAGCTGTGGCACCAAGTACAAAGGGTTTGTAGTTAGACATGAAACTAGGATTATAAAAATCAGATATTGAAGTTGAGTCTAGGGCGTGATCCTATTAGGTAGATGCTGCTCTGCAAAAAGAGTGATTACTTTATTGCATTTTTAGTCTCTTTACCTATGCTAATGCAGTCTTTCTGAAATCGGGAGGGGAAAGGAGGCGATCGCCAAAATTTTAAGGACGTTCTTAACCTATTCTCACTTTTCGCGGTTGTGTCAGGAAGTCTGGTGAAATAGGCTCTCAACAAGGTGGTCTCTGGTAAAAACTAACCCCTAATGAGATGATATTTGGCAACAGATGGGTAACTAACAGCAACGATCATGACCAACGCCAAAGCTATTTCGATCTTGGGTTCTACAGGATCTATCGGTACACAGACCCTTGATATTGTGCGCTCCCATCCTGATCGGTTTCGGGTTGTTGGTTTAGCGGCAGGACGAAATATTGAATTGTTGGCGGCTCAGGTCGCAGAATTTAGCCCGGAGATTGTGGCGACCCATGACGAGAGCTTATTAGCGGATCTAAAAGAGCGATTAAAAGAATTTCCCCACGTACAGGTCATTGCTGGCAAAGAGGCGATCGCCGAAGTCGCTCGTTATGGTGATGCGGAAAGTGTGGTGACGGGAATCGTCGGTTGTGCGGGATTGTTACCCACCATTGCAGCCATTGAAGCAGGGAAAGATATTGCCCTCGCCAATAAAGAAACCCTGATCGCTGGCGGTCCCGTTGTTTTACCCCTCATTGAAAAGCATGGCGTCAAGTTGTTGCCTGCTGATTCTGAACACTCAGCGATTTTTCAATGTTTGCAGGGAGTTCCAGAAGGTGGGTTACGACGAATTATCCTCACGGCTTCTGGCGGAGCCTTCCGCGATTTACCCGTGGAGAAACTGAAAACTGTCACTGTTAAAGATGCCCTAAAACATCCCCAATGGTCGATGGGTCAAAACATCACGATTGACTCAGCAACCTTGATGAATACAGGTCTAG
>CAZXBK010000222.1:0-6249 GCA_964638765.1 uncultured Synechococcus sp. | reverse complement strand
TACGTCTCCATGCTTTGCTAGCAAGACACGCCCAACGACAAGATTTATGGCGATCGCCGTCTGACCTTCCTGAGAATAAGACAGACTTTTAAACCAACCTTAAACAAAATTGCAATGTGTGAATTTTATGATTTGAAGCAAATATATTTATCTTTCTTCTTTTATTTTTACTGTGTGAATTTTCGATGAAGAAGACTTTTTCAGGTGGATTTCTTATCGAAAAACAAGGTTATCAAGATTGAATTTCAGCATAATGCTAAAGAAAATGTTAATCACAAACCAAAAAGAAGATTTTTTTTGAATTTTGATTATATTTTTCCTCCAATCAAAAATCTTTATTTTGCTTACATCGTGAGGCTTTAGTGTTTCGTATTCCCTGATACTCTAGGTCTTAAAATGTCTCACCTACAATATAGAAAAGACTTCTAAAAAGTATATCTACCACTATTTTTACTTCTAACTAATTCTTCTAAAAACTTCTCTATGCCTGCTTTACCTCGGCTGGAAACACCGCTTTTATATCCCTTGAGTTCTCCGATAGTTGAAGAGCTAAATCCTCACTTATCGTTACTCTTAAATTTGGCTGTAGCTTCGATTTACCGCAACTATAATTACGAGTTGGAGCAAATGTTAGAGACAAACGCTGCGGTGATTAATATTAGTGGTCGTCAGCGAATGTTGTCCCAACGGGTAGCACTGTACAGCATGCGCTTGATTGCTTCACCACCAGAGCTGCGTAGAGATTTGCGTCAAAAACTGACTGAGGTTTTAGATTTGATGGCTGAGTCCCACCAAGGGCTCTTGCACGGTAATGCCAAGTTGAAGTTAGCTAGCCACCATTCGCCAGAAATTGATCGAATTTACTATTTGCCACCCTACGAACTAGATCAGCAGGTGTGCCACTACATCGAGGCAGGGCGTCAGTTACTGATTTCTCCCGAGGAGGAACTAACCACTGACAATATTTATCTCAAGCGTATTTTGGTCGCGGCTTCTGAATCTTTATTAATCGCTTTGGATGCGGCCGTAACTCAGTATCAGAAAGAGAAAGAAAGTTTAGATTTTGCCATCGATATTTATCAGGCGCAGCTTTACCAATCAAGTCTGGATGCCCAGGCGATCGCCGAAGAACGAGCGCAGGAACTAGACCAAACCTTACAACAGCTCCAGAGCGCTCAGCTGCAACTGATTCAATCAGAGAAATTATCAACCCTTGGTTACCTCAGTGCAGGTCTTGCCCACGAAATTAATAATCCGCTGAATTTTATTTACGGCAATATTGTCCACGCGAAGGATCACATCGAGGACATAATGACATTTCTTGATCTGTTGGAAAAAACAGAACTTGATCCCAAGATTCAGGCCGTAGGTGAAGAGCTAGATTTGGATTATTTACGTCAGGATTTACCTCAGATTATGGCGTCGATGCTTTACGGTTCTGAGCGTATCCGCAATCTTGTCATCGATTTACAAAAACTAGCGCGGAAAGACCCAGCAGATAAAGAATTTTGCGATATTCACGAAGCAATAGATAGCAGCCTTGTGATTTTGCAACACCGCATGAAGGCAGATCAGCCGATTCATGTGACCAAACGTTATGCGACATTACCCCAAGTCTCTTGTCACATTAGCCAAATTAATCAGGTATTTCTCAATATCCTCAATAATGCCGTCGATGCGATTCAGGATACGAATCGAGAAGGACAAATTACGATCAGCACCCAATTTATTGAGCCTGTAAATCGTCCTGCATTTGTGCGCGTCACCATCGGGGACAATGGCGCAGGCGTTGCCCAAGAAGCTCTACAGCATTTATTTGAGCCGTTTTTCACTACAAAAATTCAAGGTAAAGGGACTGGTTTAGGATTGTCTATTAGTCGACAAATTGTGGTGGATAGTCATCAAGGGGACTTGCGTTGTTTTTCCCAGCCCAATGCCGGCACACGATTCATTGTGGATTTACCTATTGAGTGAATTCCCCAATAAAAAAGGGCAGTCTGGAAACTACCCTGTAAGTTCTTTCTATCATTTGTTTGGGAAAGCAGAGAACATAGATCAACCTAAATCCCCCTTTGTAAGGGGACTTGAGCAATTAGGCTACTTCAAAACCACAGGAAATAACCATGCATACTAGCCGTTTTACTTTTCGCTCAATTTAGTCAGTACTTGGTTGGAACGCTCAACGAAAGATTTCATCCCATCTGCATCAAAGCCTTTCTGGGCAATCAACGCTAGGTCATAAACATGTTGACAAAGCATATCTACCGTTGCTTGATTGGAAGATGTACCGTCCGCTTGAATAATCGAACCTTGGCTGAGGTTATAGATATTTTCGATCAATGGGTGAGCTGTATTGATCATTAGAACGTGGTCTTCAGGGAACTGCATTGTGCTTTGTTGCATCATTGCTGTCATTTCCTGTAAGCGACGCATTGCCTCAGGTAAAAGTACCATTGCAGGAGGAGCCGCCTGTTCGTCAGCACCTTTTAGGGACTGGGTTTTGATGTTGACTTTCTCTTTGGCGATCGCCTTTTCAAAGACTTCTTTAATCACATCAGCACGGGTTTTGTTGGTGCTGGGATCAACGATCTCGCTGGCTTTATCATTGTCAACGAGGCTGTCATCAAGCTCCGAGTCCACACGGGAGAACTTCACTTCAGTAAATTCGCGCTCCAGGAACGGAATGAAGTAGTTGGTATCGATAAAGGAGTCCATAAACAAGACTTCTAAGCCTTGGTTTTTATACAACTCGATGTAAGTCGCTTGGGTAGCAGTGTCAGTGCAATAGAAAACACGATTTTCATGCTTTTCTTTGTTGCGCTCTAGATAATCTTTGAGGGTTGTGAACGGCTCAGTAGAAATATTGCCGTCTTTGCTCACGTCATCCCAAACATCGCTGTCGCCGCTCTGAACTTCAACCTTAGGCTCTTCAGGCTTCACAGCATCCGCTTCAAAAGTTGTGCGATAAATCAAAATATCTTCGACTTGCTTCTTAAATTTCTCGTCGCGAATCGAACCATATTTCACGAAAGTGCCGATATCTTCCCAACCTTTTACATAAGCTGCATAGTCATCGCGGTAAAGGGTTTTTAGGCGATCGCCGACTTTCTTAGCGATGTAATCAGAGATGCGGCGGACAGTGCGGTGATTTGTGAGAGCACTACGAGAAACGTTGAGGGGAATATCAGTACTATCCACAACGCCGCGTAAAGGCATCAAGAATTCGGGGATAACTTCCTCACAGTGATCGCTGACGAAAACTTGATTACAGAAGAGTTTGATTTGACCCTTAGTAACATCCACATCGGGACGCAACTTAGGGAAATAGAGGATTCCGTTCAACATGAATGGGTAGTCAGTGTTGAGATGTACCCAGAGGAGAGGCTCTTCTTGGAAAGGATAGAGATAGCGATAAAACTCTAGATAGTCTTCGTCGGTGAGGTTCTGAGGAGATTCTTTCCAGATAGCACGCTGCTTGTTGATTTGCTCGTCGTTGAACTTAATGACAACGGGCATAAAGTCCGAATAAGTCTTAACGAGCTGCTGAATGCGCTGGTCTTCTAGATACTCTGTCTCATCATCCATGATGGTGAGGGTGATCGTAGTACCGATGGTGTCTTTGTCGCTGGAGCTGAGTTCAAACTCAGGGGAACCATCACAAGACCAATGCACTGCTTCGGAGCCATCCTTACAAGATAGGGAATCAATTTCGACTTTACTCGCGACCATAAACGCGGAGTAGAAACCTAAGCCGAAGTGACCGATTAGCCCATCTGCTTCGCTGCCGTACTTTTCAATAAATTCTTCGGCACTCGAAAAAGCAACTTGGTTAATATACTTTTTGACTTCCTCAGCCGTTAAACCGATGCCATTGTCGGTAATGGAAAGGGTTTTAGCCTCTTTATCAACCGCAAGGATAATTTCGCCATCGGGCACTTCAACACTACTTTCGCCGGACAGCTTCGCCATTTTTCTTTTACTAATGGCATCCACTGCGTTGGAAATGAGTTCCCGCAAAAAGATCTCATGGTCTGTGTAGAGAGATTTTTTGATAATCGGGAAAATATTCTCGGTATGGATCGAAATGTTGCCTTTTTCGAGGACAGCCATAGGTCTTACGTTACATATGCGCTAAAGTTTGATCCCTATTTTGGCGGAATTCTGCCCGTATCAAGGGAGGCGATCGCCGTCATATTTCGATGCGGATTACCCTACCTAGCAGCGAAAAAGCTACGCTACACAGGGTTAGGTCGTAAACAGATTGATCATGCAACAGCCAGAAAATTCCACGCATATTTCTTCCGGTAATCAAGATCTCAAGACGCGGCGATCGCCCCTCCACCGTAAAACGCCTAGTGGTCGTACAAACCTCTGGTATATGAACTATTCACGGAGTCACACCGATGGTCAGCCTGTAGAAACGGAGTTGGCTTACCTACGCTTCTTTGCAGAACGAGCCCAAACATTAGGTTTAAGACTGGAAATTTTGACTTACGGCGAAGGGGCAAATGATGTAGAAGCAGAATTATCTCAGCCGCAATTTTCTGGTTTAGATTATCGAGTGAGCGTCAGCAATCAGCCTGTTTTGAAATGGGCGGAAGATAGTGCAGAGTATCTCGATGACGGTACGGTTTTAGTGTCGACGGTCTGTGATTTAGAGAAGTTAATTGCCGCAATGACTGAAGGTCGGCGATCGCGGTGGCAGGGACAAGTCGCTAATGAAATTCTTGAACAGGTTTTAACGGAAGATCATCTCTGGATTCCCCTCGGCATCAAGGTCAATGAGGCAGAAATGGTTTCCCAACAAATAGCTGTGGCAAAGTTACGCAAACAAAAAGTTGAGCCTATGTCTGCGTACATTGAGGGCGGCAACATGATTGTGGGTGAAGATGCCCAAGGTCAAACAGTCGTACTCATTGGTAAAGATGCTATCGACGCAACAACGAATTTGAAAGGTATTACGGGCGATCGCCTGAAAGATTTGTTAACCGCAGAATTTCGCCTTAATAGTCCAGAACAAATTATCGAAGTCGAACAACCCGGTCAATTTCATCTCGATATGGGAGTTTTGTTTCTTGGCAAAGGCCTTGTGGTGGTGAATGACAGTTCCGAAGCTCTAAAAAATGCCCAGGAAATGGCAGAGCTTGCACCTTGTAGCACCACTGAAACAATGTCCGCATTGCTAGAGCTACAACATAATCTTGAGGCGATCGCCGTTTCGGATTTGCAGCGGGCAGGTCTTGAAGTACTGCGAGAAAATTTAGCCAATGGAGTTTTTTATAACTTCTGCAATGGCGAATTTGTGGAGGGAAAAGAGGGCCAAGCCTATTACGTCACTAATGGTGCAGCGCCCGAAGAAGAGCAACGTTTCAGAAAATTAATGCTCGAAAAATGGCAGGTTGTGACCGATGTAATTTTTTCGCCACGGGAACTCACCCATAAAAGTCTCCAAGAAAAAGGCGGCGTTGGTTGTCGGGTAAAAGGTGCACGCGTATAGTAATTTCGATTAAAAAATAAAGGCAAATTTTGTCCTTCCTTGGGGAAGCGATTATGTTCCATGTCAAGGACAAAAGTGAAAATAGTCTGTGAAACTGGATGCAAATTCAACAAGTTTGAAAACGCATGGTTACTTTGCTGGGTTGCCAAGGCTGTTTAGGGCGTTTCATCAAATAGGGATGAGAGCAGGAAAGAGCTTAAGATTGAGTCGATAACCAAGCAAATCAGTGTGTGATATGAGTAGCCGCCGTTATGCCCTCAGAGATGACCAGTGGGACAGAATCAAAGATTTCTTGCCCGGTCGCCAAGGCTCTGTGGGACGTACAGCAAAGAATAATCGTTTATTTGTAGAAGCCATTCTCTATCGCTATCGTGCGGGTTACCTTGGCGGGATTTACCTGAGAGATTCGGTGATTTCCGAGTGGTGCACACTAGATTTACCCGTTGGAACCATCGAGGTATCTGGGAGCAAATATTCACAGTCCTAGCTCAGGATGCAGATAATGAATATGCAATGATTGATGCCACGATTGTGAGAGCTCACCAACATAGTGCTGGGGCTCAAAAAAACAGGAGATGACCAAGCTATCGGTCGCAGTCGAGGAAGCTTAAGTACGAAGATTCATGCCACTTGTGATGCATTAGGAAACCCAACAGGGTTTTACTTAACAGCTGGTCAAGCTCATAATTTAGATGGCGCGGATGCATTGTTGCCAGAGATAGAAGCCGGTGCACTTCTGGCCGATAGAGCTT
>CAZXBK010000221.1:0-6272 GCA_964638765.1 uncultured Synechococcus sp. | reverse complement strand
GGGTTCTTCTCGAGGTGGCGGTAAATCTTGATATAACGCCAGTAGCCGATCTTCTCAGAGAGATAAGTCGCGTAGAAGATGAACTTCGGCTTAAAGAATGTGTAGCTACGGCTCTTTGTGAGGAAGCCGAGGTCAAGGGACAGATTAAAGTCTGTCATTGCCTTGTTGAGGAAACCTGCGTGGCGGGCTTCATCGCGAGACATGAGGGTAAAACCTTCAGCCAAGAGGGGGTTTTTGTCCTTAAGACGACGGCCTAATTCTTTGTAGAGGAGGAAGCCGGAGAATTCAGCAGTACAAGAACGCTCTAGGAACTCAACGAAAAGCTCGCGGGTTTCCCCTTGAATACCATCGAAGGAGACATCGAAAGACTCGTCACGGACAAAGTGGTGACGGTTGTAGTCTACGCGAAACTCTTCAATAATTGCTTCCATCTCTTCTTCGTTGACAGACAAATCCATCTTTGCCATTTCATCGAAGTCGGTGGTGTAGAAGCGAGGAGTGAGGATTGTTTCCTTCGCTGGAACTTTAACGCCGGGGCGCAGTTCGTCTGACCCAGAAGGCTTATTTACAGTACTTACCATATCCGTAATTTATTGCGTCCTTTTTTAAAAGCAAGCAGATGTCGCTATTTTGCTGCACCTACTATAACTGTCGTTTTTGGTTAGGTAACAGTTTAACAACCTCCCTTGCCGCCTTTAAACCCTTTTCTGTGAATAGTTTATACACATTGTTACGGATTGTTGCAGCGGATGACTCGGCGATCGCCTGACATGGGTCTAAAAAACTATCTATGTGTGAATACAGTCTGTGGGACTTGAGATGTAGAGAACGAACAGACAAGACAAAACCGACTTTTGTACACTTCACCAAAATAGCCAGTCATCACCAATCTTTGCTTTGTATCACTTTTCAGATGTACTTCGGGTAGATATCGGTATTGTTAAAAATAGTGGCACTGGAAAAATCCCAGATACGATCAGTGTGAGGAAGCCTAAAAGTATTAAATGACTAAGTTCGTTTGACTGATAGAACCCTGTAAATCGTACTCTTTTAGTAAAAAGTCATTAGTGTCCACCACTTTGTAGCACCCTAAGGCGATCGCCCTGATATTCATCTCCACAAATGTTGATTTATTGCCGATAGCGTTTATATGCCAGTGCCTCTGACTTGGATAAAACAAAAAAAGCTACCGTTATTTTGGCTGCTAACTATTCCTTTTACTGGCCTTACGATTATCGGTATGGGATTGATGCATGTTCTATCTATCCAACACAGTCAAGAAGTTGCATTAGAAGCCGCGAGCCTACTCACAGAACAGGTATCCCAAAACATTCAAGTCCAACTTGAAGACTACCTAGAAAAACCCCATCTTTTACAACAAGGCTATATTCGAACATTTCAGCAAGGATTGGTAAATACTGAAGATTTTGACCAAATCCTCAATTTTTTTAGCAGACAGTCTGAGTTTCTAGAGCCAACAATTGGCACAATCGCCTTTGCCAACCTAGAAGGTGAATTTGTTGGGGCGAACCATTCAGAAAAATATCTAGTACTGGCCAACAGTGAAACAAATAGAGCCATCCAACGTTATTTCATTGACGAAAACAAAAAGCCAGGCAGCCTGATTTCCCAAAGTCCCAACTACGATGCTCGCAAACGCAATTGGTACAAAATGGCGATTGAAGCTGGGCAACCAACTTTTACGGATATCGAGGCATCCGTCACGCGAAAACGTTTAGATGTCACCGCTGTTAGTCCTTATTTTGACCAAGAAGGTACTCTTCAGGGAGTATTTCTCACGGATCTCTCCTTAAAGAACATTAGTCAATTTCTAGCCAGCCTCAATATTGCAAAAACTGGCATTGCGTTTATCACAGAACACGATGGGTTATTGGTTGCCAACTCAACGCCAGAAGTCCCTTTTACCCTGTCTTTAGAAACCGAGGAACCAGTGCGGTTGGCAGCAGAAAATAGCGCGAATCCACTCATTCAGGCGGCTGCCCAAAATTTATCTAAAAAGTTTGATGATGGATCAACCACCCAGAAAGACACTCAGTTAATCTTCCAGCTTCAAGGGGAGCGCTATATCCTTCACTGTACTTCTTGGGAAAATCAGAAAGGTATTGATTGGTTAATCACCGTCATTATTCCCGAAAAGGATTTTTTAGGTCAGGTCGAAATCCATAACTTCAAAAATTTAACGGTCTCAATGTTAGTTGCTGGGATGGTTTTGATAGTTGGGATCATTATGGCTCGCTCCTACACAGCGCCATTGTTACTCCTAAGCAAGATGTCCCAAAAGATTGCGGCGGGCAATTTAGACCAAGTTGTGCCTCTTCCCTTGAGTCGTGAGCTACAGATTTTAGTCTCATCATTTAACCAGATGACAGCCCAGCTCAAATCCTCATTTTCAACCCTCGAAAATCGTGTAGAGGAGCGTACCCTAAAGCTGGCTCAACTTAATCAAAAATTACAACGTTTGGCCATTACAGATAGTCTTACCCAGACCAGAAATCGCGGCTACTTTGACAGTCAGATTCAGGTGATTTGGGAAGCTGCAAAACAGGAGCAAAAGGCAATTAGTTTAATTGTCTGCGACATTGACCATTTCAAGATTTACAACGATACCTACGGCCATCCCCAAGGCGATCGCTGTATTCAGGCAGTTGCTCAGGTTTTACTCGAAACAGCTAAGCCTTTCAATGGTTTAGTTTGTCGTTATGGTGGTGAAGAGTTCACCATTGTTTTGCAGGATGAGGCGGCTTCTAAGGCGAAAGAATTGGCAGAAAATATACAGGCAAATCTCAAGCAAAAATCCATACTCTACGGAGTTGCAAAAGAACAAAGGGTAACGATAAGTCTAGGTATTGCAACATTTATACCCAGCCCTAGGAATACGATTCAAGGGATGATCAATGCGGCGGACAAGGCTTTATATCGGGCTAAAGCTAAGGGACGTAATTGCTACTGTATCCATCGGGAAGAAAGCATCATCTAACTCTTTTTTTAATCAGAAAAAATAGACAATAGTCACGTGGTAATCGCCTGTCTCAATGGCAAAAAATTTTTTTTAATTGAAGAATTATCCGATGAGCATCAAGCTTTCAAAGATGTTCTAAAAAAGCTTTCTACGGACTATGCCTTTGATACTTTAGAGTCGATTTGTAGCTAGCAATAATTAAAATTGTCTTGGAGAATCAACAACAATATAGTCAGTCAAATCCGTCAAAGCTGTCGCTTCAGATTGGTTAAGGACTTGCCAGAGTAATGTGTAGCCCCCATCAAACCATTCCTTAACGGGCTTCACTGCAAGCAACACATCATAGCTGTCAGGATCTGCCAACAAATTAAGTTCTTTCAGTCGATAGCGAGGCAGGGGTTCACCCGTCAAAATTTCTTCAGCAAAATCGTATTGAATTAGGCGGACTAAATAGGTGTGATTGAGCTGTAGAGGAGCAGTGCTCGGCGATCGCCCATCTTTTTGGAACAGTAAACGGCGTTGTTCCTGCTGGAGACCCGTGAAAGTGGTGGGAGATTCGTATTGCGTGACGGCATTCTCTAAAGTTCCGAGGTCTGAAAAGTCTGTTTCGCCGAGGTCTGTGATCAGCCCTAAATTAAAGTCTTCGGGGATAAATTTAAGCTCATCATTTTCGTAGAGCAGCGGCAAATTTGGGAAAGGATTTGTTTCTCCCAAAACTGGAAACGGAAATTGCTCAATGAGATCTGGCTTCAGGCTGCTCGCTTGATAATTTTCCTCATAGGCTTCGCGGGGCATCAGGCGAGTTAATCCCGTATTGGGTTGCGCTAAAAATTCGGCGTGCCATTCATATTCCTGGGCGACAGGCACATATTGAAAGCGAGTTGTAGTCGTCTCAAAAGTCGTATCTTCTGCCAGCTCATATCCGCTCGGAAGTTGAGGATTTAGGGCGAGCAGCGCAGATTTTTGGGTATCAATCGCATTAATAGTAAGAGGCAGCGGGGCGATCGCCGGACGGGTAATATCCCCTTGATTTTGGGCAGGTTTGGCATCACCGACGACGAGAACGTCAAAGGTTTCCTGTTCACTTTGCCAAGCTTCTTGGGAGGTCAAGCTGGGTGAAAGCAAAGGATCACCGCCTGCACGATTCAGCAAACTAGATTCTGCACTTCCTAATTTGATTTGTCGCTGTTCCGTAGCCGCAAGAAGTTGAAATAGTAACGGGCGAGAGTTAAATAACGTGCAATAGATATCGAGCTCGGCACCGCTTAATGCTTGCCCAGTACAACTTGGCGTTGAACCATTCCCAAAGCGATCAAGGTAGCGATCTAGTTCACCGATATGAAAAAACAACTTGCGGTAGCTGCCCTGCACAAACCCGATTTTGGTGCTGTAGAGGGATTCTTCAACCTCGGTGAGTAAATCAATTTGTTTTTGAGCAAGGCTAACGGAGTTTGCCCAACCGCCGTCGTGAAAAGAGGAGGCGATCGCCGGAGTAGCGGCCATTGAGACCAGCGTAGTCATTAAAACGCCACCAAAAAACTTATGCACGGGAACCGCCTCCTTCACCAAAAAATTTGAGCCACAACTCAAGCACAATTTTAAAACTTATTTTCGAGTTCACTCCTTTAATTCTTCCCAAAAATCGCCATAACTTTTACCCCAAAAGCTTCCTGCCGAATCCCGACTATTTTTATCGGGATTGGTTGACGTAGGGATTTTTACTGACTACTATCATCTTCAAGCATTTAGCATTCATGGAAACGGAGAAAACATTATGGTTCAGGCACCTATTAACAAAGACGCCCTCAAGTCACTCGATACGGCAAACTTCACTCAGCTTGCTTGTAAAGAGTGCGGCGCAACCTACGAAGCAGAAGCAAAGCACGTTTGTGAATTTTGTTTTGGCCCCCTCGAAGTTAAGTACGACTACGAGAAAATTAAGAGCAAAGTTAGCCGCGAAACTATCGAAGCTGGCCCCAACTCCATCTGGCGTTACAAAGAATTTCTACCTGTTGAAACTGACACTCCCATCGATGTCGGTACAGGTATGACTCCTCTGCTCAAGGCAAACCGTTTAGCTCGTCGCCTCGGCCTCAAGGAGCTTTACATCAAGAACGATGCGGTTAATATGCCCACATTGAGCTTTAAGGATCGCGTTGTATCCGTTGCTCTCACCCGTGCCCAAGAACTTGGTTTCTCTACCGTTTCCTGTGCAAGTACTGGTAACCTTGCAAACTCCACTGCGGCGATCGCCGCCCATGCTGGCCTAGACTGCTGTGTCTTTATTCCTTCTGACCTCGAAGCTGGTAAAGTCCTCGGTACCCTTATCTACAACCCCATTTTGATGGCGGTTCACGGCAACTACGACCAAGTAAACCGTCTCTGCTCTGAAGTTGCGAACTCCAAAGGCTGGGGCTTTGTGAACATTAACCTCCGTCCTTACTACTCCGAAGGTTCTAAGACCCTTGGTTACGAAGTAATTGAACAACTCGGCTGGGAACTTCCTGACCACATCGTTGCGCCTCTCGCTTCCGGTTCTCTCTTCGGCAAGATTTACAAAGGCTTCAATGAGTTCGTTGAAACTGGTCTCGTAGAAGGAAAAGATGTCCGCTTTAGTGGCGCTCAGGCAAAAGGATGTTCTCCTATCTCCGAAGCATTTAAAGAAGGCCGCGACTTTATCAAGCCCCAGAAGCCCAACACTATTGCCAAGTCGATTGCGATTGGTAACCCTGCAGACGGTGTCTATGCCCTTGATATTGCTCGTAAGACTAACGGCAACATTGAAGATGTAACTGATGCAGAAATCGTTGAAGGTATGAAGCTCCTCGCTGAAACTGAGGGTATCTTCACTGAAACTGCGGGTGGTACAACAATCGCTGTGCTCAAGAAGCTTGTGGAAGCTGGCAAAATCAATCCTGACGAAAAGACCGTTGTGTACATCACTGGTAACGGTCTCAAGACTCAGGAAGCTGTCCAAAACTCCGCAGGCGAGCCTTACACAATCGATGCAAACCTCAGCTCTTTTGAAGCAGCGCTCGACCGTGCTCGCACCCTTGAGCGTCTAGATTGGCAAGAGACTTCTGTATAATTGCTTGTCTGAATTGGGTGAGTGTTTTCTCGCTTGCCCAGTTTTCTATTGTTTACCTATTTAAAGTTTGTCCTATTTGAAATGGCCGTTAAAGTTTTAATTCCCACCCCCCTCCAAAAATTCACGAAGAACGAACCCACCGTTGACTGTGATGGTTCTTCCGTAAAAGAATTGCTCGACTCCCTAGAAGCAAACTGCCCTGGT
>CAZXBK010000220.1:0-6274 GCA_964638765.1 uncultured Synechococcus sp. | reverse complement strand
CTGAGCTTGGCGCCCTAGGCGTTGTTAATTTAGAAGGGATTCAGACCCGCTACAGCGACCCTGACCCAATTCTTGATCGCATCGCAGCGGTCGATAAGTCCGGGTTTGTTGAGTTGATGCAAGAGCTATATTCTGAACCCGTTAAGCCAGAATTGATTACTGAGCGCATTAAAGACATCAAGTCCAAGAAAGGTTTAGCTGCGGTTAGTTTGACACCTGTTGGTGCGACAAAATACGGCAAGGTCGTTGCAGATGCCGGCGCAGATATTTTATTTATTCAGGCGACAGTTGTGTCGACGTCCCACCTTTCTCCTGAAGGCATTACACCCCTAAATCTGAAGCAGCTTTGTGATGATATGCCTATGCCTGTCGTTTTAGGTAACTGTGTCACCTATGATGTTGCGCTTGAGTTGATGCGTGCTGGTGCAGCGGCAGTACTTGTGGGTATTGGCCCAGGTGCAGCTTGTACTTCTCGTGGTGTTCTCGGTGTTGGTGTTCCCCAGGCGACAGCCGTAGCGGATTGCGCTGGTGCGCGGGACGATTACCAGAAAGAGTCTGGTCGTTATGTGCCGATTATTGCGGATGGTGGCATTGTGACGGGCGGCGACATTTGTAAATGTATTGCGTCTGGTGCTGACGGTGTGATGATTGGTTCTCCCATTGCCCGTTCTGCTGAGGCTCCGGGTCGTGGTTTCCACTGGGGTATGGCTACGCCTAGTCCTGTGTTACCCCGCGGTACTCGTATTAATGTCGGTACAACTGGTAGTATCAAGCAAATTTTGACTGGCCCTGCAACTTTGGATGATGGTACTCACAATCTCCTCGGCGCGCTGAAAACTAGTATGGGAACCCTTGGTGCAAAGAACATTAAGGAGATGCAAGAGGTTGAGGTTGTTGTTGCTCCCTCACTCTTAACGGAAGGTAAGGTTTACCAGAAGGCACAAAAGCTGGGTATGGGTAAATAAGAGCTCAGTTTTCGCCAATTTACTGGGTTTATGAATAGAAAAAGGAGCATTAGTATTAATGCTCCTTTTTTGATGTGTAGAGATCTTCGCCTCTAGTATTCGTTCGGGTCGTTATGGATCAGCCGCTGGAGCGATCGCCGTACCTCGCTGAGATAGAGTTGAATACTTTTTTAGATGTCGATATGTAGATAGCGTGCTTCTTCCTGAAGCTGACGAATCAAAGATTCGTTGCCTTGGTTACGGGCTGCTTCAAGGCGGTGTTGTAGATGACGTTGTAGATAGTTACGGTGAGCTTCTTTAACCTGCTTATTACGGTTGCGTCGGATATTTAGCATTCTTTTTCGCCTTTTTCTTGTGGAGTCGAACTTCTTTTACAATAACAAAAGCACAGCTATTTTGTATCAAATATTACAAAATGACTCGAAATGGAATTGATTGCATTATTGACTGATTTTGGGTTGAAGGATGGTTATGTGGGGATGATGAAGGGGGCGATCGCCACTATTGCCCCTGAGACTCGTTGTATCGATATCACCCACGATATTCCGCCCCAAGATCTATGGGCTGGGCGATTTTGCCTGATGAATAGCGCTCCCTGTTTCCCAAAAGGCACCATTTTTCTCGGCGTTGTCGATCCCGGCGTTGGCAGTCAGCGTCGCGGTGTTGCTATTCAGTTTAAAGAAGGTTTTTTTGTGGGGCCAGACAATGGCTTAGCGAGCAGTCTTTTTGATATTTTTGAGGCGATCACCGCCGTCCAACTAGACAATCCCAAGTATTGGCGCACCCAAAACGAAGAACCAAGCCAAACGTTCCATGGTCGGGATATTTTTGCTCCAGTTGCTGCCCACCTCACCCAAGAAGTGCCCTTAAATCAATTAGGTTCCCCCGTGGCGATCGCCGAGCTCGTCCAACTAGAATTACGACCCCACATCCTTACTCATAACCAGCTACAGGGAGTGATTCAGCATATTGATCACTTTGGTAATGTCATTACAAATATTCCAAATTATTGCGCTGCTCACTTGGGAGAATACGTGACCCTTGGCGATCGCCGTCTTACCTTTGTCACAACCTACAGCGATGTTCCAGTCCATGCCCTTTGCATTCTTAAGGGAAGTCATGGCTGGCTAGAAATTAGTGCCAATCAAAGTAGCGCCCAAGACCAACTTAACCTTGCAAGGGGAGCAACAATCACCCTCACTTTGCATAAGAAAAAGGAACAACCCTAAACGAAGTCGTTCCTATCACTTTACTGACTAAATCTGTTGTAACCAAGCTGAGCATTCAACCGTTGAGTAAATCTACTCTTTGGCCTCGCGGGGCTGAATAACACCATAGCCGCCGTGATTGCGCGTGTAGATGACATTGATTTCCTCAGTATCTTTATTCAAAAACATGTAGAAATCATGGTCTACCATTTGCAGTTGCTCCAACGCCTCATCAATCGTCATCGGTGGCATGGCAAAATACTTCATCCGTACCACTTCAGAAGGCAACTCAGGTGCGCGATCGCCAATTAGATTCTCAGGCACCGCATCAGTTGGTAAAAGCTCCGCCGTTTTCTCTTGAATGTGAGTCTTTTTACCGAACTTTTTCTCTTTATATTTGCGGAGTTGACGGGCAATTTTATCAGAAACTAAATCGATGCTGGCATAGAGATTTTCGCTGCCTTCCTGTGCTCGAATTACTGTTCCATTGGCATAGACTGTAACCTCTGCTTTGTGCTTAGAATTCACACGGGCATTGTTCGCGACAGATAAATGAACATCTACCTTAGTTGCAAATGTTTGAAAGTGCTTTGTCGCTTTCTCCAATTTGCTTTCTACATAGTCATGGATTGACTCTGTAACTGCAATATTGTTGCCTTGGATCAATAGCTTCATAATATCAGGTTACTCCATCCTAATAGTTGTCACAAGGGCATTTCGGAAGAGATCCTAGAGAAAAGCCGCCATGGATTAAAACAATATTCATAACAACTCAAAATGCTCTTGTAGAGTGTTTTCTTGGTGTGAGACCAAGCTTAAGTTTGGCGGTACAACTACTATATCAAAATCAAAAATAGCTTTAGTTCAGTAATAACATCTTGGGACGAAAGTACAGTTTAACTTTCTATTTTTAATTCGGACAAACACTACTTGTAGTGTTAAACCAGTTGCTACTTGCCTATTTATTCCCTAGATATTGAAAACAACAAATTTAATGGAATAAGTCGATAAATCAATGTTGTTTTTATTTGACCTCTACAGCTCTAATTATATTTTTTACAATCGAGGCTTGTCAATTTATCGAGTCTGAAACTTCAAGAAAGCATTGTTGCTTTTACAGTTCTTAATCCTTTACTGATTAGAGGCTCAAACGCTAACATTTTCTGAGGGAAGAAAGTCTGACTTTTGACGTTTTTTAATTATCTGTAGTATCCCTTGACTATTTTTCTTAGTAACACGAAACATTTGCCAAACCCATGCCTACTTAAGCAATGGGGGCAGGTGCCCTACGCTGAGGCTTGGGAGTGGCAGCGGTCATTGGTGGCAGACCATTTGCAGTATCCCTATTATCCGGATCGACTATTGCTGCTGGAGCATCCTCCTGTATACACCTTGGGGACTGGTTCGGATATTGCATTTTTAAAGTTTGACCCAGCGGAACAGGCAAATTTGCTGTATCGGACGGAGCGGGGTGGTGAAGTGACTTACCATTGTCCGGGGCAGCTAGTCGGTTATCCGATTTTAAATTTGCGGCGTCATCAACAGGATTTACACTGGTATCTACGTCAACTGGAAGAGGTGATTATTCGGCTGTTGGCGAGCTATGGATTGCAAGGCGATCGCCTTGAGGGTTTGACGGGTGTGTGGGTTGAAGGTCGAAAAGTAGCGGCGATCGGCATTAAGGTTAAGCGCTGGATCACGATGCACGGCTTTGCTCTCAATGTTTGTCCAGATTTAACAGGCTTTGAAAAAATTGTGCCCTGTGGCATTGGCGATCGCCCAGTTGGTAGTTTGGCGCAATTCTTACCAGAAATTACGATGGCTCAGGTACGACAAGATTTACCGAATGTCTTTGCCGAGGTCTTTCAATTAGAAATGATTGAACTGTAAATATTGCACTGTAAATGTAGTCTAGGGCTAGCGGTTAATGGAAATCAGGATATTTTTGCTTGGAAGTTTGTACCAGATGATCTAGCAATACATAGTCAAGATTTTCATAACTGGCGCAAAATGCTGTAAACAGCTGGTCGTAGCCCTTCAAAGACAGCTGATGCTCGACAAAGTGGTTGGAGATATTGGCAATATTACCCAGATGAGCAAAGGTTTCCCGTCCGACTGCAACGTCTTCTGTTAGTTGCTTCGTCGCTGATTCTAGGCGGAAAGCTGCATTAACCGTGTCGCCAATAGCCGTATAGTCAGGGCGATCACCCGTCCCTGTATTGCCGACCATGGCATAGCCCGTATTAATACCAGCTCCAATTTTTAAATCAAAAGGTAGTGAAAGTTGACGCTGTAAATCCGTTGTCATTTGGTTTAGATCACTAACCGCTTGAAACACATTAATAAGCTCCTGTGGATCGACAGCCTCTTCACCGTGAAACCAAATGGACATCACCGCATCGCCGATATATTTGTCTACCCAACTGCCAGAATTTTTAATAATCTCGCCTGCCTGACGGAACCATGTACCTACCGTTAAGGACAAAGTATGGTTATCTACCTGACGACTAAAGACTGTGAAATTACGAATATCTACGACCATTACCGAAATTAGCCGCCGTTCATGGAGCGTATCGGTAATCGGATCACTTTCAAGGGGTAATAGACGCTCTTCTGTGCCCCGTTGCGGTAGAGTTTGTTTTTCTTGGGGCGGATTTAAAAAGATCATTTCCGACTGCCCAAACATGATTTGGTCTTGGTGATTGAGTGTTGTTGGCACGCTTACACGGCGACCATTCACAAAACTACCGTTGCGACTCCCTAAATCAATTAGATAAAATTCACCGTTATCGAGGCGTTGGATGAAAGCATGACTGCGGGACATCCAAGGATCTGTGATGATAATGCTGTTACCTTTGCTGCGCCCTACTGTCCAATAGACGTCTCCCACCAATGGGTATTGTCGAGAACCATTGGCAGATTTGATGATGAGATGAGGGGTCAGTAATGGGGTCATCACTTTGGAATGGGCGATGACAGTTTGAACGCCAGACAAAGTTTAGCTGATGTTTATATTACTTGAGTTTACTCTACAGTCTCTTTGGGATCAGATACAGGGTGCTTATCAGAGGATGCACATTGATATAAATATACTTCCAAGCTTTGGAAGTGACCGTTCCTTCTGCTACCGAACAGCGTAGGAATTTATTTGGTATGGATGTCGTAGTAATTACAGTGATAAACGGTTGATGTCCGCAAGCTTTTTCTGAAAAGGCACTATGCGAAACAAGCCGCCACCCAAAATAAGCCGTCTACGAATAATGTGCTCACAACAGCGCCGGCAAAACTCCAATAGGGAATTTGGGGTTGTTTAAAGGCCCACCAACTAATCGCGATTAATAAATTTACAAGGACAACAGCCCAACTCACGCCCCAAGGTGTCTGCATCTGGGCAAGGGCATCTTGAAAAATAGGCATCACAAAATCTGGCTCTGCGTACATCAAACTCCGCCAGTAGGGAATGAGATCCGCGATATAGAAATAAATGTCGGTAATAGCTGTACCGAGCAGGGAGCCAAGGTAAAATAGGTGACCCACTAAGCCGCGACCTTTCCAAAGACCCCACATCGCGAAGGGTAAACCGATCGCCTCAACAGGTAAATGTAAATAGGGTTCGTAACGTAGCCAGCCCCAGTAGACTGAGCCAGCGAGCCAAGTCCAAGCAAATCCCCACAACAGATCACCCCAAATCTCGGTGTTTTCCCGTTGTCGGAGTGTATGGGCGATCGCCACCCAGACTGTAGTTAATGCCAAACTCACCCAAGGGAGCGCACGAACGAGAGGCGCCTGAAAAAAGACAGGCACTGAGACCAAGAACCCGGCTGCTAGACAGACGAGTAAAGGCGTATTGCGTAGCAAATCTTGTTGTCGCTTAAGGACGTAGATCGCTCCAACGGAAAATAGGGGATGATTTAACAAAATGGCACGGCTATAGGTTTGTCGTGGCGAGGTGATTGACTCGCAGATATCAAATATTAGTTGTAAATATTTATGAATGGATTTTAACTTATGATTCCAGTTTTTCTCATAAAGTCAATCTGAAATCTTTAAATCCAGACCCCAAAGGCTTCGGGACCCTTGATTTGATGTTTACGTATTATG
>CAZXBK010000219.1:0-6280 GCA_964638765.1 uncultured Synechococcus sp. | reverse complement strand
TTAGCGCTATACCTAAAGAACTCCGGCTTTGGCGATAAAGTCAAAGTTTATGAGCACTTCGAACATTTGCCTCATTACTTCCAAGTTCAGCTCACATTACCTGACCGCGACCCCGAAAAATATTGGCGACAAGCCCGCATTGCCAAAGCCATTATCGACCAAGAAAAACCAGCTCATACCTACTACACGCTGAAGATTCTCGTGCCGACGATGCAGATCACTAAAGATGTGCATCAATACTTTGATTTTACGTTATTAGCTCCACCCCAAAATCGAGTATTCAACTTGACGGTGACTATTACACCAGATGCTGAAAACCCAGAAAAAGATTTAAAGTGGATTGCCCAACAACTCAAAATTCGACTAGATAATGAAGTTGAGTCCCTGAGTTTTCCAATTCGTAAAATGGTGATTCAAGACAATTCTTTTGCTCTGAATTTCCAAGTTAAACATCGCCAATTCTTAAAATCTCTCGATGGTTTTAAACTGACCCTTTCTAATCAAACTGATAGTAAATTTATTGGGGCGATCGCCGTTGATGTTACCTACAAGCTGAATCGTCAAAATGTAACCAATCGAATTTACTCAGAACAGCTTAACCTCAATCCAGTTCTACGCTTGCTAAATCCTGAAGACAATAAAGGCAGTAGCGTAATTTATGGCGATCGCGATCCTGCTGGCCTAATGATTACCGATGCGATTGAAGCTGAGCCGATTCCATTTTCTTTATTTGAAGATCCAGAAAATCAGACCTTTACAGTTGATACCCGCATTATTGTTGAATCAGCTGTTGAAACGATAAAACAAAACGATGAAACGATTGAGCAACCTGCTGAAATCACCCGAAATCTAATGTTCAAATTGGGTGCAACAGTTCTAGAGCAAAACTCTAATAGTTATCTCCTTAGCACTCGCCCCAATATCGAAAATAATGTTCTCTCTTTCCGGAAATCTGTGACCCACGAGCAATTTCTACAAACAATAGAAGGCTACCAATTGCGCCTCAAAAATCTTAGTCTAAAACAGCTCTCTGGACGAGTAGAAATTGATGTCTCCTTAAAACTGAATCACGAAACTATTACTCACAGAATTGTGACCAAACCATTTAACCTTGCCGCCCTAGGAGCCTATGACCGAATGCAAATTTGTCAACGCAATGAAGCCGGAGAAATTATCGCTGGCAACACAATCCTAGGAACCACAAGCCAAGCCATTTAAAACTTTTTATTGACCAAACATTTCTTTCCAATTTGTAAGGAGTATAAAACCGATGCCTGCCAAGCAAGACTTCACGAACTTTGCCACCGAGAGACCAAACTTTTTCCCTGGTCAATTTCTCCTCGAAGATGACTTTGAGTTGCAACATAAATATCTCGGCGATCGCCAAACTTACCATAACCAAAGTTTGCAAGTATCCGGCATTCTCGAAGGCTTAGAAGTTACGCCGATTAAAGATAAAAAAGAAGTCGAAATTGCAGCAGGCACAGCCCTTGATAGTTCAGGTCATCTGCTCGTCCTAAAAAACAAGCTCGTCTTTTCAGGATTTGGCGATCTCAAAAAAGGCACTCTTTATATTCAACTCACCCAAGAGAAAACAAATAAGCAACAAGAGGAAATTGCTGAGAGCTATACCCGTTGGACAGAAAGTATCACGGTGGGAGTCGCGGCCAAACTTCCCGATGGGGCGATCGCCTTATGTACTTATCAAACCATTGGTGATGATGAAGTGCGCGTTAATAGCGCGGTTAGTCAATATTCTGGCGTTTATTTGCCAAATGCCACAAACCAAGATTTATCCTTGCGTTCTGGCGGTACAGCAAATCCCGACCTTGCAATCCTCAATGGCAGCCTCAAAGTAACTGGTGATTCTGAAACCGTTGGTAATCAAAAAGTTGGTAAGAATCTAGACGTTACAGGGAAAGTGGTGATCGCCCATGAAAGTCAAGATGCAAACGGAGATGCCTTAAGCATCGGTACAACCCTGCGACTCGGTTATCACCTCCAATACGGCTGGATCCAATCCCATAACCAAAAACCTTTAGCTATCAATCCTCTCGGTAATAACGTTGGTATCGGCACGACAGATCCACAGGACGTTTTAGAAGTTATCGCCACTGATAATGGCAAAGCCTTAACGCTCCGTGGTAGAGCAGACAAAACATCGCCAATGCTCACCTTCGTTAACCCTGACAACGCAAACGCTACCGTTTTCACGCCAAGGGACAACAATATTCTCAATATTGAATATGGTGGTGAAACACCGCTAAAAATTGAAAGCTCAGGAAAAGTCATCATTTCTGGCGAGACTTCGGTCGGCAATAAATTAACTATTGGAGAAACACTTCACCTCAATGGCGCTAAGAAAGTCGCTTTCAGTGATGAAGACATCAGCAACAATTTAAAGCTGCAACTTTGGTCAGGCTATGGTCTCGGAATTAATAGCGGTACCTTATTTTATGCAGCTGACGGTAACCACTCATGGCGCAATAAAAATGGTGGTACCGAACGCATGAAACTTACAACAACAGCTAATGGTGGATTGGCAGTTTACGGTACTGGCACATCTTCTTTTGCCGGTAATCTAGCAGTCAGTAAAGCATTAACTGTCTCTGGAAACATAACAGCGAGTGGAGATTTAGATGTTGCTGGAGCAGTAACCCTTGGTCATGCGGCGTCAACCACTAACTTTGGCCAAAAATTGAAATCCGGCTTTTACGAAAATGATGGCAATGCTCAAACGACGGGAGATGTCCCCGACACCAGTCACGCTTGGAGCCATCTAATTACGGCAAGACATAGTAACTCTAGTAACAACCACCAGCTACAAATTGCCGCATCCTATGCCGTAAATGATCGCCTATTTTTCCGAAAAATTGCAGCGAATGGCACAAACAATCCAAGCTGGAATGAACTAGCCACCAGAGGAACAAACACATTCACTGGCGAACAAAAGTTTAATAATGTGATGTCTGGTGCGATAGAAGGCTACATCAAATCACAATTTGCTCTGAGCGGTGGTGGTGTTGTTTCTTGGGGAGGGATTAATGGTCGTCTGAAATGGACAAAACGATTTATTGCAATTTCAATGCAAAGATCTAGTTTCTTCCCTGCTGGTCATATCAATATTATTCAGCCTACTTCGAATATTCCTAAATCTAATGTTTATGATGGTAAAGCTCGTTCTGCCAATGCTGATGGTGTTGTACTAAAGTCTTGGGAAGCATTGTATGCAGTTCATACATTAAAAGGAGATCAATCAGCCGTTTCGTATCAAATCAGGAGATATTCAAATAATACGAATCCCCCTAGTAACTGGATTTTAGTCGCTGTCGTCAATGATGATAATGGCTCGATCAAATTAGGCAGTGGTCAAATTATTCATAAAGCCCAACGAAATGATTTTGTAGTGGCAGGTTTTGTTAATGCCAACGGAACTGTTGTCAGTGGTAGTGGGTTTACTGTCAGCAGAAGGAGTACGGGTTTGTACGACGTTACTTTTACGCGGCCATTTTCTACTCGTCCGGCAGTAGTTGCGACCCAGCATTACGGCTCTGATACAGGTAATACAAAAGATAATGCAGTTGTAACTGTAATCAATGAAGAAAATTGTCGAGTTAAAACGGGTAATGGTGACGGTAGTGCTTCTAACCGCCACTTCTGTTTTTTTGCAATGGGTGCGGTATAAGGTGTCGTAGGCAATGGGAGACTTTATTGTCATTACTGGTGACCAAGCAATTTTTGATGGGTCTACCTTTGGAGATGCCAAAGTTGTGGCACCACCGGGAGTCATTTCCGGCAAAGGAAAAGCAAAAATTACGGGCAAACCTGTTTGCATAGATGGTGATGAGTTAACCGTTGTCGTTTCGGGCTGTATTTACACCACTTCCAAATGTACGATTCCCGGTAGTGGAACACTACTTATTAAGTCTCTGGCAAGTGACCAGAAGGCAAAAAAGGTTAAATCTGGCGGCAAACCTGTGATTCTGAAGGGGTCACAATTTGATGCCAAATTTATGGTGATGGTTCCGGCTCAACAGCCCTCTGTTCCTAGCCCAATTCCCGATACGATGTTGCAATACATGGGCAAAGGTACTTTTCAAACGACAAATACAAAGGTTAAGGCTTCCTAAGTTTGATGAGGCTTCAGAAATTCTCCTTTTAAAATGTCACTGGTAACAATAAAAAATCAAATTCTCCTTTTGAGGAATAGCTGAAAGCAGGTTCAATTTGAGTTACAACACTTTCTGAAACCCCTTCCGGTCTTCGACCACCTTCCCCAAGGAAGGACACAGATTCTCAATTTAATCTAAGAAAAAATTATTACGAAAGTTAAGTGATGAAAGAGAAGTTAGAGAAGCGTTTAGCTGAACTCAAGCAAGAGTATGAATCTGGTCAAAAAATGATGGCTGAGCTAGAAACCAAGCAAAATAATCTGCGGGATACGCTGCTTCGAATTAGTGGCGCAATCCAAATCTTAGAGGAAGAGCTATCGGAAGATGAAGGGTCTGATAGCGACAGGAATGGTGCTGTCTCGGTCACTGATTCAGAGCTTGTCAGCTAAAAAAAGGGGCGATCGCCTTATTTTTTTACCAAGAGTCACATTACAAAATGCTTTTGAGTAGGCGGTAGACAATCGTAAAAATAATAAAGACGAAGGTTACGCCTGCCGCTGCAATCACTGCGCAAAATAGGACGGGGAGGATCGACATGCCAAACATCGTATTGGCTGTGATGATCCCAAGCCCTGCTGAAGGAATAGCAAGAAAAGACAACAGGTTCACAGGGATTAGCCCACGAACCAGTATAAAAATCAGCCCTCCTACTGTCGCGCCCCACAGACCAATACCGAAACTACCACCGATCAAACCAACAATGACAAAGTAAAGAAATGTGCCTTCTAAACCGACGAAAGCCGCTTTTAGTAACGATGGCACAATCGAGTCATCATTATTTTTCGGGGGATTAGCCTGAATAGGCTGAGGCTTTTTTCTGACAGGCTTGGGAGGAGCTTGCGCAACTTGGGGATTGTATTTCGGTAAAGGCGGCGCCGGTTTTACTTGAGCCTGAATATGCGTCATTTGTGGAGGTGCATTTGGAGCCGGGGCAGGACTCGCAGGCTTTAATGCATCTAAAACTTGCTGGGCAGAGGGAGGGCGATCGCCGGGTGTCGATTTCAGCATGCGGTTAAGGACTGTTTCGAGGGTGCTACTCACGCCACCTTTGACATATTGTTTCCATTGCCAAGTATTGCTGTAGGCATCAAAAAGCGTTTCAGGGGATTCATTGGTTAGCAAAACGATGCAAGTGACCGCCAATGCATATAGATCCGTTGCGGGAAAAACCTGTGCTCCTCGCATCTGTTCCGGTGGCGCATAACCCGGAGAATAAATACCCGTTGACCGTTGAGAGGGCGTTTTTGCTGCGACCCCCACAGTAACTTCCTTTACCGCGCCAAAATCCAGTAAATAAAGCAAACCATCCTTGCGTCGCATAATATTGGATGGCTTAATATCCCGGTGAATTGTCCCTTCCTCGTGCACAAATTCCAGCACGGGCAACATTGACATCAAAATTTTTCGGACTTCCTGCTCTGAAAATGCGCCTCGCCTTTCAAGCTCCTGTTCTAAATCTTCGCCCTCAATGTACTCCTGAACTAGATAGAAATATTGATCATTACCTGTACCACTGGCATCGGGCACAATTAACGGGAAAAAAGCAAATAGATCTGGGATTTGTTTGTGGCGATTACCAATGCGCTCTAGAACATGGGCTTCCCGTTCAAATAGTCCCTGCGCCAAAGCCAACTGCTCATCATTGAGGTTCCCCATCGGCTGGAACTGTTTCACCACACACTTGCGCATTGTCGGGGTGTAGCGATCGCGGGCGAGATAAGCAGCGCCAAATCCCCCCTGTCCCAATAATTTTTCGACTAAATATCGACCCCCAAGGATGAGGTGCATGCCACAACTAGTGCAGTATTTTTGCTGGGTCGTTTTTAAGTGAGTGGGATCATCGAGATCACTAAACTGATTTTTCGGGCTACCGCAGTTGGGGCGGGTGCAGAGGATCTCCATGCCAGTTTTTTGAGTAAATACGAGGGAGGTTTGAACTCTGATCCTAGCAGAGAATCCTAATACAGTTCGTATTTCAGCAAGCGACATTCGATGCCGCCGTTATACACCACGAAGCGTCGTGAGGCTCGCAATCCCACCTTTTTCGCCAACTCAGAATTTCCCGTCAAAATATAGCCTGTCCAACCTTTAAATTTTTGTTTAAAGAC
>CAZXBK010000218.1:0-6347 GCA_964638765.1 uncultured Synechococcus sp. | reverse complement strand
TCAATGATTATTTCATATAATCCGTCTTTAGTATAGCCAAGGTTTTTCCATTGCCGCTCTAAGCCGTCACTAAAGCTTCGATAGGTTCGCCAGTGAGACTAAAGGCACGTACTTCAGTAATTTTGACCGAGATGATTTTGCCTTTGAGTTCGCTGATATCGCCATCAAAGAAAGTTAAACGGTTGCCACGCGTACGACCCATCACCTGATTTGGATTTTTCGAATTTTGGTCTTCCACTAAAACCTCTTCGATACGTCCCGCGTAACGCTCTGAACGCTCCGCTGCTTTTTGATTAACGAGGTGGTTCAATCTTTGGAGGCGATCGCTCTTAACTTCTTCAGAAAGTTGATTTTCCCAAACCGCCGCAGGCGTACCAGGACGAGGTGAATAGGCCGCTGTATTGAGCTGGTCAAAGCCAATATCATCAACGAGCTTGAGCGTATTTTCGAATTGTTCCTCTGTTTCACCGGGGAACGCCACAATCGCGTCGGCACTAATCGAGGCATCGGGCATGTACTTACGCACATTGTCGATAATGCGACGATATTTTTCGTGGGTATAACCACGACGCATCGCCTTTAAAACGTCGTTATCGCCGGACTGGAAGGGAATATGGAAATGTTCACAAATTTTAGGTAGCTCGTGACAAGCTTTAATCAAACGCTCTGTGAAATAGCGAGGGTGACTGGTGGCAAAGCGAATCCGTTCAATACCCGGTACGTCGTGCACGAAATATAAAAGATCCGTCAAATTGTATTTGTTGCGACCCTCTGCTGTTGTGCCCGGCAAATCGCGACCATAAGCATCAATATTTTGGCCAAGAAGGGTGATTTCCTTATAACCCTGCCGACCGAGCTCTTCCATCTCAGCGTAAATCGCTTCAGGGTAACGAGATTGCTCTGTGCCCCGTACACCGGGAACGACACAATAGGTACAGTGCTCATTGCAGCCATAAATCACATTCACCCAAGCAGTCACTGAACTATCGCGGCGGGGCTTGGTAATGTCTTCAACAATATGAATCGGCTCTGTCGCAACAATCTGACTGCCGCTATCAACTTGCTCTAGAAGCTCTTGGAGACGATTCGCGTGCTGGGGTCCCATAATCAGATCGACTTCCGGCACACGACGCAGCAAGCTTTCGCCCTCTTGCTGAGCTACACAACCGGCGACGATGAGCTTTAAATCTGGTTTTGAATGTTTTCGTTTTGCCTGACGACCAAGATAGGAATAAACTTTCTGCTCGGCATTATCCCGAATGGTGCAGGTGTTGTAGAGTACCAAATCTGCCTCGTTAGGATCTTCTGCAAAGAGATATCCCATATCTTCTAAAATGCCTGCCATACGCTCGGAGTCGGCTTTATTCATCTGGCAGCCGAAGGTAGTGATGTGATATTGACGAGGCTCAGTCATGGTTTTCTAGAGTGGGTTCTACAGCTATGGACAAAAGAGCAATTTCTGATTTTACCAAGTTGTGTTTCGTTTGGTCGTATTTTTACGCTTAGATACGTGAGAAGCGTGGCGATCGCCTTGACACCACAAATGTTTGCACCTTGGTTTACTTACATCATGGCTAGTATTGAAGCCAAGTAACGAAGAACGACAAAAAGAACCGAAATAAAGCTTTCCATTGCCGGCAAATCATTTATATACTGTGTTTGTGATGCTTATGTATCTTCAGCTACCATCTATCTAACTTTGTTGGGGTCAGCAATCTGCATCGTTATTTTGAAACAGTTATCAATTGGGACGGTCTAGGTTACTAAGTTTGTTAGAACCCGAAGAATTTGAATGAATACAGAATCTTATTTTAATCACCCAACTTTTGGGATGCTTTTCTTGATTTGTGAGCTGGAAGATAACGAAGAACTGTTTACCACTCTCTACGCTCAACGTTTATTCTTCCTAGTGCAGCAAGGCAAAACCAATATGACGTTTGAGCCAATTACGCGTATGGATGCTCGCATGAAAGTGGAGCAGCGCTTACGGAAGGTACGTCGCTTTGGCTCTCCGGAAGAAATCAGTGCCCTACAAGCCCTATATAAGCGAACATTTCAGTAGATAAGACGTTTGTTTATATGCCTGAGTCTATTGCCGACCGAATCACATCTCTATCCCAACAGTTACCGACATCGACTAAATTAATCGCAGTCAGTAAAACCCACAGCACCGACAAAATTCGTGCCGCCTACGATGTGGGCATCCGTGACTTTGCTGAAAATCGTTTACAAGAAGCTTTATCTAAGCAACAAGAATTAGCGGATCTGACGGATATTCGTTGGCATTTTATTGGTCATCTTCAGAAAAATAAAGCGAAAAAGGCGATCGCCCATTTTGACTGGATTCACACCATTGATAGCCTTGCCCTTGCTCAGAAATTAAATACTTACGCCGAATCCTTAGGGCGATCGCCCAAATTTTGTTTGCAGGTTAAACCGCTGCCAGACCCCAATAAATTTGGCTGGGATATCGAGCAATTGTTTCAAGAGTTATCAAAACTCGCACAATGCAAGCATTTGAAAATTCAAGGTTTAATGACAATTCTGCCATTAGGTTTAAATCCCTCAGAAACCCTTGCCGCTTTTCAATCCGTTAAAAACTTAAAAGACAAACTCAATCAACATCCCGCTGTACCCTTCGAGCTACAGGATTTATCGATGGGGATGTCTGGCGACTATCACCAAGCCATCAAAGCTGGCAGCACGATGATTCGCGTTGGTAGTGCTATTTTCGGGCAACGACAGTACAAATAGCTCACAACATTAACGATCGCAAAAAAAGTGATGATCGCCTTTAACGATTGCAATTTCTGCACAAACCAAAACTCCACTATTATTCCCGGATTAATCAATTGATTCCATCAAAGGCAACCAATTCATAAAAGTTTATGGAAGTAGTCTCATCAAATAGAGAATTTTGGTGCAAAATGAAGCGTGACTTAGAGATTTAAGTTTGATTTAGCAAAAAACTCTAAAAAAACTCATTAAACTCTAGACAAAATAGAAACATAAGATATGCTGAAAAAGTATTAGGTTTATGCAAAGTCTCTTTTATCCTTGAGTCTTTTCGCACCTATTAACATTTTGGGAATTTAGAAAAACTATTTCTCATGCCAGACCAAGCATATTAAACTGAAAATCAATATCAAGGATATTTCGCACTATGTTTACCAAGTTACGTGATTTTTTGGGCTTTAACGAGACCGAGGAATTCGAGGAGTATTACGAAGAAGAGGTTGATGGCACTGACTATGCCGCCATTTATCCTGCTGAAACTCCGGCTCCTCTAGTCGAAGAAGAAAAGTCCCGTCCTCGTCGTCTCCGTGAAAACCCCACTGTAGCTTCTGATTTTGGCATGAATTCAAATTCCGCTCCCCGCAGTAACGTCATTGGTATGCCCGGCGTTAATAACGGCTTATCTGAGGTTGTCGTTTGTGAGCCTCATTCCTTTGAAGAAATGCCCCAAGTGATCCAATCCCTTAGAGATCGTCGCTCTGTTGTTTTAAACCTCAACATGATGGATCCCGATGAAGCCCAGCGTGCAGTAGATTTCGTTGCTGGTGGTACCTATGCGATTGATGGCCACCAAGAGCGTATTGGTGACAGCATTTTCTTGTTCACGCCCAACTGTGTTCAGGTTACAAACCAGTCTGGTGTCGTTCATGATGCTCCTGTTCAACCTGCTGCTCCCCGTACCGCAACTCCAACTCCCGCTTGGAATGAAGAAATGGCTCCTGTCGCTCAGGCTCAGTAATCAAATGGTTTATACAGACTTTTCTTGGTTTAGGTGCATCTAAGGAAATAACTTACTACCCTTTACTTTTTTGTAAATTTCATGATTCAAAGGAGACGGCTTAAATGTCGTCTCTTTTTTTGTGAGTTGATTTCGTTTCGTTTGATCTGTGAAGATGACTAAAACTTACAAACTCTAAACTCACACAACTTTGGCAAGGTATTCGAGAAATTATGGCTGTTAAATTTGGGATGATCGGCGGCGGCGTAATGGGAGAGGCTCTGCTATCTCGCTTATTAAAGCAAGAGCTATACAAATCATCGGATGTCATAGTCAGTGACCCTGTAGCCGCACGACGGGAGTATTTACAGCAAGAGTACGGCATTGCTGTGACGGCTAATAATGCGGATGCAGCGGCGGCTATGGAGGTTCTAATGTTGGCGATTAAACCGCAAATTTTTAGTAAGGTAACCACTGGGCTTCAGTCCAAGGAGCTGATGGAGCGTCCCCTCGTTTTATCGATCTTGGCGGGGGTTACCCTCGAAAAACTGAGTACAGGGTTTGTCGGCTATCCGGTAGTGCGAGTAATGCCGAATACGCCTGCCATTGTCGGCCAAGGGATGACGGCGATCGCCCCGAGTGATTTGGTGTCGCCTGAGCAAATTGAGTTGGCGAAACAAATTTTTGCGGCAGTTGGTGAAGTGGTGGAAGTTCCGGAATATTTGATGGATGCGGTCACTGGTTTATCTGGTTCTGGACCAGCCTTTGTAGCTCTCATGGTTGAAGCTTTAGCCGATGGTGGTGTTGCCTCTGGTTTGCCTCGCCAAATTGCCCAACAGTTAGCCTTACAAACGGTGAAAGGTACAGCAGAGCTTTTACAGGATTCTGGCTTGCATCCCGCACAACTAAAAGACCGTGTGACTAGTCCCGGCGGCACAACGATTACTGGGGTTGCTACCCTAGAGGCAAATGGTTTTCGGTCGGCAGTAATTGAAGCGGTTAAAGCGGCAAAACAACGTTCTGAAGAATTAGGCCAATGAAACTCTCTGTTGTTTTAGAAAAGGCGATCGCCCTGCATGATCTCACGGTTGAAGAAGGGGTCTTTTTGTTAGAGCAGGATCAACCAGATGCCCTAGAGGCTATTCGACAGGCGGCGGATCAAATGCGGCGATCACTATGCGGTGAGACGGTGACCTATGTGGTGAACCGTAATTTGAATTTCACAAATATTTGTGAGCAACATTGTCATTTCTGTGCTTTTCGGCGAGATGCAGGCGAAGAAGGTGCTTTTTGGCTGGACAACGGTCAATTACTTGAAAAAGCAACGGATGCAGTGAATCGCGGCGCAACGGAAATTTGTATGCAGGGTGGTTTACATCCTGAAGCGAAAATTCATGGGCGATCGCTGGATTATTATCTCGATTTAGTGCGATCGCTGAAACAAGCATTTCCAGAGCTGCATATCCATGCCTTTTCCCCACAGGAAATTGAATTTATTGCCCGTGAAGATAAGCTCAGTTTTACAGAAGTGATTCTTGCGCTGAAGAATGTGGGCGTTGGTTCACTGCCTGGTACGGCTGCTGAAGTGTTAGACGATCAGATTCGTCATCAAATTTGCCCCGAAAAGCTGAATACTGCAACATGGCTGGAAATTGTCAGCCTTGCCCATTCCCTCGGTATGATGACCACGAGTACGATGCTGTGCGGTCATATTGAAACCCTCGAACAACAAGTTCAGCATCTAGAACAGGTACGCTCTCTCCAGAAAATTGCGGCGGAGAAAAATTACCCGGCAAAAATTAGTGAATTTATTTTGCTGCCATTTGTGGGGCAAGATGCGCCAGCGGTTTTACGTAAAAAAGTTGGCCGCGACCAACCAAATCTACACAAGATATTACATTTGACAGCGGTTTCTCGTTTATTTCTCGGACAGTGGATTCCCAATCATCAGCCGAGCTGGGTCAAACTTGGTTTAGCTGGGGCAAAAGAGGCGTTGCGGTGGGGTTGTAACGATATTGGGGGAACATTAATGGAAGAGCATATTACAACGATGGCAGGGGCACAGGGGGGCACTTGTTTAACGGTGGAGCAACTCAGAGCGGCGATCACCGACCTCGGTAGACCAGCTGCGGAGCGAACAACTCTATATAAAAAGCTTGATAAACCAGTCAGAGATTTACCGTTACTAATCAGTTAAAGTAGCAATTGGCACAATTTTCGCCGAAACTATAAAACGAATTCATAACAAACTTTTTTTAGCGTAATTTTTATTTTCAGGAGAACCCAAAATGGATTTGGTTGCACTCCAAAGCCTTTTAGATAACACTTCATTTTTAGTCTTATTCATCACCATGCTCATCTACTGGAGTGGTGCTGCTTTCCCGAATCTGACTCTCTTGCAAAAACTGGGCACCATCGGTGTGGTGATCGCCAACCTCTGCATGGCGACATTGTTAGGGGCACGGTGGTTAGAAGCTGGCTATTTCCCTCTGAGTAATCTCTACGAATCTTTATTTTTCTTGGCTTGGGGCGTCACCACCATGCACCTCATCGCTGAACGGATGAGCCGGAGTCGTTGGGTCGGTACGATTACTACCCCAGTCGCGATGGGTAT
>CAZXBK010000217.1:0-6434 GCA_964638765.1 uncultured Synechococcus sp. | reverse complement strand
AGATCTATCTGCACACATAATTTTGTGGTTAGAAATGCCGCAACCTCTTCATGTTGCCCCGTTGGTTCCAAGTCAAAAACCTCACCATCAATTAATTCATACCGCTTATCACCGCCGTATTGAGCCAAGAAATCTTGAACGCTTAACGACTGACTTTGTGATATCCGATCAATTGCCAGGGTCATAAATCACATCAGTGCATTCAGCCTGATAAGTTGGGACTTCTTTTAGTGTACTCATTCTTTTTCTCATCATTGCAAGTTCAAGAAAAATCGTTTTTTGGTATGAATTCACCGCGATAATAAATAGAGCCCAATCTTTCGCCACAAACCCTGATGGATCTGTTTGATCACCAAGCTGCTCAAAGTCGCCAATCTCAAGCGCCCCTTGCGGATCGGATGCGTCCCCGAACCCTTGATGAATATGTGGGGCAGGAACACATCATCGCGCCGGGAAGGTTATTACGGCGGGCGATCGCCCTAGACCAGATCTCCTCACTCATTTTCTATGGGCCACCGGGAACAGGAAAAACAACACTAGCAAGGATTATCGCCAATACAACGGAATCTTATTTTGTAAGTTTGAATGCGGTGTTGGCGGGGATTAAAGACATCCGAGAGGCGATCGCCAAGGCTCAGGCAGAGTTTAAGTACTATCAAAAAAGTACTTTGTTGTTTGTAGATGAAGTGCATCGGTTCAATAAATCCCAGCAAGATGCGCTATTGCCTTGGGTAGAAAACGGCACAGTAATTTTAATTGGGGCAACGACAGAAAATCCTTATTTTGAAGTTAATAAAGCCCTTGTTAGTCGCTCCCGAATCTTTCAGCTTAAGTCTTTAGAATCCCATCATTTAGAGCAAGTTTTAGCGCAAACGCTCCACGACAACGCGCGAGGATATGGAGAACTAAAAGTAACCATTGAATCAGAGGCAAAAGACCATTTAATCCAAGTTTCCAATGGTGATGCCAGAACATTATTAAATGCATTGGAATTGGCCGTCGAAACCACACAACCTCAATCCAATGGCGAGATTTTAATTACGCTGGCGATCGCCGAAGATTCGATTCAGCAGCGGGCGGTTCTGTATGACAAAGAAGGGGATGCCCATTTCGATACCATTAGTGCCTTCATCAAAAGTGTGCGGGGTTCCGATCCAGATGCGGCGTTGTATTGGTTGGCGCGAATGCTTTATGCAGGAGAAGACCCCAGATTTATTTTTCGGCGACTATTAATTTTGGCCTGTGAAGATATCGGTTTAGCTGACCCGAATGCCGTGACCATCGTCAACTCCTGCGCGGAAACCTTTGACCGAATTGGGATGCCAGAAGGTCGTTACCCTCTCGCCCAAGCGACCCTTTACCTTGCAACCACCGATAAATCTAACAGCACCATGGGCTTTTTCGATGCGATCGCCACAGTTGAGAAAGAGCAAGTTTCGGACATTCCCAATCACCTAAAAGATCCCAATCGAGACAAAGAAGAATTTGGCCACGGCGCAGATTATCAATATCCCCATGCCTACCGCGAACATTGGGTAGAGCAGCAATATCTACCGGAATTCTTACAGGGAAAACAGTTTTACGATCCATCCTCCCAAGGCTATGAAAAGCAAATTAAAGACCGAGTTTTGCGACGGCGGGAAGCCCAACTGGCAGCATTTTCTGGCGGGATAAATGACCATCGCCTCGACATTCTCACCTATGGAAAAACTGATGCAGCAACGGAACGCTGGTTACAACGAACTCTCTCCGAAACAGGTCAACAACTTGGTAAAGTTCGCGATCACCTATTCGATGAAATAACTATTCAACGCCATGATATTGTTCTCGACCTTAATACTGGCAATGGCTTACTCACTTGGGAAGCCCTTCGTAGAACCCCAGAAGGTGGAGTTTATAGCGTGGTCACCAGCATCAATGACGAAAATAATCTCAATGGTCAGGCTCTGAGTTTAGATGAATTGCAACGACCAATCATTATTCGCAGTGAATTAACGAAACTGACCAAAGCTTTAGACTCAAATATTCGCTTCGATAAGATTATTGGCCGCAACGTGTTTATGGCAGCGGAAAAGAAGGAGGCGATCGCCAAACAAATCAAAAAGCTCCTACAATCCCAAACTCAACTTCGCATTGTCGAAACGATTCCGCGTTATGGACAACGACTTTATGAGCTTCTGGAACTAAGCAATTTGAATGCAGAGAGTACAGAAAGACTAATTGCCGCCGAGGAAGCAATCTATGCAAATTCTGACGATGCCATGGTGAATTGGGACAATGAAGACTTACGGAAAATATTCGAGAGTCTGGGTTTGAAGGCTCAGTTCCAAAAAGAAATTCAAACTACCCAGATATTTATTAGTCCACAATTGCTCAAACGCTGGTTTACGCCCCAAAATCCAGAACGTCCAGCCTATATCGATCATCTCCGTGCTCAACTCACTAATCCAGAAATTCAACAAATCAAAACCCTATTCGAACGACAAATCCTCAATAAAACCATCCCTTGGCAAAGCACTATTCTGTGGATTTCAGCGTCTATGCCTTAGTCACAAAAATGGCAATAGCCTCAAATCAACTCAAATTTCGCGACCCATTACCCGTAAACAGCCAGTGATATATTTGAGAACAGTTATCATTTTAGATCGAGCCATATGGCCAGAAACTATTCATGCTTGAGATATAACTGCAACCCTAATGCTCACCGAAAACCTCGCGCCTCAAACCATTAAAATGCCAAATCAGGGAATGCCCGTCACGATTGTGACCGGATTTCTTGGTAGCGGCAAAACGACATTGCTAAACCACATCCTGCAAAATCAGCAGGGTTTGAAAATTGCGGTGCTCGTTAATGAATTTGGCAACATCGATATCGATAGTCAGCTCCTCATTGCAGCGGATCAAGACATGATGCAACTGAGTAATGGCTGCATCTGTTGCAGCATTAACGAAGGGTTGGTGGAAACCGTTTATGACATTTTGGAGCGGGAAGATAAGGTCGATTATTTGGTGGTAGAGACAAGTGGTGTTGCAGATCCCTTGCCTTTAGCAATGACGTTTGTGGGCACCGAGCTGAAAGAATTCACACACTTAGACTCTATTTTGACCGTAGTAGATGCGGAAACATTTTCCCCGCAGTTTCTCAATAGTGAGGCGGCAATCAATCAAGTTGCCTACGGCGACATCATCCTGCTCAATAAGGTTGATCTCATCTCCCCAGAACAGCTTGCGGCTTCAGAGGCGCACATTCAAAGCGTCAAAGATGGGGCGAGAATATTGCACTGTAGTCATGGGGCAGTCCCGCTCAACATGATCCTAGATATCGGAGTCTCCTCGACAGAACAGCACGATGAATGGGAGCAGACATTAGATCAGTTGGCGAAAGAAAATCAAACGGGTTCTTCTCGACATCTCAAGAATGATGGCTTTGATTCTCTCTCTTTTAAAAGTACTCGTCCCTTTGACATACAAAAATTTGAACATTTTTTGCGAGAACAACTGCCGGAGAACATTTACCGAGCGAAGGGGTTGCTGTGGTTGCAAGAGGAAACAGGTCGATTTATTTTTCAGCTCAGTGGTAAGCGTTACAGCCTCGATAAAGATGAATGGCCGTCTGAACCAATGAATCAGTTGGTTTTTATTGGCCGCAATCTAAATAAATTGGTGCTGATGCAACAACTCAATAATTGCTTGAGCCGTAATGGGTGATTGTTTGAAAGAAAGCTTTTTGGCGATCGCCGATTACTTGTGCCCTAAAGAATCATGGGAAAAACGTCACGGAGAGTAGATAAATAAGCACAAAAAAAGGAGGCGGGACTTAACTCAACCTCCTGAACTTGTAGAAAATGAAAATGACTATTTCTTAGTGCAAAGAAGGATTGTGGCGAATAAGATCCATAAACTCTTGGCGAGTGCGGGCATCATCAGCAAATACACCTTGCATAGAGCTGGTCACTGTCCAAGAACCGGGCTTTTGAACACCGCGCATCACCATACACATGTGGCTCGCTTCAACCACGACGGCAACACCTTGAGGCTGTAAGAGTCCTTGCAATGCATCACCAATTTGCTGGGTTAAGCGTTCTTGTACCTGCAAACGACGAGCGTACATTTCACAAATACGCGCAATTTTAGATAGACCAATTACTTTGCCGTTAGGGATGTAGGCGACATGGGCACGACCCAAAATAGGCAAAATGTGGTGTTCGCAGGAGCTAAACAAATCAATATCACGAACTAAAACCATTTCATTGGCATTTTCGTGAAAGACAGCTCCATTCAACAATTCATCCAAGGATTGATTGTAGCCAGAGGTCAAAAACTTGAGGGCTTTAACGACCCGCTTAGGGGTATCGCGCAGACCCTCACGATCAGGATCTTCACCTAAGCCCAAAAGCAAAGTTCGGACGGCTTGCTGCATTTCTTCATCAGACACAGGAGCCTTCGATTCAGTCAGGATTCCCTGCTTGCGGATATCTTCGGGCGAAATGGATAAGGTCATAAATAGAGTTCTGTCGATTAACTTATTTGTTGAACAACTCAGCTGAAATAATTCAGTCGTTTTTTGGGAAAACATCAGCTCATCTCTGCAAAACACTTTTCACAGAACGATTTGATTAAAACTTCCCAAAATTATCAAACGAGAATGATTATCACTCTCGAAGATTTTAGCACTATATCTTTATGAATTGTTAACAATGCTGTGGCTATGGAAAAAGTGAGGCACTTGGTACAGCAAGCATTGATAAACAATATTGTTGCGAGAAGCGTGGGCTTTGAAGTATCTGTAAAGTTCGATTTGAATTAGTTGTTATAGATTCTTCTTAATCAAAAGAAGTTGACAATCTGAACGCTAGTACTGCAATTCAGTAATGAGTTAAATCTCGAATAAATCTCTGTGGCGATCGCCTTGACTACGAGTTCTAATCACAGACTTAGGAAATACAAATCGGTCGTTTTAGGTAAGGGGATCATTTTGGTTTACTATTGTCACGCATAGATTGTGAACTCAGCAGTACGAGCAAAACCGGTGAAGAAACTCATTCGTGGACTGGATAAATATAAGCAAAACTACGTTGCGAGCCATGTTGATTTATTTGAGCAGCTCAAGCACGGACAGAAGCCACGCGTACTTTTCATTTGCTGTTCCGACTCCCGCGTAGATCCCGGTCTCATTACCCAAACTGACATTGGTGAGTTGTTTGTCATCCGCAATGCAGGCAATATTATTCCGCCTTTTGGTGCTGCGAACGGCGGTGAAGGTGGAACCCTTGAATATGCCCTCGAAGGTCTAGATATTCGCCAAATTATTGTTTGTGGCCATTCCCACTGTGGTGCAATGAAGGGTTTACTCAAGCTCAATAAGTTGCAGAGTAATATGCCCCTCGTGTTTGATTGGCTGAAGCAGGCAGAGTCAACCCGTCGCCTTGTACAAGATACTTATCCCCATTGTCGTGGTGATGAGCTTGTCGAAACTCTCGTCGCAGAAAACGTACTAGTCCAAATCGATAATCTGAAGACTTACCCGGTGGTTCGCTCTCGGATGCATCAGGGCAAACTTAAAATTTATGGCTGGATCTATAACATTGAAAACGGTGAAGTTCTAGCCTATGACCAAGAGCGTCATGCCTACGTCAAACCGGACTACGGTCTCATTGATGAAACACCTTTAGAGGATATTCAACCCGTTGAAGGTTGTCCGCTCCCGACTAACAATATTGACCCTGAAAGCCTAAATTCTTGGTACGGCAACACAGATACTTTTTCTGTTAGTGGTAAGTAGCAAACAACGCGGCGATCACCCTAGTTTATTCTAATTTCCGAAAGTTATTGGTGAGATGAATTAACATCTAGATGTGTCTCTACAGGAGTAGCCATGTCTGTTGCGACGATCCCATTAGAGTTAGAAGCTGGACAGAGAATTAGTCTTAATCCAGTGTCTTGGGCGCGTTTTGAACTTATCCTCGAACAACTTGGAGAATCTCGCTCGACTCGTGTTGCTTTTGCTGACGGAACTTTAGAAATTGTGGCTCCTCTTCCAGAACATGAACGAACAAAAGTCCTTTTGGCAGATTTAGTAAAAATAATGTTGAAGGCACAGGGGAAAGCATGGGAGCCTTTCGGGTCAACGACGCTTAGAAAATCTGGGATGGCTGCGGGTGTAAAGCCGGATGATTGTTTTTATATCGATAATTGCGCAGCAGTTATTGGTAAAAGTCGAATTGATTTAGACATTGACCCACTACCAGACTTAGCCTTAGAAGTTGATCTCACTTCAAAAACAACTGTTGCTGCCTATGAGCAATTGGGTGTGCCTGAACTCTGGACTTACGAAAATCATCAACTCAGAATTTATCTTTTAGAAAATGGTAAATATTCTGGTAGTCCTAAAGCCGTAAGGATGAGTTGTAGTGATGGACAAAAAGCCAGATAGC
>CAZXBK010000216.1:0-6528 GCA_964638765.1 uncultured Synechococcus sp. | reverse complement strand
GCTGCTGATTTGTAATCAGCCGGTCGGGGGTTCGAATCCTCTCGCCAGCTCCAATAAAATCAATAGCTTATCATTGAATCAATACAATCTAAGCGCTTGAGCAAGTAGATTGGTATCCTTTTGGTATCCCTTTATTTCTTCTTACCCTATCCTTCCTTGTTGTTAACTTATTCGGAATTGTTAACTGCATTTTGAATGTTTAGCGGTGCGCCCACCACCTCGTAGTAATAGTAATAGCACTAGAACCGGGATTTGTTCCAGCTAATTTGAAATGATTTAGTTGTATAGTTTTTGTTAAGTATTTGGAGCTCATATATAGAGTTTTCTGACATATTAGAACTGGTAAAAACGAGTTGCAGTTTTTGCCAACATTCTTACTGAACCAATTAGGCCGAGCGTGTTGTTTATGCCATGCTTATTCCAATATACAGGATAATTGTTTGCGTAATAATGTTAATTCTTCCCGTTCTTCTTTGTCCAGAGCGCCGTTTCCTTTATCTTTTTCTGGTGACAAAGAGTTATTTATATACAAAATCTCAAGTCTTTTAAGCTCTTTGGAGGATAATTTATTGCAAGTCGAGTTTGATTGATTCTGTTGAAAATTTAGTGGAATAGGGTTGATGCTGAATTTGCTCAAATCTTTTGGATCGTCAAAAATACTTTCATCTGTCTCCAGTATGAAAACTTTTCCAGTTTTCGAATCTAACAGATAAATATCCCCATCTATCATTCCAAGCGCGAATGGGCCGGTCGCAGATATGTTGTTACTATTTTGCTCAGCACAACCATTTATGCAAAAAAGTATAAATACTACCAACATGGCATACAGTATTTTTGACATATAAAAAACTCCTTTTTATTTTTTTCCTGTAGTGTCGATAAATAATTGTAACTCTTTCTTAGATTGAGATAAAAAATGAAAGGTTTTCTATTGTCTTAAGAAAACTGAAATACGAATCAATGAATTGCACGCTAATTATTAGTGTTAGGAACTATATTTGACAAGTTGATGTTGTGATATCAGATTAAGAGTAACTATTAAAACATGGCTTGTTCCATTTGGAGGGATCTGGTGGGGCGTCTTTCGGGATGGGTTGCTACGTATTTAATAATTGCGCTACTTTTTGGGTGGTGGCCTTTTGAGGATAGCGCTATAAAAACTTTTACTGGCCAATGTTCGTACGATGCGGGATATCAGGACGGCTGGGATGGTAGTTTACCCAATTGTGAAGCTAGCGATTATATCGCGGGCTATGACGATGGTGCCTTTGACTCAGACTGTGACTGGGCAAAATGCACCAAAAGGGATTTCAAAACGTTTAAACGATATGGGTGCGGATCGTGGGAGCGCCAAGCTTGTTAGTAGGCAGTATTAGTTGGGCCTCGTGTGTAAATTTGTGTCATCTACTTAATCATTAATGAGCTGTTTAGCTATCAATACTTTATAAACGGAATTGCGTAGGAAGTATGCGGCCAAATGTCGCCTGCTTGCGTTGGTTATACGGAACTAACAGACCAATTGCTTAGGAATACGATAATTAGTGACTATCCAGGCATCTCGAGCTTCGTCCCAGCTGGTGATGTACGAAATAATGCATCCTTCACTACTTATGACACCACCCCCTGTTGTTAATGACGACGACGAGTACCAAGCATTATTTCCTACTGCAGTAACCACTCCCGTTGTCGTAGTATGCGTTGGTACGACATACGAGCCGCCGCCCCATCGGAACTGAAACGCCCTTTTACCATCAGTCAGATCAAATACGTTGATGGGCGGACCGCTATCTAAGACTACCTCGCGTATATCTTGGCTGATGTATTGTTTCATGTGTGTAGAAGCGCAAGCGGTGAGCGCAAAAAATGAGAAAACTGCAATTATCAACTTAATGTTTAATATTCCGGTTTTGGTTAATATTCTCATAATACTTCCTTTTAACTTCCAGTAGCTTCGAGCTAATTTTAGTCATGGGTATAAAAATTGTTACATGGGTTCGGTATGACATGACACTACTGACCCTTTTGGCATACCCATACGTATATAACGAATTTTACCAATTTAAGCAGAAAGATTGCTAAACCTGGCATAAATATAAGAGTCTATCTCTAGATCTAAATCCCAGTGAGATTTAGCGAGCCTATCAAAAGTTTTCTGGTGCATTCCTTTTGGTTTTTTTGCATATAAGCTGCTTGAGATCATTTTTTCTATTTTATCTCTTTTTCTTATTAAGCGACTGATCATTGGTTCACGATTACTACCATAGGGTAATTTGTGACAATGTCTACAGTAAAAACGATTGTTTTGAAGCGCAAGAATCTCCACTCGCCTCCCGCACTTGGGACAAAGAAACCAACTTCGAAACCCACCATAGTTACATGGTGTTTTTTCTAAATAGATTTTTTGATTGATGATATGAGATTCATTTTTACTATCGCGAGAATAAATTCGATACGCCAATTTAGTAAATTCAGAAAATGTTTCTATGTTGATCGACCCATAGTGTTCATCACCTCGATGCCAACTCCAAGACCCAGTTTTACCATTCTCTAAATAGCCCGCTTTTCGTAATTGGCGAATATCAAGCCGTCTGGTTTCTTCTAGCGTAATTTGCCTCGAATGACGAATGTAATTACCTCTACCGATGCCCATAGAAATCTCCGTATTAAACGAAATCATTAGTCAATTTTTTTGGAACCTGAGGAGGATATCGATTGTAATCACTTGTTCTCAATACGGTTGATAAGTATTTGGCTACAATTGAGTATTCTTCTGAACATACATCATTAATTGTCCTAGCCCTATGGTATATCTATAAAGGGGTAGCGTATACGGGGCACAAAAAGAGTGAAAAATTGCCAGACTGATATCGTATGCGGGGCACAGAATTAGAATTTTCGGCTGGTCGTAGTATCACTGCCCTGTATACGGGGCACATTGGTATCGTGTATGGGGCACGGATTTTAATATTGAGGCTCACCAGTCTTCCACCAACCAAGCGCAGTTTGTGTTTCTGGATGGTCAAGTTTACCTTTGCATTCATCGATGCTTTGAAACGTAACTCCGTATAGTGAACATTTATTTCGACCGCCTTGTCGGGTCAAAACTATGAAACCTTTTCCGACCAATCCTTTGAGTGCTTTGTACAGTTGGCTTTTTGATTTCCAGCCGAGCTTCTCCATAATTTTCCAGGCAGCAGTAAAGTCACCATTGTTAAAGCCATTGTATTGGCCATAAAGGTCGAAGAATAGTTTGACTTCTATTGGTAGTAGCTCAGCATAATTTGGGTGTTTTAGTAATTCCGTAGGCACCTGCACATAATGTCCTGCTTCGCGCCGTCCTTTGGTACGTTGTCGAGATTTCTTGCTAGGCATAGGACTCTAGAGATGAGATAGGTGGAGGTAGAGACCGTAGCGATCATTTATGTCCATTTCCTCTAAGTCATGGATTGCTCCATTGGCTGAGTGTTTGTCAGCCAGGATTGCTAGTTTATCTAACCAACCAATTTCGAATAGCTTAGATGATCCAGTAAATTTACAACACGGACATTGGAAGCGGTTGTATTCTAGGTTACTATTTAGTCGCAAATGTTTGTTTTGAGAAGCCCGTATATTGGTTGCCGCAATTACGGGTTTTTCATTGTTTGTCATGATGCCCCTCTTACCCTAACCTCAAATTGTGGTGTTAGAGCGTTGCCAAGCGTTGCAGCGATGTGATCTACTTCGGATAAAGCATCGACCAAGGTCTGTACATCGGATGTTCTCAGCATGAGCCGCGAAAGCCCGTTCACGGTTTGCTCAATCGACCTGTACCAGAGAATGGATTTCCATTCTGTAGTTGGCTTGCCTGTTTTGCGATCTTTACGCGGAATTAATTTCTGAATAGCCCGGCTATGCTTGTCTGCGGCAATACGGTATTGATTGTTGATTGGGAGGATCATTTTTCACTCCCAAAATTACATGCAACAAGGCCGCGAGGGCGTGACTCAATCCATGCTTCTATCTCGTCGCTACGCCAGCCAACTGAGTTTGGGCCAAGCACTAAACGGCGCGGGAATGTGCCCTCGTTTTCTTTTCGCCAAATGGTGGGTTTGCTAAGGCCAGTTGATGCAATGACCTCTTTTAATCGTAATATTTTCACTAAAAATCACCTTGGTTTCTCTGGTTGCTAACCAGCGTCAAGGATCATTATGAAGACTTAAATTTTAATAGATAGGCGACACAAATTATTGGTGATTCGAATCAGTGAAGTGAATAGGTTAATTACTTTTACGTCTTTTTTATAGGGCCAGATTGTATCCAGTTTGTATTTCCGGTTTCTTTCACAGCCTCTCTCTTTGCGCGATCAAAGGCTCTTCGAACTAGACCACCAAATTTATCTTTTGCTTCCGAATACAATTGATCGTTTGTTCTATCTCGTCGAGAATTATTTTGCATCAATTTTATAAGCCATTTTTGGCAATTCTTTTCTGTAGAAATTGAGCTCATTGTCTTTGAAGAGCTGTCGTCTTTAGTAAGATCAGGCCAAATTTCTAATACCCCTTTACGCTCAAACCGGAGATTATTCCACTTGGCTGCTCTGTCGCTAAAGCCAGTAGGATAAGCTTCTGTATGTTTGGGAACATCATCCCAGCAAATCGTAAGGTCTGCCCACTTATATGCTTCGATTAGTTTCAATTCTCCTATGCCATTTGCTACTCCGTACGCCATGATTTTTCCTTCTTGGAGTATTTGCGATAACTTTTCAAGCGCTAAATTTACGTTTTCAAATTCAAAAAATTTAGTCTCGTCAGAATCGATGATGCGATCAATTTCACGTATGTTTGATAGTGGTGGGGGTAGAATAGGGCGGACTGATTCACCAAATGGAATACTAGGTGGTCTTTGATTGAACTTGTATTGCTCTAAATAGATGCTTGAAGCCCGATGGACATGCTTTGAGTCTCTCAAGCACATCCAAGTTATGACTTGTAAGGGTTCCCAATAGGGATTGTCGAAGTAGGGATATTCAGTCATTCACACACCTCCTGCGACCTCATAAAGAACCAACCCAGGCGAGTGAGGTAGCTCGCTTTTCGGTAGCGAACCTAGGGTTGGCATAGCTAAATTTCTAAAATTTATCTGACTAAGTTGATTACGTTATTAGTTGGTTTATTGCGCACGATTTTCTTAATTTCGCGTTGCCAACTTAGCAGAGCTATTTCTAATTCTTTGTCAAAGTCGTGTCGGTTATAGACGGCATGTACTGAGCGATCGATATGATTTAACGCGCGATCGATGACTTCGCGTTTAATACCTAGCTTCGCTAATCGTGTGCCAAAGGTTCGGCGCAGATCGTGAGTGCGGAAAGGTGTAAGGCTTATTTCTCCTCTATTGATAGCCCTTGTAAGTGCTTTTTGCACGCTATCAGGGTTTAGTGGTTTGCCGTCACCTTTAGCACTGAAAATATACTGGCCAATTGAGTCTTTAGGTGTGGAATGAATGATTTTCTGGGAGTCACTGGTGAGCAGCACCCGGTGTTCTCGCCCATTCTTGGTTCTGTTAGCAGGTATTGTTAGCCAGTCTCCATTTATATCTGACCATTGGAGAGTGCAAGCTTCCCCTACTCTTAGGCCGAGCATTAGTTGGAGTTTAAGAACGTTAGCTATAGCGACATGAAAGCTTGCGTTATCTAGGCCAAGCCATAACGTGCGAATTTCGTCATCGCTCAGCACGCGATCTCGTGATTTTTCTTTGTTGGCCTTCAGGCCGGTACATGGGCTTGCTTCAATAAAACCCTGAGAAACCGCCCAATTAAACATGGCGCGAACACAAGCTAGAGCGCGGTTTTCCTGAGTAGTTTTTCCACGCTTACGAATCTTCGCTAATAGCTTTGAAATATCACCTTTAACAATCTCCGTAATTCTGACTTTGCCAAGGGTAGGGGAGAAGTAAGTATCGAGTATGCGCTGGTCTTCTTTCCATGACTTTTTGTTTCGTTGGCACCAATCACGAATATAGGTCTCGCAGAGTTCGGAAAAGGTAAGGGTGCCATCGGTTTGGTTGCGTTCTAGTGCGGAGAGCTTTGCTAGCTCTTGCCGTTCAAATTGTGGGTCTTCCCCTGCTTTAACCCTTGCTCTAAGTGATTTGGCCTCTTGGCGGGCCTTGGCAAGCGATATGTTACCTACTTGGCCTAAAGTGACGTAACGCTTCTTGCCTTGAATGGAGTAAATAAGGAAATAAGTACGTGAACCGCTAGAGCGACATCTCACGGCAAAGCCTTGTCCTTCCCGATACCACTTATCTCCTTTTTCAGGAGTTGGTAGTGATTTTACAGACTCCGCAGTGAAGGCCTTGAGAGCCATTTGGTATCCTCTTGGTATCCTTTTTATTTAAGATACCCTGATACTTTGTGAAATGCAATGATTACTGAAACACTATAAAAATAGGTAATTTATGAATTTTCTGACATTATGAGAAATACAGTGAAATTGTAGTTCGACTGATTTGTAATCAGCCGGTCGGGGGTTCGAATCCTCTCGCCAGCTCCAC
>CAZXBK010000215.1:0-6549 GCA_964638765.1 uncultured Synechococcus sp. | reverse complement strand
CAGAAAGGACTACTCACTCTATTTTGCTACAACGTTACTTGCTTGAAACTCTCTTCAATTTTAAGTCGGGAATTATAAAACGGCGATCGCCTCGCAGAGTCCCCTGCAAACATTGGTAAGAAAATCTAAATCTAGCGTTTCAAAAGTATCGCTGGGCTTGTGATAATGAGGATTACGCATATTCGCTGTGTCTGTCACCATCATTGCTTTATAGCCTTGCTCCCAAAACGCAACATGATCGCTGCGCCGCGCATCAGGCACTGGATAACCCCGCCACCCTGCTGGCAGCCATTCGCAAGACACTGATTTTTTTATCTGGCGTTCCATCCCCCACATCTCTGGAATGGTTTGGACATCACCGACTAGGGCAATGAAATTCCCTGTCGAGGGATAAAAATACTTTAAAAAGCTGGGGTAATTTTGCGAATTTGGTTCATGGGAGCAAAATCCCAACATTTCTAAACTCAACATTAGTCGTAATGGCTGATTTCTTTCGCGAAGATGAGCCGCATAATTAAAACTGCCTTGTAAGCCAAATTCTTCGAGGTCAAAGGCCACTAAACGAATCGGATATTGCGCTGCATTTTCACTGAAAAACTGTGCCATTTCTAAGAGCACAGCTAAACCAGTGGCATTGTCATCAGCTCCCGGACAACCAATCACTGCATCGTAGTGAGCGCCAATGAGAATTAGCGGTTTGAAGCGGACAGTAGTATCAGCGCAAAGGTTCAAAATAAGGTTTTCATGGGTTCTACCTCGTACTTCAAAGCGGTGAGTTTCTGGTTCGCCGTACTGTGCCATCATCTGCCGAATATACTCTTTCACATAGAAATGTCCCGCCGTCGAAAAATAGGGATCGCGGTTCCGAATAATTTGTTTGAGATGTTTTGAAAGTCGTTCTTTAAGTTCGTCTGACAAGGATTTCAATGAGTTTTATTATTCGTCTTTTCCTTGCATGGTAACGCTCCCAATTTGGTTTTTATTTTTGTGACGACATCAAATCTTTAAAATTTGAGACCTAGTGTGAAGGTAAGGCGATCGCTTTTGGCGGAATGACCAAATTTAGGGTTGAAGAACGGATCGTCAGCTTTAGTTTTTGAGACAGGAAAAAATTCCATGTTTAAAGGCAACAACTTTCTGAATGGCAAACAAAAAGGCTTAGTAATGGGGGCGATAGCCCTTGGTGGTTTCGGGATAATGTCTACGGCTTTAGCTTGTGAACTCATCTTGCCAGACCAAAAAGCAATGGCTCAAACTCCCACGCAGATTTCAGGCTCACATCCCTTGGCGATCGCCCTAGAGGCAGCTCAACAGGACGGCTACGTTAACGAAGGCACTTGGCAAGAATATATCGAAATCACCCATGACTCCGTCGAAGCGCCCCGCAATGCAACGGTTGTGATTACCCAGACAGGCTTTCTCGATGATTCGGTACAAGGGCATCAATTTCTTGTGCAGCTCACAAAAAATGAGTTGGGTAACTGGCAACTCGTCGATATCGATAAAGAATGGATCTGCTATCGCGGTATCAGCGAAAGTGGTCTTTGCCTATAAATTTTCGTTCCTCACCAATTTCTCTCTCGGCATTTAATCTCTCATCTCCCAAAGGCTATGAAACCTCAACACTTTTTCTTTCCTATCGCTGTTTTACTTGGTAGTCATTTAATCGGTTGCTCGGCGATCGCCACCCAATCTGCGGCACGCTCAGACTCCCAAAATACGGAGCCCGTTGCGGTTCAAGTGCCGACGGAAAATAAGACCGAAGTGGCTCTATCACCTGTGGTTGAACCAGAGGAAACAGAAGAACATTTGTCCACTACTTCAGCTCGCATTGTTGAAGGCGATGAAAAAGCAGAAATTCTCACGGCGATCGCCCGCCAAAAAGATGAGCTGGGATTATGTATGGATGAAGAGGAATTGCCTGCTGAAAGTGCTGAATTTTCTGAGGTTTATCTCCACCAAGACGGCGATTATTTGGCGCAGATTCTGTGTTGGAATGCAGCTTATCAGGGCGTGTACGAATACATTGCGGCGACACCTGCTTTGGAAGATGGTTATCTGGAGTTCTACCACACCGACGTGCAATTAGTGGGTTACCCAACCGTCGATCTAGAAACAAATCTCATTCACAACGCCTATAAGTTTAACGGTGCAGGCAGTTGCTTTGAGGAGACGAGTCATCACTGGAATGGCTATGGTTTGACTTTAATGTCTGCCGAATTAGTGGATGGCATTGAAAATGGTTGCGATGACATGGGTGTGCGATCGCCATCGGAGGAGTTTCTGATTACTGCTGATGGTGTTGGTACAGCCAAGCTCGGCATGACTTTAGCCGAATTTCGCGCCACGATGCTGCCGGAAATGACCTTGGAACCGACCACCCTCGGTGTGGATATTCCAGATGGTCTGCAATTGTCGTGGTACGGCGAAGTTCAATACAGCCTTGGGTTTGACTCTTACCCAATCACTGAAAATTCAAGGATTAATATCATCGCTGTGCGTAACCCTGGTTTTAAAACAGCTGAAGGCATTGGCGCTGGTACTCCTCTAAATACGGCGATCGCCAAACATGGTGCGGCAACCCGAAGCTACAGCACAGAAAATGAAATGCGCGAGGCGATTAGCTTTGCCGATGGTTTCTTTGCTGATGCACCGGACAGAATGGTGTGGATTCGCTCAAACCAATGGACAGTCACTGATTTTGCTGGGATTTATCCTGAAAGTGATAGCTCCTACCACGAAACTCAGGCATACCACGATCACGCGGCGATCGGAGCAATTTGGCTGATGCAATAGGCCTAGGACATATTTTTGTATCGCTATTGTTGGTAAGAAATGAGACCTCCATAGAATGAAATTGTTCATGCTGTGGGTAAAAGACAAAATGAATTTGTTGTTCGTCTGTAGTGAAAACAGGTTGAGAAGTCCCACTGGCGAAGCAGTATTTTCTGAATATGAAGGCATTGAGGCGATTGGGGCTGGCACAAATGCTGGCTCTTTCACCCCTGTCAGCGGCGATTTGATTGAGTGGGCTGACATCATTTTTGTGATGGAACAAACTCACCGCCGTAAGGTTTCTAAGAAATTTCAGGCATTGCTCAAGGATAAACGTCTGATTTGTTTAGACATTCCCGATAAGTACAGTCGCATGGATCCTCACCTTGTCAGATTGTTGATATACAAAGTTTCGCAACACGTACAGTTAACTTGAAGTACTTCTAACGTCATCATTTTTTTCGAAATCACCTCTCAAAGTTAGCTCTTCCTAAATCGGTTGATCCAAACTTAAAACCCTTAAATAAACGAGGAAATAAGGGGAATACCGAACTAGGTATAAGTTCCCAAGGATAGGCAAAGGATGCTACAACAATGAGGATAAAAAATCTCGTTATTCTTGTTGGGTTCTTTAATGATCAGTAGCAGCCAGCTTGTCCTCGGAAGTGGCATGGTTTTGGGTTCGGTTTTTTGGGTCGAGATCGTCAGAGATGTTTATCACACCCTCGCCCATATTTGGGAACCGCTAAATCGCCTGCACATTTGGCATCACAAAGTATTCCGCCGAGATTTGACGGTAATTGACGAAGATATTTATAAAAAAGCCCATTTTTATAACGACTTGCCTGAAGCTGGGGTGATGCTCGGTTTTGGGCTATTGCTCTGGACTAGTTTCGCGTTGGCTGGTGTTGATCAAGCTTGGCTCAGTTTGGCGGGATGTCTCTACACGTTATCGTTTATGGTGGCGGCGATCGCCCGCGGATTAGGCGTGCCTTACATTGATGAATTAACAGATATTACCCACCAGCCCGGTGAGTTTAAAGCCTTACCTGGTAACTGGTTTGTGAATCGCCCTTACCATTGGCGACATCATTTTGATAACCAAGAGGCGTATTATTGTGGCACATTCACGCTTGTGGACAGAGTTATGGGGACGGCATTGTCATTGAAAGGAAAACGGGTCGCGGTAACGGGCGCATCGGGTAGTCTCGGACAGGCTTTATTAAAAGAACTCCATCAAACTGGTGCAAAGGCGATCGCCTTAACTTCGAAGCCCCAAGAGCTAAGCCTAGAAATTGGTGGTCAGGATGTGGCGCTTAAAACGATTCAATGGCAAGCGGGTAATGAAGCAGCCATCCTTGAAGACCTCAAAAAAGTCGATATTCTCGTGCTCAATCACGGCATTAATGTCCACGGCGATCGCACCCCAGAAGCGATTCAGAAATCCTACGAAATTAATGCTTTCTCCCAGCAACGGCTAATCGAATTATTTTTAAGTACGATCAAGACAAATCAAGATCGCGTCCGCAAGGAAATTTGGGTCAACACTTCCGAAGCTGAAGTTAGTCCTGCGGTGAGTCCCCTCTACGAACTCAGTAAGCGGGCACTAGGCGATTTAGTCACATTACAGCGTTTAGATTCGCCCATCGTGATTCGTAAACTAATTTTGGGGCCATTTAAAAGCAACCTCAATCCCATCGGTGTGATGTCTGCAAACTTTGTGGCAAAAATGGTCGTCAATCTAGCACGTCGGGATTTCCGTAATATCATCGTGACCATTAATCCAATCACCTACTTGCTGTTTCCGTTTAAAGAATTTTTCGTTTCCACCTATTTCAAGATCTTTAGTAAAGGCAAAGGGAAGTAACCATGCGCACATTCGGACTATTGCTCAGTATGGCGATTTTGGCGGGTTGGCTGGGATTAGTCGCCGTGATGTCCATTCAAAATATTGAGTTAGTTTCGATTAAATTTCTCCTATGGGAATCGATTAAATTACCCTTCGGCGTGCTCCTTGCCTTTGCCGTCGGGTTTGGATTAATCGTTGGTAGTTTTATTCCGGTCGGCCAAAAACGCTAAAAATCACCTATGCTCAAAGACGGTATTTCCGGAGTGATCTATGGCATGGACTGAACTTTTAACCACGGGCGGCTGGGTAACAATCCCCCTCTTTTTATGCTCGATTATTTCAGTCACCCTCATCGCTGAACGGTTATTTTTTTGGTTCCGCATTAATCGTGGTCAACGACCTCTCCTCAGCAAAATTCTGATGCTCTACCGCGATGATCAAAATCAGGCGATCGCCCTTTTGAAGAAAAACCAGCATTTGCCTATTTGTCGGATTTACCTTGAGGCGATCAGTATTCCCAACGCAACGTCAGAGGAATTAACGATCGCCCTAGAAACTGCCGCCAAAGCTGAAATCCCAATCCTGAAACGCTTTAATACTGTCTTTGAAACGATTATTGCGGTGGCTCCATTGCTAGGACTTTTAGGGACAATTTTGGGATTAATGAATTCCTTTAGTGCCCTCAAAATTGGTGATGTTGGTAGTACGCAAACAGTCGGTGTGACGGCAGGTATTAGTGAAGCTTTAATTTCAACTGCAGCAGGTCTTGTGATTGCAATTGTCACCTTGCTCTTTGCTAATAGCTTCCGTGGCTTTTATATTCGTCAGCTCAATCTCATTCAAGAATATGGCGGCCAATTAGAGCTTTTACATCGCCGTCTTTAAAGCTAAAAAATATACAAAGAGAATCATGTTTCAGTCATTACGTTCTAGTTTGTTTTTATCTTGCGTGACACTGATTTATGCAAGTACGACTTTTGCTTTACAGTCAAGGCAGGCGATCGCCACTATTCCTGACCATTGTCATCTCCGAGAAGAAAGCTTTGGCTTTGAAATGAAAGACTACGCCATGGATCACCACAGCTTAACGACGCTCGATATTACTGTAGATTTTCGATATGCAGATCAACCTGTTGTTCAACCCTCTAACTATGTGGACTTTGTACCAATAGCAGAAGAGATTGATCGCTTTCTCACGGAATATCCCAATGAAAAAGATTTTTGGGAAATTGTTAATCGCAACCTTACGGAAAAAATACTAAATGACAATCCAGCAATTGACTCTCTGAAAATTGAAATGAAGGTAAATGCTGCTCCCGGCGACAGAAATTTTGACCGATACTCTACCGTTTTTCTAACTCGCGAAAATGGTTGTCCTCTAACTAACTAGTCGCATTTTCAATTAAAAAGTTTAAGTAACCTTTGTCTTTCCTTGGGGAAGGTGGCCAGAGGCCGGCAGGGGTTTCAGAAAGTTACGTGACTCACTCCAATTTTCCCCAAGCAAGAAAACATTTAGTCCTTATTTGCAAAGACTACAAACATAAACTATTGGTCATTAAAAAACCTCTTACAAGACAGAGCTTGAAGAGGCACATTAATTATTTAAAAATCGATGTAATTCACATCAAATTACTTGTGCATTGCGCGAGCTAGCTCAGCAGCAACGAGGGGACGAGAGAATTGTGGGGGAGGAAGTTCTCCATTACGCAACATCTCACGAACCTTAGTACCAGAGAGGTGGACGCGATCCTCAGGGCCACTGGGGCTAGTCTTTGCAGTCGCCATTTGCTCGGTCTTCTTGCAGTAGAAGGCGTGCTCAAACTTCATGGGCGTAATGCCGAGAGCCGCAGGGTCGAACTTGTCGAACATCTCCTGTGCTTCGTAAGTACCGTAGTAATCGCCAACACCAGCATGGTCACGACCAA
>CAZXBK010000214.1:0-6567 GCA_964638765.1 uncultured Synechococcus sp. | reverse complement strand
AACGCAAAAAATGCTGACCCAGCAATTACGAGAAATGGAAGCGGATGGTTTGATTCATCGCCAAGTTTACGCCCAAGTTCCGCCCAAAGTGGAATATTCCCTCACCCCCCTCGGTGAAAGTTTAAAGCCAATTCTCAATGCGATGCATGATTGGGGAGAGCATTTTGCAACACTTCAAGACAATGATGAAGGTTGATGGGTATTTTGGGTGGCTTTTTATTTCTGTGAATTGTATATTTTGTGGCAGTTTTAAACAATATAGAACGGCGTAAAAATGGGAAACTTGGCAATTTTTTCAGTCAGCATTCAGCCATCAGCTTTGGGCTTTCAGCTTTCAGTAATCGAGCGATATCGCATTCTGGGTAAGGCGGATAAATTGCGCAAATCCGAGATCAAACAAACATAAAGTGCGAACTATCAGACAAATCCAGTCCTACGGTATCCCGAACGAGACTAATTAATTCCCTCACTGGACCTGTCGTTTCAAAGATTTGGGTATTGCCACCATTGGTTTCTCGTAACTCATAATTGTCTGCGCTGCCGTGAAGTTGAATTCGATCGACTCCAAGCTCAAACCCAACAATGATGGCTCGACCGGCATTGACCTCGGCAATCGTAGTGCCATTATCATCGTAGAAGACAGTGGTTGCATTGCCCAGAATGTAGACATCAGAATCACTTTGACCTCGCAAGATATCTCGTTCTCCTGCGCCAGGATGGGTTAGGCTCTCATCGACCCCAATGAGAACATCACTTCCCTCATCCCCAATGAGGAGGTCATTTCCCGAACCCCCAATGAGGAGATCGTTTCCCGAACCCCCGTCGATGCGATCGTTGTCGGCTCCTCCATTTAAGATATCCGAACCATCTTGACCGAAGAGTCGATCGTCGCCATCATTCCCGAATACGTCATCGTTGCCACCCCCAGCTCGGATGACATCGTTTCCAGCTAAGGCATCAATGGTGTCATCAGCAGCTGTCAAGATCAGCTTATCATTGCCGGTGGTAGTCATTTCATCCATCAGGAGAACGGTCGCTAGATCGTCCTCATTCGGGTTATTGTTATTTGGAATCGAATCCGGATCGGCTTCGTTTACAGCAGTGACTTCCGCCGTATTGACGATCGCACCAGCCGTGTTAACGTTTGCAGTAATTGTGAGAGTACGACTGAGATTATCTCGGATGTTGCCCACATCCCACACACCGGTGGTGGAGTTGTAGGTTCCCTGTTCGGGAGAAGCAAAAACAAAACTCAGTTCGGGGGGGAGGAGGTCAGTCACCTCAATGCCACTCGCAATACCAGGTCCTTTGTTCGTCAGGGTAAGGGTAAAGGTAATTTGGTCGCCGACATTGGGATTGAGATTGTTTACGGTCTGACTCAATTCCAGATCGGCAGCAGCAGGGGTCACTGACTCAACATTTTTAGCAGTGATGAGTTGATTATCAAATGGATTAAAGTCTGCTTCATTACTGGTTACGTTGGTGGTGCTGATGAGATTGCCAGCAGCGATCGAGTTAACCGTAAGATTGACTGTGGCACTTTCACCGCTTTTCAGATTCCCTAAGTCGGCCGTAACGACACCATTAAAAATATTGATTGGATTGGCGTTGGTTGGATCGCTAGTTGCCGAGATAACGTCAAAGACAGATGGCAGGTTTTCTGTGAGGATTACTCCTGTTGCATCGCCAAGACCATTGTTGGTAACGGTGAGGGTGTAATCAAAAGTATCCCCTAATGCAACGGCACCAGAGCCATCAGTACGGGTGACTGCCAGGTCTGGAAGCTCAGGCGGAATTAATTCAACCGTCGTGGTTAGAATATCGACATCGTTCGTTCCATCGGGATCGAAGGTATCGCTGGTTACAAGAGCGCTACCAGTAATTGTGCCGGTTGTTGTAGGAGCAGTAACAACGATCTCAACTGTTGTTGTCTCACCTTGAGCTAAATCACCAAGCTCGAAGGTAAGAATGTTGTCTGCTTGCTGGGAAGGGGTGAGGCTAGATGAAACAAAAGTTACTTCCTCTGGTAGCGTCTCGACGAGCGTCACACCTTCAGAATCGACTGAGCCATTATTGGTCACTTCAATGCTATAGGTTAGATTCTGCTCTACCCCTACTGAATCTGAATTGGCAATTTGAGTAACGGATAAATCGGCCTCTTCTGTAATTTTTACCTGACCTTGGGAGTAACTGAAGACCGGAGCGTTATTTTCATCCATAACCATTGCGTAGATGAAGTAGTCTCCTGTAGGTACACCTTTAGTATTCCAAATAAAGCTACCAGCACCATCGGTTTCAGCAATGTTATCGGCGATTAGTATTCCATCAAAATCTTCATTGTCAGTGTCATAGAACAGCTTAATCTCAGCATCAGAGTCGGAGTCAAAGGCTTCATAGTTGATGGTGACTTCACCTCCACCTACATCTACTGCTGGGGCAGTTACCTCAATAGTTGGCGCTACAGAATCCCGGAAAGCGGAGACACGAACCTCCCCAAGACCTGTGTCATCTACAATTTCAAGATCCCAGTTACCTGAAGCTGGATTGTTTATGATAACGGTTTTGGCATTCAGACCAGTCAAATCGTCAACGATGGCGATTTCATTAGCAGCAAAGTTTGCTTCTTCAATGAAGTTGCCATTTGGATCTTTTATACGAACTGGTACGCTATTGGGGGTTGCGTTATCCCAGTCCGCAGTAAGTAGAAGAAATTTTGTACCAGGTTCAACGTCGAAACTATTGGTTGGTGGTACATCTTTAGCTCCCCAAATCAAGTCGGGATTGCCATCGAAGAAGACTTGAAGACCAGCAGAGATCGAGCCAATAAATGGTACTGATACCTGACCCCAAGCAGCAACGTAGTCATTGGAAAAATTACCATCATTAGTGTATAGTGTCTGGGAAGAAGATGACGCAAGTTGCTTGCCTCTGAGTCCGAAGAAGAATTTGTTGTCAGGAATTGTGAGTGCTACTGTGCCAAATGCAGTAGCACTACCCTTACTAAAATCTGCTGTGAACTTGTTTTGTCCAGTAATTATTCCAGTCAGAGCACTAACGCTCGTATTGGCCTGAACAATATCTTTTTCCCAGTTATATTCGCCATTCCCTTTGGCATTGTAGATGTTGGCATCGATTAGCTTAATGTCATAATTGCCAGTGAGCTTCTCGGAGCTGACGGTACCACCAATATCGAGTCTAGCAGCAGATGCTGTAAATGAAGAGCCACCCAGCCAGCTAGGAAGTTCAAGGCTGATTTCTGGCCCAAATGTGAATCCAACATTGCCACCAAACTCTAGAGGATTGTTATTAGATTTAGCAATGTTATTCAGACTTCCTCCCAGTGCCTGTAGCAAAAATCCCGTAGTCCCAATAGGAGTTTGAAGTCCGTCTACATTCAAACCAATTTTATCTAATTCAAGCTCGGGAGGAGGTAGCTGAAATCCAAGTTCAACACCTGCCTCAAGTGCCTTCGGCGGAATAGCTTTTGATGGCCAAGGAAATTTTACTTGGGCTTTGCCACCAACTTCTTCCACTATTCCCTTCTGTGTTTTCACATTAACAGAAAGTTCACTTACCCCCCAAGTGGGCGTAAAATTAATATTTTTTATAGAAAGAGAACCTGTGATGTCTGGTATGCCATTCTGAATCTGAATAAAGTTGTCACCTGCAAGATCGAGAGTCAGACTAGTGCCAGCATCCTTAGGATCTACTTTAAAGAAGGGAGTTTCAAGCTCAAGCTTACCCTGAATTTTTAAAGTATCTTCTACAGGCTTATATTCTATGGCTGCATCTGATGACTTAATATCAAACAGGTCAAAGAGTTTAAATTCTAGATTCGGAAACTCAACCTTCCCACCCCCAAAGCCTACACCATTTGAATCAATGAGAAGAGTATTAGGTGCATTGAGGTCTAAATCAAAACCACCTATAGCATTCGGTAGTACAAACCCCCCTTCAAGAAGAATCTGATTAGAGTTTAGCTTTAAACTCTTGAAATTAATATCCAGTCCACCCAGCTTAAACTCATTGGCTAAGTTTCCTGAATCATCATTTAGAGAAGATGTCGTTGTTGTACTAAAGGGAATTTCAAAGTCACCTCGAAATAGCGGTTCTGTAACATTCCCGATTTCTGAAAAAACAGTTCCACCAGTAACCTTGAGTCTCTTGTCATCATACTCCGCTGTTGCGTTTTCAACCCTGAGCATCCGAGCGGTTCCATCGGTGCGTCCAATATAAATAGTTCCCTGTCCATCACAGTCACCATCGCCGTCCGTATCCTCAAATTGACCGCCAGCTAATTCAATATTGAGGGGTGTTGTATCGGCACAGTTATCAGTGGTTACGGTATAGTTCCAAGCAGTCCCCTGATTATTAGTCGTTACAATCACCTCCAATTGATTGGAAGTACCTTCAGGGATTTGAACTTCTCCAGACTGACTACGTCCAACAAATCCAGTCTCTAGAATATTTTGCCCTTCATACCGAATGATAAAATTATCGGGAATTGTAAAATGTTGATACCTAAATTTGGCAATGCCACCGCCATTTGAATCCAGCGTAATTGTTTTTTGACTTCCCTCAAAACCACCACTGTCTGAAACTGTTGACTTCTCAATTTGGATAACTTGTCCATCTAATGTAATCGTCGCTGTATCATCCTCAGCCTTTAACTGCTGTAGCTGACTGTCCTCTAGAGCTTCTCCCCAAACCAGCGATGAAAAAATAGCACCTTCATCGCCTAATGCATCAAAGGAATTTAGTTGTGCATCAACGAAGTGACCAATTTCTTCTAATAATGTATAGGTAATGCTTGAAGAATCTGAATTATTTTGAGTGATGTACTCTTGCGATAAATAAATACGGTTTGTGTCTACAGAAAAAGCACTATTAGCACCTTGAATTTCTTCCCCCGAACGAATTTCAATTTCAGGGAGCAATGTAAAATCGCCAGATGCCCATTGTTGACGCAGACTCTCAGCTTGTTCGGTGTCTAACAAGTCGCCAAATGCAATAGTTATTTTTGGATGAAAATTTTCATCCAAGGCAAAACTCGTTAAATAATCCTGTGTTTGAACAACCAACTCATCAAGGGTGAATTCACTGATTTGCTTGATGTCATATTTCATAACAGACCTATCCATATTATCTCATGCAAAATACAAGCCTAGGCTGAAAATGGCAGATGCCTAATCAATCAGCATAGTAGCGACGCGATCGGACAGACAAGTAAGGAGTCGAAAGGCTTGTGGTGTAAGAGTTTTAGAATCTAAAAAAGTAGAATCCGCTCGGGAAAAACTATTACAGCATTCAGGTCGTTTCAACTAAAAAGACTAATCTTCACACTTGAATAAAAATCTTGGAAACAGTAATAGCTATAGATTTTAAAGATTTTATTCAATGAAAAATTTGAAGCCCCTGGAGAGGTAAAAACTGCAAGTTCTCTTAGAGTGCCACCTGTATCAGCGCTGCCAGTTTTGCAACCAATCGCTCAGAAAATCTTAATCTTGTAGATGCGATCGCGTTTCCGGGTTTTGAGAAGGTACTAAGAGCTGAAAACTCTGAAACTCATGAGCCAAGCGCCTTAGCCTGGGTAAAAAGCGCTATAAATTTCCTGATACGATTTGATAGTAAAGACAATAACATATCTTTTCCAGGAATGGAATTGAGCATTTTATCTAGATTTAGAAGTAAATCGACACAAATGTAAGAAAAAATACAAACGAGCAAGATTTTCGCAAGTTACGCCAGCTTTTTTTTATCCACACGGTTGATCGGACTGAGCATTTGGTCGGCATCACGATCTCAGCTAAGGCGAACTGCCCACCCTACTGCCCTACAACGAACTTCCTCACCCAAACGTAAAATCCGCCTCCCTCAGTTCCGCCAATTGCACCCCAAGCAATCGCGCTAAAACCGTTCCCCCCGCAGCGATCGCCACATCTGCTCCCTCCTGACTCAACGTCAGCGACGCAAAGCCATTCGGCACACCTTGCAGGGAAATCGTATCTTCCCCTGAGGTGAAATCGGTAATTGTGTGAGGGCTAACGGGAGTTTGGGCGATCGCAAACGTATCTTTCCCCGCACCACCTGTGAGGCTATTATTCCCACCATCTCCAACAATCAGAACGTCATCTCCGAGTTCCCCCAGCAAAATATCGTTGAGACTCCCCGTTAGCGTATCGCTATCTTTGCCACCAAATAGAATATTACTCCCCAGACCACCCCCAGTAAGTATGTCATTTCCTCGATTGCCGTAGAGAACTTCCTCACCTTCAGCACTGAGAACATCATTTCCGCGCGAGATAGCCAGTACCAATTGACCTCCCTCGACGTAGCGACCGCCGAGAAATGCTTCATCTTCTACGGTATGAGCTTGGACGTTGAAGAGATAATTCTTTTTATGCAATCCCAATCCGGTAAACTCGACGATTCCCGAAGATTCCCATTCCCCCCGGACGCTGGGATTATTAAACTCGGAACCCGCTGCATTTTCGTTGAGTTCGGCAATGGGGGCGATCGTATCGGTGGCAGTATCGTAAGATAAAATACGACCATCTCGATTTTCCG
>CAZXBK010000213.1:0-6648 GCA_964638765.1 uncultured Synechococcus sp. | reverse complement strand
CTATAGCAGCAGTCCTTAATAACCTGGCATTGGCTTATCAACAACTAAGTAAATGGGATAAGATAGCTAGTTTAATCGAGGAAAGTGAAACAATATTAGCGCAAACTGTTATTGATGATGATAGCAAAAAAGTTCTTGCTTCTATTTTAGATATTAAAGGTAGATTTCAACTTGTTAGTGGGGAAAAAAAACAGGCTCTAAGTACTTGGCAACAAGCAACTAATATTTATCAACAATTAGGTGATGAACGAAAGATTACTAATAGTCTAATTAACCAAGCTCAAGCTCTTCAATCTCTAGGTTTTTACCGTCGCTCTACTCAGATGCTGACCAAAATCAAGGAAATTCTCCAAGAGCAGCCTGATTCCTTAACTAAAGTAGTTGGCTTACGCTCCTTAGGTAATAGCTTACAATCGGTAGGAGATTTAGAGCAAGCTCAAAAAGCTTTAACGAGTAGTCTAACAGTTGCTCAGCAGATTGGGGCTTCAGAAGATATTAGAGCAGCTCTTTTTAGTTTAGGTAATATTGCTTTTTCTCGAAGGGAATATAACAAAGCGATAGATTATTATCAACAAGTAATCGAAGATAGATCTACATCATCTGAACAACGAACTAGGGCACAACTAAACCAATTAAGTGTGTTAATTGAAGCAGAACAGAGAGATAGGATTCCCCCGTTACTGCTACAAATTGAGGCTCAACTAGATAGTGCAAAAATAAGTCGTGCTAGCTTATATGCCAAGATTAACTATGCTCAAAACCTTACTCAATTTAGTTTCTTAACTAAGTCATCGCAAATCGAAGAAATTCTTTCTTTAGCCGTTATCGAGGCAAGGCAGTTAGTAGATAGATCTGCTGAATCTTATGCATTAGGAAATTTAGGCAGATTGTATGAGCAAGAAAACAAGTGGAATGAGGCCCAGAGATTAACCCAAGAAGCTCTAGAAATCGCTCAAAATGAAAATGATCAATACATAGCCTATCAATGGCAATGGCAGTTAGGGCGTATTTTCAAAGCTAGGGCCGACCAAGCAAAAACAGCAGAGATCAAAGAAGGTTTTATTAGTAAAGCAAGAGATTCCTATGAAAAGGCATACCGCATTGTAAGGTCCCTTCGAGAAGATTTGCTTTATACGCAGCGTGAATTACAGTTTAATTTCCGCGATCGATTCGAGCCTATTTATCGAGAATACGTCAGTTTACAACTTCCTTTTGATGACGCAGATCAAGACTCCATTAATGAGAACGCTCAATTTGTCCCACTTGCGAAAACAGAGAAGTTAAATAAGGATAGTAAAGATGCAAATATTAGAAAAATTATTGCAGATCTTCAGCTAGCTGAACTGGAAAACTTCCTTGAGTGCAATTTAGATCTTAAATTGGCTAGTAATGGTGGGAAATTTGTTGATGTTGATGATGTTATTGACGCTGAACATAAGGTTTCAGCAATCTATCCAATTATCCTTAAAGATCGAATTGAAGTTCTCCTAAAATTGCCCGATGAGGAGCAACTTTACCGTCGCTCTCCCCCAATCAAAATCTCTCCAGAAAACGTTAAAAGTAAACTGGAACTACTACGCGAAGAACTAGAACAGCCTTACTTCTCTTCTAAAAAAGGTAAATCTGCTGCCCAAGAGGTCTACAGTTGGTTAATCGAACCTGCTGAAAAACAGGGGCTTTTAGATCGAGAACAAACCCTCGTTTTTATTTTAGATGGCCCTTTTCGGAACGTTCCTATGGCGGCTTTATACGATGGTGAAAAGTATTTGATCGAAAAGTATGCAATCTCGGTTGCTCTAGGAAATTTAAAGCTGCCAGATTCTCAGCCAAAAAATAAGTTTAAGGCTTTGATTGCTGGTGTTTCTGAAAGACCAAAATTACAACCTCTACAAGGTGAACAGTTTGGTTCACTTGAATTCGTCGATAAAGAAATAGAAGATATTAAGTCTGTACTTACAGAAGCTAAGATACTTAGTAACGAAGAGTTCAATCGCCAGAATCTAGTAGAAGAAATAAAAAGAGTTTCTTATAATGTTGTGCATTTAGCAACTCATGGCCAATTCGGTTTAGGTAGGGATCAGACATTTATCCTGACAGCGGCCGCCAAATCAGATGATAGCTTTGAAGATATTAAAACCGACCTTAATGAGCTAGACGATCTGTTTCAGTTTATAAGACAAGAGCCAATCGAATTGCTAATACTTAGTGCTTGTGAGACAGGAGAGGGTGATGATCGTGAGGTGTTGGGGATTGCAGGTCTGGCTGCCCAATCAGGAATACGTAGTACATTAGCCTCTTTGTGGAGTATAGATGACTCATCAACTGCTGAACTGATGAAACAGTTTTATAAAGGGTTAACATCTGGCTTAACTAAAGCAGAGGCCTTACAGCAAGCTCAACTTTATCTTTTGGACAAATATCCTGGTGCCTATAAGCCATCTCATTGGGCCCCTTACATTTTAGTTGGTGATTGGCGGTAACCTGAGTTTGCTATGTCAGGGCTATCGTACACTGCTTGTAGTTTTTGTTTGGATGAGCAGTAGGATGATAGCTTAGTTGAATCTAGATCTATATCTGGTGCTGCAGTGTGCAAAATGGTGGTCCAGTATTTTGCATATATAGAATTGTTTTTACTTAAACAATTTTGCTCTGCTAGAAGCTTTAGCATTTCATACCAAATGTTGCTAGAAGCATAAAATTCAATTTGTTCTTTTGATGTCGCTAATGCTAATGTGCCTCTCGATTCTTCTAACTGCACTCGTTTAATCCATCCATCGATACTAGGATTTCTTGATGGTCTTTTTGAGTCACAAACTACTGAAAAATACCAGTGATAGGATTTGTTGTTTTCCAGCGGTTTCTCTCTAGCTGGAAGTTCAAAACTAACAATCCCCGATGTATTCAATTTGACTTTGATGGGATTTTCAAATACAGCTTCATCCCTTTCATCCTGCATCATAAACTCGACAAACTCTATGTTTCGGATCTGTTCAGGAACATAAAACCAGAATGTTGGGTGCTCATCAAGAGTGAGTGCCAAAGTACTTTCTAGGCCTTTCGCCAAGACGGCCTCTTCTTGTTCATTAGTTTGGGGTAAAGGTGGCATTAGAGCAATTAAAGGTGGATTTAGATTGTTACACGAACCTCGTCTGGATAGTCCTACTAATCTTGACCAAAAACTATCATCCGAAATAATTCTACTTGGAATTGGAGGTTCCCATTCTTCTTCTATAGGTTCTTCTTTTTTACTATTATTACTTTCATTTTCTTGATTATTTTGAGCAACTTGAATATCTAGCCAATTATCATTATTTTGTTCAGATACAGATGAAAGATGAACATCTTTAAACGAAACAATGGCTGGTTTTGATATAGATGGAAATGTTTGATCTATTGAAGTGTCTGCCTGTGCAAGTGTATTAGAATTGGGAAAGCTAAATGTAAAAAAAACACATGTCAAAATAGGTACTATTCTGAAGAATAACTTGGATATTTGATTCATGCTAAGAAAAACTATCTATCTTGTTGTTTGAACTTGACTTTTAATACGGGGTAAAATCCCTCGATTAAATAACATTACGAAAATAACTGTTAGGACAGGTGGAACTAAGGGAAACCAGATAGCAAATTTTGATATAAGGACAAAGCAGAAAATAATCTGAACTGATATACTGCCAAATACTCCAATTAGAAGAAGTTTTGGAATAGAGCGGTAATACCACAAAACTATGCTTGCCCAAATTAAAATTGACAAAGCTTCAATCCATGCAGGATAGAACAATAATAAAGGCCGATTTTCTTCTACGTGAGCAGCATTAATAATCTGACTTACCATATGTGCTTGAATTATGACACCTGGAATTTTTTTATTGTCATAATAACTGTAAGGGGTCAAATGTACGTCTCTGTTAAGATTTATATCTGAGGAGATATATCCAATTATGACAACACGATTTGTAAACTCATTGGTATTTGAACTAGATGGATTATTTAGAAAATCAGAACTGAGAAAAGTTTTAAATGGTTCATGTCCTGGTTCATGAGCACGGTAATTGAGAAGGATTTGAAATCCTTCTGATGTGAAATCTTTATTTGGATTTTGGTAAACACCTGGTCGGTTACCTAAAGTTTTAATTATAGTATTGTTGATTTTAAAAGTTTTACCTTCTCTGTCTAATCTTTCAGGTTTTATAGGAGGATTTAGAGATTTTAGATAATTAAATGCCATCCGAGAACTTAAAGAGTAGTTCGTGCTACACTCTGAGTTTTCATTGATTGGTAAAAATAATAAATGACGTCGAATTACTTCGTTATTATCAAGTAAAACATCACTAAAACCTACTTTTTGCTTAAATTTATCGATATCTACAGGAGATTTCTTTCCTGGGGAATTCTTCAAATCTGTTGGTGTTACCAAACAATTGGCAATTATATTATTACTTGACTCCAAATATTTCTGTAATTCTGTATATTCTTCCTTTGATCCTCCAATTGGGGAATCTCTATAAATATCTAACCCGATTACTGACGGTTTATACCTGTTTACTTCTTGAATTAGTTTTAATAATGTGTTGTCCGATATCCTTTCTCCATCTATCTTATCTCTATTAGATATACCAATAATATAAACGTGCTTATCCTGCTTTTCGGGAGGTCTTGCGCCCATCAGAACGTCAAATGCAGCAAATTCTAATGGTTGGAGCATTCCAAAGTATCGCATCAAGATAATTACAAAGGTCACTAATATGCTTCCGAAAAATAACGTTTTTCTACTAGCTTCAGCCTCTTCTAGTTGAAGCTTTGCCAAAGCTTGAAAAGCAAAAGCACTAGCATGTTTAGCCGCTATCTCTTGATTTCTCGCAGCATCAGCTTCGCTTTTCTTATCAATCAGATTAGAAATACCACGAACAATCAGTGCATTAATCTTAGGATTTGCCCGTACTGCTTTGAGAACACCATGACTTTCCATCTCTACTGCTAAAGCATCGCTGTAATTATCCCGAAGCCGTTGATAAATTTCTGAGTTAGTGGAAGCAATCACTTTTTCTCCTGCTGCGAGGGCACCAACAAAAGCTTGTGGAGAGAATTGTGAGTTGTTAGTTTTAATTCGTTGTAGCCAATCATCTTTTCTGGCTTCAGCTTTAGCTCTTTGCTCTAAACGATAACTTACTTGACTAACGTCTGGTCTGGGTAAGAAAGCTTCTTCGATTACTTTGCCAGATTCATAGCCATAAACCTTAGTTGCCGCGACTACATCACCCAACTGGACATCTTTGATTCCTCCAGCAACTCCAACAAATAGGAGTACCTCAGGCTTAAAGTAGTCAATTGCACGTTTAGTTTCTATCGCAGCATCGACATTACCAGCTCCAATCTCTGCGATCGCTACTTGCCAAGATAATCTATCCAGGGGGATTTTTCCAATTTTAAATTTTCCAACTTCATAAATAGATCCTTCAGGATGGGTATGCTCTTTTAATTCTGTTAAATGAGCTCGAACTGCTCTGTACTCAACAGGAATAGCTGTGAGGATAACAGCACAAGGTATATCTGGAGATAAGAAAGGTAAGACAGACATTAAACACTCTTAGAATTTAATTCTCTAATTGCTGGATTGTTTGTTGGCACTCTGCAATCAGTTGTTTGAGCTCAAACTTTCGAGCAGGATCGGCAGTAATTGCTTCATCTATTTGAAAAGCAGCTAATTTTTCTTTCCATAATTGAATGGCAGCTTTACTTTTAGGTGAATACTTTGACGAATATTCATTCTCTGCTTTTTTAAATTCAAGCTTTGCCAAAACCTGAAAAGCAAAAGCACTAGCATGTTTGGCCGCTATCTCTTGATTTCTTGCCGCATTAGCTTCGCTTTTTTTATCAATCAGATTAGAAATACCACGAACAATCAGTGGATTAATCTTAGGATTTGCCCGTACCGCTTTGAGAACACCATGACTTTCCATCTCTACTGCTAAAGCATCGCTGTAATTATCCCGAAGCCGTTGATAAATTTCTGAGTTAGTGGAAGCAATCACTTTTTCTCCTGCTGCGAGGGCACCAACAAAAGCTTGTGGAGAGAATTGTGAGTTGTTAGTTTTAATTCGTTGTAGCCAATCATCTTTTCTGGCTTCAGCTTTAGCTCTTTGCTCTAAACGATAACTTACTTGACTAACGTCTGGTCTGGGTAAGAAAGCTTCTTCGATTACTTTGCCAGATTCATAGCCATAAACCTTAGTTGCCGCGACTACATCACCCAACTGGACATCTTTGATTCCTCCAGCAACTCCAACAAATAGGAGTACTTCAGGCTTAAAGTAGTCAATTGCACGTTTAGTTTCTACCGCGGCATCGACATTACCAGCTTCAATCTCTGCGATCGCTACTCGTAAGGAGCCACTACCTGAAGAAAATTTTCCAATTTCATAAATAGTTCCGTCTGGATGTTCTTCTTCTTCTAAGTCTTTTAAGTGATTTCGTACAGCTCTATACTCCGTAGGGATAGCGGTGAGGATCACAACAGAAAGCATATTTGAATCTAAGGAAGATATCGACATTTTTTATACTTAACCTTCTAATTCCTGAATTTTTTGTTGGCATTCCTCAATCATTTTTTTGAGTTCAAACTTCCGGCCTGGGTCGGCAGTGATGGCT
>CAZXBK010000212.1:0-6733 GCA_964638765.1 uncultured Synechococcus sp. | reverse complement strand
GTTACAGCAGGCATTAGTCTATTCCGCTCACGCCTTGGGTTACTGCTCAGTAATGCCTGTGCCATGGTGTTATTTATTACTGTGGTATTGCTGCCGATGGGCACACTCCTCGACCAGAATCGCCAAGCAGGACTACGCTCTATTGCTGCAACCATTACCGAAATGCGACAGGCCGGGGAAAAAGTGGTTATGATTGGGTTTGAAAAACCGAGTTTAGTCTTCTATGCAAAAACCGATATCGATTTCTTCGAAGAAACAGAAGAGACAGTTGTTTTTCTTCGTGAGAATATGCCCCAAGACCAAAATATAAAATTGTTTCTCATTGCTCGTGATAAGTTCCTGAGAAGACTGCCTTTTGATCTCCAAGACAATGAAGTAATTCAAGAAAATATCCCCTACAAACTACTGCACCTGTCCTACGAAAAGTTCAAGTAGCACTTCCATGCAAGCACTATTCCATCAAGCATCAAGCCTTTAATAGAAACTAAACTGCTTGAAAATTAATATTATTTTTATAATGGCGGTATTCTGTCGCCTTTAGAATGAAGACTTCACTGTCATTTTCGCCCTTTACTCACATACGCTTTTGTCTAAACTTCTCCTCTTTACACTTGGCTTAAATAGTAGCTTAAGAGAAAAACTTTCTTCGCTACTGGCAGAAGAGCGTTATAGCATCGAGCATCTTAAGTGTGACGAAAATGCCCGCAGCTTCTTAGCAGAAAAAAAGGAGAATATTGATTGTCTTATTACTTTGTATAGACCTGAGTTAAGTCAATATTTTCAGTCTTTGTCTGAGGAAGGCATTCTACTCCCAAATGTCATTTTACTGCCAGAGAATGACGCTTCAACAAAAGATAGTACTGCTAAAACTTTCTTTTATCATTCCGCCGAGCAAGAACTTCATTTAGACAAAATCGAGAATCTTAGTACGGTCATTGATAAGGCGATCGCCCAGTTTCTGTATCTCGCTCCAAGCTGCACTATCATTGACAGACAAGAGGTTTCCGAGAAAGCAGACGGCCTAGACGAACGTCAAGCTTTTCTACTACTACAGCAGCGCCGCCTCGCAGAGAAACTAAAAGAAAGACTCGGCTATTTAGGGGTTTATTACAAGCGAAATCCCCAGTATTTTTACCGCAACCTTGATCCCCAAGATCAACAGGATTTCAAACAACAATTTCGTGCCGACTATCGAGAAATTGTTTTAGATTATTTCAATGGCAATCCCCCCACCAACCAAGCCATTGATCAATTCGTAAACCAAGCTTTCTTTGCAGATGTTTCGGTATCTTATATCCTCGAAACTCATATGTCTTTGATGGACGAATTTGCCCAGCAGCTAAAACTCGAAGGACGTAGTGAAGAAATTCTTTTAGATTATCGTCTTACCCTGATTGATATAGTGGCGCATCTGTGTGAAATGTATCGACGTTCGATACCAAAAGAAGATTTACCTTTTGAACTCCTATTCAGGATGGATTAGGATGGATTGTGGGCGTTTTTAAATTCACTTCACTTCTTTCTACTACACCCAGCATGCTTACTTATGAACCCCCTAAAAAAAACTTATGTTTTAAAGCTGTACGTGGCTGGTAACACTCCGAATTCAGTCCGTGCTCTCAAAACTCTCAAGAACATTTTGGAAAAGGATTTTAAAGGTGTGTATGCATTAAAAGTAATTGATGTCTTACAAAATCCTCAATTGGCAGAAGAAGACAAAATACTAGCAACACCGACTCTTTCCAAAGTTTTACCGCCGCCTGTGCGGAAGATTATCGGCGATCTCTCGGATCGTGAAAAAGTACTTATCGGTTTAGATCTTTTGTATGAGGAGTTTTTAGAACGTGAAAATGATTTATGACGGTTTGGGCGATCGCCTATCAAAATATCTGACTTATCAGTATCCCTAGCCAATAAAGACCATAAACTGTGGATAACCACTGTTTCGAGTTACGGCTAGAGGATTTAGCTCCTCACCAACCCATAAATACAAAAAACCATTTCTCAATTTTTTTCTTTTAATTTTTTCTTTTTTAAATCCCTTTTTAATTTCATTTTTACAAACCCAGACGTTAAGCCATGAATCAGCCTAACCCAGCTAATAATGGAGCCATCAAAGGCGTACAAAAAATTCGTACCCTCATTGAAGGTCTTGACGAAATCAGTCATGGTGGTTTGCCTTCTGGGAGAACAACCCTAGTTAGTGGCACCTCCGGAACTGGAAAAACCCTCCTCGCGATCCAATTCCTCTACCACGGCATTAAACATTTCGACTATCCAGGATTGTTCGTTACCTTCGAAGAGTCCCCCCGCGACATTATTCAAAATGCCCACAGCTTCGGGTGGGATCTCCAGAGCATAGTAGACGAAGGAAAATTATTCATTCTCGACGCTTCTCCAGATCCCGATGGTCAAGAGGTAGTGGGGAACTTTGATCTTTCCGCATTAATTGAGCGCATCCAATACGCTATTCGTAAATACGATGCCAAGCTCGTCTCTATCGATTCCGTTACGGCAGTCTTTCAGCAATACGACGCAGCTCCCGTGGTGCGGCGAGAGATTTTCCGTCTAGTGGCACGCCTCAAGTATTTGTCTGTGACCTCGATTATGACAACAGAAAGGCTTGATGAATATGGCCCTGTTGCCCGTTTCGGTGTCGAGGAATTTGTCTCTGATAACGTGGTGATTTTACGAAACGTTTTGGAGGGTGAGCGCCGCCGACGGACAATTGAAATTCTCAAGCTCCGGGGTACAACCCACATGAAAGGGGAGTATCCCTTCACCATTACCAATGACGGTATTAATATCTTCCCGTTAGGAGCAATGCGCCTAACGCAGCGTTCTTCCAATGCTCGCATTTCCTCTGGTGTGGAAACACTAGATCAAATGTGTGGCGGCGGCTTCTTCAAAGATTCCATTATTCTTGCCACTGGTGCGACGGGTACTGGTAAAACTTTACTCGTGAGTAAATTCCTTGAAGAAGGCTGTCGGAAGGGAGAAAGAGCGATCCTTTTTGCCTATGAAGAATCCCGAGCGCAGCTTTCCCGAAACGCATCTTCCTGGGGCATTGACTTTGAGGAAATGGAGCAAAAAGGTTTACTCAAGCTCCTTTGCTCTTATCCGGAGTCAGCGGGTTTAGAAGATCATTTACAGATGATCAAATCGGAAATTTCTGAGTTTAAACCTTCCCGGATTGCGATCGACTCCCTTTCAGCCTTGGCAAGGGGCGTAACGAATAATGCTTTCCGTCAGTTTGTGATCGGTGTGACGGGCTACGCGAAGCAAGAGGAAATCACAGGTTTCTTCACAAATACGACAGACCAATTTATGGGCGCTCACTCGATTACGGAGTCTCACATTTCAACAATTACCGACACGATTTTGATGCTGCAATATGTGGAAATTCGTGGTGAAATGTCCCGTGCCCTTAATGTCTTTAAAATGCGGGGTTCGTGGCATGACAAGGGCATTCGCGAATACTCGATCAGTGAGGGTGGTGCACAAATTAAGGATTCGTTCCGTAATTACGAGCGTATTATCAGTGGTTCTCCCACAAGGATTTCGGTGGATGAAAAGAGCGAGTTAACCCGTATTATGCGCGGTGTCCAAGATAAAACAATGGACGAGTAAATAGCTCGATATTGGTAAAAAAAGAGGGCGATCGCCCTCTTTTACAATAGTTTCGAATAAGAAATAGAATTCCTTTTTTCGTTAGAAATGAGTCTGAGTGGCGCAACCTTCCGAAACCCCTTCCGACCTTCGGCCACCTTCCCCAAGAAAGAACAATAAAGACCCTTTAGAACTTATTCGGCATGACTATAGTTTGAAAAGGCTAAAGGTAATGTTCTCGAATCTCCCCCTAGCCTTGTCTCTAATCCAAGAAGGCAATTCCTGAATAGCTTATTAAATCAACCACTATGGACAACTAGTAGGCTGACTAGTCGGCGTACCATTAATCTCGTTGAAACCAGTGTTAGTCGTCGCAACATTGGCGAAATTTACAAAATCAAACGTTCCAGCACCCGAATTTTCAATCGATAGATCCACACCACCCTCCATGGCAACATTCGGATTTTGACTATCGTTGCCACTAAACTCAGCAATACAAATCTCATTAGTTCCACTGGTCTGCACTCCTATAATAATGAAGCTATCAGTACCAGCCTGAGGGACAGTATTATTTTTAATCGACACGCCACTTACTGTTGAATTAGAACTGCGAAGATAGATACTATTCGCATCCTCTCCTGTCGTAATGACAGTGTTCCCCAAAATGGACGCGTTATTTATTTCTGTTGCACTAGCACCCTTCACATAAATGCCATGAGCGTCACTATCTCCTGTTGTGACAGTGTTCCCCGAAATAGACGCATCATTTATTTTTGTTGAACTAGAACCATCAACAAAAATGCCATATGCACTTTCACCCATCGTAGTGATGGTGTTCCCAGAAATAGACGCATTGTTTATCGTTGAATCGGAACTATCAATATAAATGCCATGAGCATCATCATCTTCAGTCGTGATGGTGTTCCCAGAAATGGACGCATTGTTTATTGTTGAATCGGAACTATCAATATAAATACCCATAGCACTTTCACCCGTCGTAGTGATCGTGTTCTTGGAAATGGACAGATTATTTATTGGTGAATCGGCATCCTGAACCTCAACCGCAATGCCATAAGAGTCATCGCCTTCTGTCGTGATGGTGTTCCCTGAAATAGACGCATTATTTACCGTTGATTCGTCAATATTAATGTCAATACCATTAGCACTGTCACCTGTCGTAGTGATGGTATTCCCAGAAATGGACGCGCCACTTATTTCTGCTGATCCAGAACCATTAACATAAATGCCATAAGCGTCATCACCTTCTGTAGTGATGGTATTCCCTGAAATAGACGCATTATTTATCGTTGAATTGTCACCATTAACATAAATGCCATAAGCCTCATCGCCTGCTGTAGTGATGGTGTTTCCAGAAATAGACGCACTATCTATTGATGCGGAACTAGAAGCACTGACAGAGATACCATAAGCGTCATCACCTGCTGTAGTGATGGTGTTCCCAGAGATGGACGCATTATTATTTATCGTTGAATTGTTACCACGAACATAAATGCCATAAGCCTCATCGCCTGCTGTAGTGATGGTGTTCCCAGAAATGGACGCATTATTTATCGTTGATTCGGAACTACTAACATAAATGCCATAAGCGTCATCATCACCTGCTGTAGTGATGGTATTCCCTGAAATAGACGCATTATTTATCGTTGAATTGTCACCATAAATATAAACGCCGTAAGCACCACTGCCTGTTGTAGAGATAGTATTGCGTTCAATACTAAAGTTACTTTTATTTGTGGCATAAACGCCCGCTTCTTCGCTGGTCTGAATATCAAAGCCAGATAGGGTCGTGTTGTCACCCATCGTCACTGTACTCTGTACCAGTGGTAATGTGCCTGTTCCTGACCCTGGTAACTGAGTTTCACCGATGCCCTCAATGTCAATCTTTTGAGTGACCCCTGTAGAGAGAACCTTCACATTCTCCGGTATTGTAAAGCCGCTCATGCCAGAGCTATCGCCGGAGTCTACATAGATAATGTCATTGGCTGTGCCTGTCTCCCCAATTTCTGCTGTGCCATCTGTCACCTCACCATAGGGATCTTCAAATGTGCCGCTACTATTACTGCCATCTTTCACATGTACAAAATTCCACGGTTGGCCCGTCTCCGGATTAATCGCCGTTTCATTCGTTGCATCTGCAATGATTGTTTCTGTCTTTGTCTCTCGACTCAGGGCAATCACATCTTGCCGCTCTACACTCTGGCCTAGCCGTGCTAATACTGACTCAGCTGAGGTCTCTTCCTGTTTACGAGTGCCATTGCCACCCAGCTTGAACCCCACTGAAAACTGCACATTTGTTCCAAATTCTCCGTCTGACTGCAACCCTATCCCTGCTAAAAAGTTATCTGTTTCTGCTTGTAAGCGTCCCCTTACTCCCAATACAGTATCTCGCTCTTCTGCACCAATCAAATACAAGCCTAAATAGCCATAAAGATTGCCACTCTGCCATTTACTGAGCTGGTAGCCTCCCTCTAGGTCAATGCCTCCAAAAGCGGCTTCTGTTATGGTCGTTTGGGATTGTTCTCGCTGTCCTGAAAAGAGCAGTCGATTTCCCACAAAACTCAAGTCTGATACGACAAATCCTGTGTCGGTTGTGCTGCTGGCAATAGTTCGATTTGCGTCTCCTAGGGGAATATAGCCATTAATTCTGGCTTCCCATTTATCGCCTAGTACTTCTGCACCTAGTCCCAACTGATGAAATGTTTCATCTGCTGCACTACTGCGTATATCCCAGCCAGCGTAGCTGCCCAGCACCACATTACTGTCTGGCAACACTGTGCGGTAGCCTGCGCGCAAATTGCCGCTTTCACCACCGCCATCGGTAAAGAGATTAAAGCGACCTTCACCATAAAACGTACTGACTCCAGCTGTCTGAGCGAAGGGCACAAAGCCATACACACTCCCAAAGGATGACTCATAGCCAGCTCCTGGCCCCGTCTGAAATGTGCCGCTGAAACGAGGTTTTACTTGTCCTACTTCTTGGGCAACCACTGGCAAGGTGAACAATCCCACTCCCAGTACAGATGTTGTGAATAATCCGGCAATAGATACTGAGAGTTTCAAGCAAGTAACGTTGTAGCAAAATAGAGTGAGTAGTCCTTTCTGA
>CAZXBK010000211.1:0-6818 GCA_964638765.1 uncultured Synechococcus sp. | reverse complement strand
CTGTTGCCACTTACTTTCTGTGCCGTGGGGATCGTACTGACTGGGGAGATTCGGTGCTTCGTTCGTCATTGGTTGGGTCTAAATTACTCTGAACTTACAATTTTAAAGCTATTCAAAGCGATTTTAACGCTTGATTTTAGGGCATTGCTTATTTCAATTAAATTACTGTCTATTCTCACGAAAAAATGAGAATTCTGCCTCGAGAGCGAAACATTTTTGTGGTGATAGGGTTCGTAGAAAGGTAGTAGGTAGATCAGCTAAATGTGTTAAAAGAGGAAAGCTTTTTAAATTTGGTGGCATGAACAAAAATTCTCTGTTGTACATTGGTGTATTTCTTGCGGGAGCTGTAATTACTCCCCTGTACCTCAGTTTGTTCACTGACAATGATGGCGATCGCCCTTCTGAAGCAGTAGAAGACAATTCAACCTTCAGCGAGTCAAGCAGTTCGACCCTTTCAGAGGCAGAAACATCGAATAAAGTTTTTGTGCCCAGAGATAGTCAAGAAGCGATTGAAAGTGACTATGCTATTAGCCCAGAACTAAGAATTCCAACGTCTCTGCCGCAATATGCCACCAACCAACCGACTATTCCAAGTTACCCAAACTACTCGGCAATTCCTCCCGTGGCGCTCGCATTTCCGGAACAATCCAGTCGTGAAAATCCAGCCATATCAGAGCGTTTAAATACAGAAGAAGATTTAAATACAAATGATCAGGCGATCGCCTCCCAATCAAATCAATCTGTACCCATTATCGGCAGTACAGCAGCAAGTAACCTAGCTGACGATATTTTTATTCCTCCAAGTACTCGCCCCAATCCAGAGGCGATCGCCCCAGAACCTTTCAGTAGTGGAAATATTGCTCCTGCGGACGTTGAATTTGATTTCGGCAACTTCGCGACAGACGATCGCCCGTCCAACGACGAGAATTAGGGCTTTCGTAATTTTTAGCGACTTGCAGATGTATGGACTAAGCTCATTTCATTAGATCTGCGTGGAACATGCATTTTTAAAAAACCGCTAAACAAAAAGGGGCAAGCAAATGCTCACCCCTACGAAAAAATTTAATTTGATTTAGCCAAGAATTTAACCGAGTACTGCCTTTGCAGTGCTGAGAACATTCTCGACAGTGAAGCCATACTCTTCCATAATTTTGCCGCCGGGAGCAGAAGCGCCGAAGGTGTCAACACCGATTACTGCGCCTTCAAAGCCGACATACTTGTACCAGCTCATTGTGCAACCAGCTTCAACTGCAACACGCTTAGTGACAGCCGCAGGAAGAACAGACTCTTTATAAGCTTCATCTTGCTCTTCAAAACGGTCTACACAGGGCATGGAAACCACGCGAACTTTCTTGCCAGCGGAAGTAAGTTCTTTAGCCGCTTCAACACAAAGCTGAACTTCACTACCAGTACCGATGAGGATAATATCTGGTGTGCCTTCGCTATCAGAAAGGATATAGCCACCCTTCTCAGCCTTCTCGATGGAGCTTCCTTCGAGGTTAGGTACATTCTGACGAGTGAGAGCTAGCAAAGTAGGTGTTTTCTTACTTTCGACAGCAACTTTGTAAGCGCCAGAGGTCTCATTAGTATCAGCAGGACGATACACGTAAAGGTTGGGAATTGCGCGTAGAGAAGCAACTTGCTCAATCGGCTGGTGGGTAGGACCATCTTCACCGAGGGCAATGGAGTCGTGGGTCATCACCCAAATTACGCGGGTTTCAGATAGTGCAGACAAACGGATCGAGTTCCGCATGTAATCACTGAAGATAAGGAAAGTCGCACCATAGGGAATAAGGTTTGTGCCGTGGAGGGCGATCGCATTACAAATCGCACCCATTGCATGTTCCCGTACACCGAAGTGGACGTTACGGTTTTCGTATGCGCCCTTCTGGAAATCACCAGAAACTTTGATTTCAGTAAGGTTAGAGTGAGTTAAGTCAGCAGAACCACCGATCAACTCAGGTAGTACAGGGGCGATCGCATTCAGAGTTGCTTGGGAGTGTTTACGAGTCGCAATACCTTTCACATCAGGAGTTGCAGTAGGCAAACAATCAGCCCAGTTAGCGGGCAGTTCACCAGAAAGAAGGCGCTCGAGCTCAGCAGCATCATCTGCATACTTAGTCTTGTAAGTCGCCATGATCTGATTCCACTCAGCTTCAGCGCTAGCACCGCGGTCAACAGCCTTACGGAAGTGACTTAGTGCATCTTCGGGAACTTCAAAGGGACCATAGTTCCAGTCAAGTTCCTTACGAGTCAACTCAATTTCGGAGTCACCGAGAGCCGCACCGTGAACGCCAGCGGTATTACCTTTGTTGGGAGAGCCGTAACCAATGATCGTTGTAATTTTGATCATTGTGGGCTTGTCAGTAACAGCCTTTGCTTCTTCAATTGCCTTAGCAATACCTTCAATGTCAGTGTTGCCATCTTCTACATGAAGAACATGCCAGCCATAAGCTTCGAAACGAGCACTTACATCTTCAGTGAAAGCAACGTCAGTGGAACCATCAATGGAAATGTGGTTGTCATCATAAAGGGCGATGAGCTTACCAAGACCCCAGTGACCAGCAAGGGAAGCTGCTTCACCAGAAATACCTTCCATGTTACAACCGTCACCCATCAAAACATAGGTGTAGTGGTCGAAGAGAGTCGCGTCAGGCTTATTGAAACGTTCAGCCAAATGAGCTTCAGCTAGGGCAAGACCTACACCGTTGGCGATACCTTGACCGAGAGGACCAGTTGTCACCTCAACACCGGGAGTCACAAAGTTCTCAGGGTGACCAGGCGTCTTAGATTTCCACTGACGGAACTGCTTTAGATCTTCGAGGGAAACACTGTCATAACCAGCTAAGTACATCAAAGCGTACTGAAGCATGGAACCGTGACCAGCAGACAAAACAAAACGATCACGGTTCACCCAGTTAGGATTTTTGGGGTTAAAGCGCATGAACTTATCCCAAAGGGTATAAGCCATTGGAGCTGCGCCCATCGGCAAACCGGGGTGACCGGACTTCGCCTTCTCGACGCCATCAATTGCTAAAAAGCGAATTGCATTAATACAAAGTTGGTCAATAGATTGGGTAGCAACGGTCATAGTGCGTATTTCTGACTGTAAACAACAAATAGGAAAAACTATAAAGGGTTACCAATACATCGAGTATGGCGATGGGCTCTCCCGAAAATTACACTCATCATCCCACTGTTGGGATAGATGGGCAAGAATGATTTCTGTCAAATCGATAACAATTATTAGGGGTGGTATTTTTTGAATGCTAATGTCACGTTATGACCACCAAAACCAAAGGAATTCGATAGGGCAACGTCAACTTTATGTTCGCGACTCTCATTGGCAACGTAATCTAAATCGCAGCCTTCCTGGGGCTCTTCTAGATTGATTGTCGGTGGTACGCGATCCTTGGCGATCGCCATCGCTGTGGCAACAGCTTCAATACCACCAGAACCACCGAGGAGGTGACCGGTCATTGATTTTGTAGAACTCACCAAAATTTTGTACGCCTGATCACCTAAGGCTCTCTTAATTGCTTTAGTTTCAGTAATGTCATTAGCAGGAGTGCTTGTACCATGAGCATTGACATAACTGACTTCGTTGGGCGCCAAACCACCATCTTTCAATGCTAATTCGATGGCACGTGTGGCACCAGTTCCTTCTGGTGTCGGAGCTGTCATGTGGTAGGCATCACAGGTCATGCCATAACCAACAATCTCACCGTAAATCTTTGCGCCACGGGCAAGGGCATGCTCCAGTTCTTCAAGGATTAAAATACCCGCACCTTCACCCATCACAAAGCCATCGCGATCTTTATCAAAGGGACGACAAGCATGTTTGGGATCATCATTACGACGGGATAAAGCACGCGCCGAAGCAAAACCAGCGTAGCTAAGGGGAGTAATGGCTGCTTCTGTACCACCAGAAATCATCGCCTTAGCATAGCCGCGTTGGACTAACCGAAAAGCTTCACCAACAGCATTAGAGCCAGCCGCACAAGCAGTCACGGTGCAACTATTAGGACCTTGAGCGCCAGTATGAATTGCGGTTAAACCAGCAGCCATGTTGCCAATCATCATCGGAATCATGAAGGGACTACAACGGCTAGGACCTTTTTCTAGATATACAGTTTGCTGATCTTCTAAAACCTTAAGACCACCAACGCCTGTACCAATCATGACGCCAACATCGGGGGCATTACTTTCATCAATCACCAAACCCGCATCGGCGATCGCCTGTTTACTGGCTGCGACAGCAAACTGCGAAAAGCGATCCATACGCTTTGCTTCTTTCTTCGAGATAAATTCGAAGGGGTCAAAACCTTTCACTTCCCCCCCAATCCGGCAGGCATGCTCAGATGCGTCAAAAGCTGTAATCATGTCAATACCGTTGCGACCAGCCATAAGACCGTCCCAGTATTCTTCGAGGGTATTGCCAATGGGAGTAATTGCTCCCAAGCCAGTGATCACAACGCGATGCAGAGATGAGTTTGCCATAATAAAGATTAAATCTATTTGCAGTGGGGAGAAGGTAACTTCGTTGCCTACTTAAGACGTAATTTATAACGTCGCTTTAAACAACAAATCTAGCCAGAAAGCCGCGATTACTTACTTAAAAGTCGCAGCTCCACAACTAGAATTACATAACTGTTCTAAAGCCGACCTAGCCAGCTTTGGAGTCAATAATTTTCACTGCTTCACCGACAGTTGTAATTTGCTCTGCAACTTCATCGGGAATGTCGATATCAAACTCTTCCTCAAAGGCCATGATTAGCTCTACGGTATCAAGGGAGTCTGCTTCTAAGTCCGAAATAAAGTTAGCTTCAGGAGTTACAGAGTCAGCATCGACATCTAGTTGGTCGACGATAATACCTTTGATTTTGTCAAAAATTTCTTGGTTCATTGAATTGATGATTCCTAAAATTTGTTTAAGCGCAATCTGAGCTTCTGGATCAAAGCTCTCAAAATCAGCGCTCATCAATTTAGCATTTCGTCGTGCTAGCAGGAAACAGACTTACTAAATTAACATAAACTTCAATTATTGTATCGGATGGTGGTTCCCTTACTAAGGCGATCGCCGAAAAATATTTTTTGCTGGATGATTGTCAGGAACGAAGGCGAATAGATACACTGGTTTCGGTATTAAGAACGAGAGAAGAACCCGATAATGTCAGCCATCCGTGCCCTACATCAACAGTTAATTTCCAAGGAACGTTCTGCTGTTGAGATTTTGACAGAAACCTTTGAACGTATTGAAGCGGTAGAGCCGGATGTAAAAGCCTTCTTGACTTTGACTAAAGAGCAGGCGATCGCCCAAGCAGAAGCAGTGGACGCAAAAATTGCCGCAGGGGAAGAGATTGGCTTACTAGAAGGTATTCCCATCGCCATTAAAGACAACATGTGTACTGAGGGTATTACGACCACCTGTGGTTCACGTATCCTCGAAGGGTTTGTGCCCGCCTACGAATCCACCGTCACGCAAAAGCTGAAGGAGGCTGGCGCCATTATGGTGGGTAAAACAAATCTCGATGAGTTCGCCATGGGGAGTTCCACAGAGAATTCCGGCTATCAAGTGACGGGAAATCCTTGGGATGTCAGCCGTGTACCCGGCGGTTCTTCTGGTGGTTCTGCAGCAGCAGTGGCCGCAGATGAAGCTCCCATTTCTCTAGGCTCTGATACGGGTGGTTCGATTCGCCAGCCTGCGTCTCTTTGCGGTGTTGTGGGCATGAAACCAACCTACGGTCTCGTATCTCGTTTTGGCTTAGTTGCCTACGCCTCTTCCCTTGATCAGATTGGGCCCTTCGCGAAAACTGTTGAAGATGCAGCAATTTTATTAGAGGCGATCGCCGGACACGACACAAAAGACTCGACAAGTTTAGATGTTGAAATTCCAGCTTATAGCCAAGCCCTAACCCCACAGCTAAAATCCGGTTTAAAAATTGGCGTTATTCAAGAAACCTTTGGCGAAGGTTTAGACAAGGAAGTAGAAACGACCGTCAATCAAGCAATTGAACAATTTAAAGAACTCGGTGCAGAAGTTGAAATGATTTCTTGCCCACGTTTTCGTTATGGCCTACCGGCTTACTACATCATTGCCCCATCCGAAGCCTCCGCTAATTTAGCTCGCTATGACGCAGTCAAGTACGGTGTACGGAACCAAGATGCTGGCAACTTAATGGATATGTACACCCAAACTAGAGCCATGGGTTTTGGAGCAGAAGTTAAGCGCCGCATCATGTTAGGCACCTACACATTATCAGCGGGCTACTACGACGCTTATTACTTAAAAGCCCAGAAGGTTCGCACTCTGATCAAACAAGATTTCGATTCAGCCTTTTCAAAAGTTGATGTCTTAGTTTGCCCCACTTCACCCACAACAGCCTTTAAAGCAGGGGAAAAAACGGATGATCCTTTAAGCATGTACTTATCAGATTTAATGACAATCCCTGTCAACCTGGCTGGGTTACCCGGCATGAGTATCCCCTGCGGCTTTGACAAACAGGGTTTACCGATTGGTATGCAGTTGATCGGCAATGTTCTCCAAGAAGAATTGCTTTTCCAAGTTGCCCACGCTTATGAACAAGCAACAGACTGGCACAAACAAACAGCTAATCTGTAAAGACTCAAATCTCAAATGGTGAGAATAGCACTTCGTCTGTGCTTTACTCCATCCTTAGGTAACGTTTTCAATAAAAAATCTAATAAAAAAGGGTCTCTTGCAAGAGACCCTTTTTTCTAAAAAGTAGTAATTTTTGATATCGAATTACATTTGATAGGTAAAACCGTTACAAATTCATAATTGTCAATATCAATAG
>CAZXBK010000210.1:0-6846 GCA_964638765.1 uncultured Synechococcus sp. | reverse complement strand
ATCTAAGTCACCTGTTATCACTCTTAAGTTATTTAGAGTACTTAATTTCTTTTTAAAATATCTTAAATAAAAGCCAATGGCATTACGAAAATGGTAAAAGTACTTGAGATTTATGCAGATGGTCGAGTTTATGAACTAGATGGCGATTTGGCAACAGAAGTTTTTATAACTAAGAATCGAGTTGCCGACTTAGCTTCGGTTTTGGAATTTTCTCAGGCAACAGAATTCCGTATAGCGCCTGCCGATAAAGCACATCCTAATGTTTTTAGCTCTCGTTCTGTCAGAAGGACAATTAACCAAACAGGTGTCAATCTACTCAAAAAGTTTGAAGGTTTACATCTAAAGGCTTACTTAGATCCAGTAGGGATTTGGACAATTGGCTATGGTCATATCCAAAGTGCAAAAAAAGGAATGGTAATTACTCTCGAAGAAGCAGAAAATCTACTTCGCAAAGACTTAGTCCGATACGAAGATGCCGTCGCTAAAGCTGTGAAAGTCGAGATTAATGAAAACCAGTTCTCAGCACTAACTTCTTTCTGTTTCAACTTAGGGGCTGGTGCCCTATTCACATCAACTCTGCTAAAGCTGCTCAATCAAGGAAAAATTGCCGATGCTGCCAATGAATTTCCTCGTTGGGACAAGGCTGGGGGGCAATCTTTACTGGGACTGTCTCGCCGACGCCGAGCCGAACGTGCCTTGTTTCTAAGTGAGAGTTGGGAACCTTTTCTAACTTGGAAACCTAGTACTAGTCTCAGATACACAGCAGGAAAGCCTCTCATGAGAGGACCAGAAGTAGAAAAACTGCAAAAAGCTCTGGTAGCAAAAGGAATAGCTGTTGATACTGATGGGATATTTGGTGCCAAAACCAAACAGGCAGTAGAGCAATTTCAACAACAAAAAGGCTTGACTGTCGATGGTATAGCAGGGGCTCAAACCCTAAGCAAGCTTGGTTTGGCTTAGATAGTGCCTCAGTTCTACTATTCAACGATCAACTTAAGAGAAGATTTTTCATTCTGAGAATAAATAACTATGACACACACACACGAACCCCATTTAGATTGGCAAAATGATTTTGATTTTGAACCTTGTGATGAAATTAATCATATTGAGGAGGAGCCTTTAAGTACTAGAGCTGCTGGCTTTGCTGGAAAAGTAGAAGATGCCCCTGGTTGTTCGACAATGGTTGCAAATGGGTTATCGCAACAGCTAATCCATGAGGTTAATCTGATGAATCCTGGCGTGCTAGTCAGTTTTGACGAGCTTAATGTCAAACTTGGTAATGCTGCTTATGCTTTTTTGCAACCACAAGCCAAAGAAGCCTTAAAAAAAGCGATAAGAGATCGCCCTGGAGTAACTCTCAGTATCAATTCTGGCTATCGGACTATTGTCCAGCAACTACTTCTGTACGGATGGCGAGAAGGTCGTGGTGGTTGTCCATATGGTTTAGTAGCAGCTCCCGGACGTAGTAATCACCAAGGTGGTTTAGCCATAGACATCAACGATCATCTAGGTTGGAGACCTCATCTAGAAAGATATGGCTGGCAATGGTTTGGTAATAGAGACAAGCCTCACTTTACTTATAGAGGCAGCGGTCTTAAAGATATTCGCAGCGATGCGATCGAAGCTTTTCAGCGACTTTGGAACCAAAATAATCCAAATGACAAGATTGATGAAGATGGCAAATACGGTAATCAAACTGCGTCGAGAATTAATCAAACTTCGGTGAAAGGATTTAAAATTGCTCCCTGGGATAAAGTGCCAAGAATACTGCGCTTTAGTCAGCCGATTACTGAAGGGTCTGATGTGATTAGGCTTCAAGTGGCTTTGAAAGATGAAGGGTTTGATATTTTTCCTGATGGCTTATTTGGTAAGCAGACAGAGGCCATTGTTAAAGAATTTCAATCGAGAAAAGGACTAACCCCAGATGGCATAGTTGGCTCGGCTACGAGAGATGTCTTGTTCGCTTAGGCAACTAGTAATTTTCATTATTTTAAACCGATTTGAAAGCACACAAATTTAATTGATTCCATATTTAGGAAATACATGATATGGCAAGTACAAAGAAGTCTCCAATGAAAGATATCGTGGTAATTCTGCCTGGAATTACTGGTACGGTTTTGAAAAAAGATGGGAAGGATTTGTGGGGTGCTTCGACTAGAGCAATTTTTGACATTGTTAAAAGTGGAGGCAAAAATTTACAAGCTATGGAGTTAAATGGAAAAGACTCTGGTGGGGATGAATTCGGTGATGGGATTGTAGCTGATCGCTTGGTAGAGGATGCTCAGCTTATTCCAGGATTGGTCAAGATTCTAGATGGCTATTCCCAAACTTCCAAATTAATCACTGATAATTTTCAGGTTACTCAAGGAGATATCTACAAAGATCCTGAAAATAAAGCTGCTAATTTTTATCACTTCCCTTATGACTGGCGCAGAGATAATCGCTTTAGTGCTACGACTCTGAAGCGATTACTAGATATTCGATTAAAGGCTTGGCGCGAATCGAGTGGGAATAGTGACGCTAAAGTTGTTTTGCTAGCACATAGTATGGGAGGACTGGTTTCTCGTTACTACCTAGAAGTTTTAGGTGGCTGGAAGGATGCAAGAGCTTTATTTACCTTTGGCACACCTTATCGAGGTTCATTGAATGCGCTTAATTTTATCGCTAATGGCTTTAAAAAAGCATCTATTGATTTAACCGATGTTATGCGATCGCTGCCATCGGTCTATCAACTATTACCTACTTTAGAGGTCCTCAAGTACCAAGGTAAGGATTATCGACTTTTAGAAGTTCCTGAAGAGCTACCACATTTCGATCTAGATATGCTCAAAGATGCCGTTGAGTTCCACAAAGAAATCAGTGAGGCAGTAGAAAAAAATAAAAACAAAGCTGGACACTCTTACATTACTGTACCTGTGGTGGGAATTAGACAAACAACTTTCCAATCAGCAGTTTTGGAAAATGGCAAAGTTACCACTTTTGAAGAACTTCCAGATGTTATTAAAAACAGACGTGATTTGGAAGGTGGAGATGGAACCGTACCAGAAATCTCTGCATATCCTCCAGAGTTTACTCGCGAACAGATTTTTATTGCGAGATCGATCGCTGATAAGCATGGTGCATTGCAAGCTCAAAAACAGATATTAGAAGATATTGGAGAAATCCTCAGTAGGTCTCAATTTGATACGAGTAATCTCAAGGGTTCGCGCGGTCAAGGACAAAAAGCGATCGACCTTATGCCATTAGACGATATTTACTTTACAGATGAAGTTATTAAACTTACTGCTAAATCCCAAGACATTGCTGCTGATAGTACTTTAGTTGTTGAAATTAACAGTATTTCCGAATTAAAGGAACCAGTTTCTAAATTTGAAGAGATTGATGGTCAAGACAACGTCTGGACATTCAAAATTAAGGATTTGCCAGCAGGAGTTTATCAGCTCAAGGTTTCTAGTAAAAACAGCGACGAAGCCACACCCGTCAATGACCTCTTCGAAGTAGGTAATAAAGCAGATTATTCAGCAGGATAAAAAACAATGACACAAACTGATTCTAAGCCTAGACTGCATGCTCTTTTGATTGGGATCAATTTTTATTACCCTAATCGGCTATCTGATGGTTCGGTTTATGGCGATCTTAATGGTGCGGTAAATGATATTACCGATGTCGAAAGTTTTTTATTGCGACAACCTAAACAACCAGACAAAATCTATAAGCTGACTGCAACTAGTGTTGAGGGTGCAACAATGATTGACCCTCCTAAAGCTAAGGAAGAAGAGAAGGATCTCCCAACCTACGCCAATATAGTCAGTTGTTTTGCTGATATTACTGAGAAAGCTGATAGGGGCGATCTAGTTTACATTCATTATTCTGGACATGGTGGGCGTGCTGCCAGTACAAAACCCGAAATTAAATCCAATAATATTGATGAGGCTCTTGTTCCTACTGATATTGGTACGGGGGAAGGACAATATCTAAGAGATTGGGAACTAGCTATTTTGCTAGAGCGCATGGTCAAAAAAGGATTGGTTGTCACTGTGATTTTGGATAGTTGTCATTCTGGAGGCTCTACCAGAGGTGGCGATGCTAAGGCTCGTGGTTTACCTGGAGATATAGTTGATGAGACACCAAGATTGAGAGAAAGCTTAGTCAATCCTTCTAATGAAGAGCTAGAAGCAGTTGCTCCAGGTTGGGAAAAACAAAAACTCAAACATGCTACTCGTGGAGGAACGCCCGTAGCGACCATGATTCCCGAAGCGAAAGGCTACGTATTACTTGCTGCTTGTCGTCCTTCGGAGCTGGCTTATGAATATGCCTTTGATGAAAGTGGTGAAAGCAATGGTTCTTTGACTTATTGGTTGCTCGATACTTTAAAACAGCCATTCCCAGGAATCACCTACAAAATGATTCACGATCGCATTAGGGGCAAGATTAACACTCAGTTTCCCACTCAAAACCCAATGATCTTAGGGGAAGGAGATCGCACTTTCTTGGGTAAAGACTATAACTCTGTTCCCTTTGCGGTAAATGTCGCTGAAGTTAAGTTAGCTGAAAAATTAATCAGGCTTGATGCAGGTCAAGCACAGGGAATGCGGAAGGGATCGGAGTTTGTAATTTATCCTCCTGGGATAGCAGATTTAACGAGTAAAGATTTAAGGTTGGCAGTTGCCAAAATTACCAAGCGAGGTGCAACTGAATCTTGGGCAGAAATAACCACCAAAATCAAAGATGAGCCAGCTATAGAAGTTGGTTCTCAAGCTGTCTTAACTGCAGTTCCAGTTAAGTTAATGAAGAAAGTTCGTTTGCTTAGAGATAAACCAGATGCTCCAGAGCAAAGAGAGGCTGCCCTAAAAGCGATAGAGTCTGCGATCGCGAATAATGGTTGGGTGAGATTAGTTGCGGAAGATAGCGAGAAAACAGAATCGGCTGATTATCAGGTTGATGTGAAAGCTATCGGTGCTAAAGATGCAGCAACGTATAGATTAGCTGAGGGTGAGGTAATTTATGAGATCTGTGATCGGGTCGGGGAACCAATTGTCTTAAGACCAGCGATAAAAGTAAATGATGCTGACGCAGCAACGAAACTAGTGAAGCGATTAGTTCATTTAGCTAAATATCAAGCAGCAGAGGAACTAGATAATCACGATGCTAACTCTGAGCTAAAAGGCAAAATCGAAATTGAGATCTTGGGCAAGATGGGTGAGGATGACTATCAGCCTGGAGATCCTTCAGATCCAGAACCTTTTGCAGATCCAGATAATCTCACCCTCTTTGAGGGTGAGTACTTATTTATCAAGATTCATAACAAGCATTCTGAGGTATTAAACTTCACAGTTCTAGATTTAGTTTCTGATTGGGAAATTGCTCAGATTGAACCAAACACTCAAATATCTTCTGCATATTATACTCCTCTAGATCCAGGAGAAAGCAGCGAAGAAATTAAACTAAGAATGAGCTTACCGAATGGGGAAACAAAAGGCTCAGATATACTTAAAGTATTTGCAACGATCGGTTCAGCTAACTTTCGGTGGCTAGAATTACCTTCTTTAGACAAGCCAATTCCTAAATCGAGCACTAGAGGGTTTAGATCCCTTAGTAATCCTCTCGATAAATTACTTAAATCCTTCGCGGCAGAAAAAGCTCCTACCAGAACGGCTAATCCAGTAGTTGCTGCAAGCCAGCAATGGACTACGACTAAAGTCAAAATTCAATTAGAAAAGTAGTAAATAATGGCTCAGAATTCTGCTGACGAATACCAGTCTCGCCGTGCAAATAATGTTATTCCTCCCACTTTTGCCACGCACTTAAAAAAGTGGGCAATTGTGGTGGGTATTTCTAAGCACCAGGATAGTAATTGGGATCTTAAGTATGCCCATCGTGATGCTGAGGAGCTATACAAACTATTGTTAACTCCTACTGGCGGGGGGTTTGAAGAGGAAAAAGTCGTTAAATTAATTGACGAAGAAGCAACTACTGCCAAGATTACCCAAGCGCTCCGTAGTTTTCTGAAAAAGCCAGCAAAAGATGATGTTGTTTTAATTTATTTTGCCTGTCATGGTTCACCAGATGTAGATCGTCCAGATATTCTATATTTGATTACTCACGATACTAACCCAGATGATATTTCAGGTACAGCACTACCAATGCGAGAGGTTAAACTCTGCATTCAAGAAAATTTATTAGCAGAAAGAGTAATTATACTTGCCGACACCTGTCACAGCGGGGGAATTAACAGAGCGGTTAATCCTAATCGTGATGTAAAGAATAATTCTGGTGCGATAAATTTATATCTGAGAGAAGCAGCCAAAGCTAATAAAGGGTTAGCAATACTAACTTCCGCAGAAACGTCTCAAGTGTCAGTTGAAGATAAAAAATGGGGTGGAGGACATGGAGTTTTCACACATTATCTTTTAGAAGGAATGAAAGGTGCTGCGGATAATAATCCAAAGAACGGTATTGTAACAATTGGAGAGCTATTTGATTACGTACAAGAAAAGGTAAAAGAAGAAACAAATAATCAGCAACATCCCTGTATTGGAGCTGAAGAAGGATTTGATCGAAATCTGCCCATCGCAATTACAGCAGACATCTCTGCCCAAGAACATTATCAACTTGGATGTGAGCTTTATGAAATAGGAAGAAAATTAAACGATAAACATTGTTTGAAATCAGCAAGTTGGCATTTCCGAGATGCGATTAAATTATCCCAAAGTATTAAGAATCCCATACCAGAAGCTTACCTGAAAAATGGATTAACATTAATGGCACTAAATGATTTTTCAGAAGCCATTAAATCATTTGAGATAGCAGAAAAATTCAAAGTAGATGATGCAAGTTACTATTTAG
>CAZXBK010000209.1:0-6857 GCA_964638765.1 uncultured Synechococcus sp. | reverse complement strand
CAAACGCGGAAAAAAGGTATTGCAAATGTGCTGTCATGCTTTGGGTCACAGCCAATTTGCAATACCTTTTTTCCGCGTTTGGCGAGGGCAACGGATATATTGCAGCTTGTGGTTGATTTACCGATGCCACCTTTGCCGTATACCGCAAGGGTCATTGTCATGGCGATCGCTCCTAAATGTTGCAGGTCTGAATGCATTATTAGGAATTTGCTAGGGGTTGGAAAGGTCTTTCTATTTCAAATTACCGAGCTTTGACGTGTTAAAACAATTTGAATATTGCATTGCAGCTTTAAAGCACTAAAAAAGCTATTTAATGCGCTCATAAGCTTCAAACCTAATTTTGCGTCTATTTTTTAAATAAATAAAGACAATAAACAAATAAGTTCTTTTTTACTACTATTGAGCATTTGCACTCAGGGGCGATCGCCACGTTCTTTTGCTCCTGAAAACAGTAAACTCTTGATCGCATAAAAGCGATAACAGACTAGACAGTAAGGATTGTGGGGTGTTGAGAAGTTGGGACTCGACAAGTTTTTTGTCATGCGAATAGATAATTGGCGATCGCCGGAGTATTCACACCACAGTTTTTTTAATGAAGAAACATAACGAACAGAGTAAAGATACAGAACTTCATCATTTCTGCCGTGAAAACAACCACAAAAAAAAGAGGCAGCAGATTGCTACCCCCATTTGGGTCATAAAGAATTTAGTGTGTTCACTTAGACTTGTTTCACAGACTTAGACGAAAAACCATGCTCTTTAAGCTGTTCATCAAGGGCGATTTGATTATCAACCCGATCAACAAACATCACGCCATTGAGGTGGTCAATCTCATGCTGAATCACGCGGGATAGTAAACCAGAAGCCTTGATACGCTTGGGCTTACCTAGTTCGTCGCGGTAAGAAACTTCAATTTCATCGGGGCGTTGCACTTCGAAATTCACGCCGGGAATACTGAGACAACCTTCTTCAAACCCGCACAGCTCTTTGCCGAACTTTTTGATCTCGGGATTGATCAAGACATAGGCTTCATTGTCAGGATTTTCGGGATCTGTGTCGACCACAATGAGGCGCTTATTAACCCCAACCTGCGGCGCAGCCAAGCCAATGCCGTAGGAGCTGTACATTGTCTGGAGCATTTCCTTTGCCAATGCTCGAATCGAGTCATCAACCTTTGCAATACGCTTTGCCTTTTGCCTTAGGACTTTATCGCCTAAGTAGTGCAAATCTAGGGGGGGATTTTCTAATTTTTCCTTAGCAACAGCAACGGCAGCAGACATAAATTTTCTAGAACTCTTCAGTTAAACGACAGCTTTGGTTGTAATATATTGCCCCATTTTAACAACAATTCCTATGGCTTCCTCCAATTGGGCGATCGCCGATCTACCGGGACTCAGCGCAGAACATCAAAAGCTCCTAACATCAAACAATATCCGGACAACTCACCAGCTTCTACTTGCAACCCAAACGCGACAAGCGAAACATGAACTAGCAGCAAAATTACAAATTCATCCCCAGTACGTCTCAAAATGGATTGCCCTGGCGGATTTGGCACGCCTAAAAAGTGTGGGCGTTCAATACTGCGGCCTTATTTTGCATTGCGGCATTGCCTCCGTCTCCCAGCTTGCTCAAACGCCTTTTAGTCGTTTGCACCAAAGCATCGTCAAACTCCACGTGTCCAATATGCGCCGCCGAGATTTAGCGCCATCGGTCGGCATGGTGAAGCAATGGGTGGCAGAGGCAAAAACACTCAGTTAAATCTGCCGTTAGAGATTCGGTATATGAGGCGATCACCTTGAAAAGTTTGGTCACCTTTAGTGAAAATATTTTTGACTTCAGATTATCGATACTTGTTCTATCGAATACGAATTACGCCAATGAATTGAAGGCTAAACATCGCGTCAATTTTCGGTAATATTCGTCCCTATCTTTTGCCGGGATTGAGCCACATCATTTCCCAAGTGATGTACGTTCCAAAGGGACTCCACAACAAATAGGGCACAAGTAGCCCGAAGGCAAGGCGCGATACAGGCAGGACAAAGAGCGCCAAAATTAAACCAATGACAAACCCTGTACCGCCAATCACGACACCGACAGTGACGCTTTGTAGCTTACTCATCATCTGGGTGTAGGAGACGATGGAAATTTCGAGGATTGCGTAGCCCGCCAAAAGTAGCCATGTCCGAAAACCGTGGGGGTCGGCGTGCCAGACGTAGTTTGCTGAAATGATGCCGCAAATAAAAATTGAAATCCAAACAATCGGAATAATCTGCTCAAAGGTGAGCCAGTCGGGACGGCGCAATTTAAAGAACCAACTTTGATCCGCTGCGATGAGGCGATTTACCGCGATACCGATGGCGATCGCCACGGCGGTAATAATGAGACCTGTAACAATCATGGCGAAATCCCCCAGAACCTAACTCAAATTTTATACTGGAGGTAAGACCAGTTCGACATTTCGTGACAAAAGACGAGACTTTATGAGCTTTTCACCCCAGTTAATGAAAGCAGTCGAGAAACTGCAATATCGCGCCACAGTCGGGGAAGTTGCCAGCCAAGCTGGACTCAGCGTACAGCTTGCCCAAAATCAGCTTGCGAGTCTTGCCTCAGAAGCAGGGGGAACGCTCCAAGTTGCGGACACAGGAGATATCGTTTACGAATTTCCGTCCAATTTTCGCTCTATCCTCACGAGTAAGTCCGCCAAACTAAAATTCCAAGCCACCCTCAACAAAATTTGGCAGGCGGTTTTTTACATTATTCGTATTTCCTTCGGGGTTGCCCTAGTGGCCTCTATCGCGATTATGACGATCGCCATCCTGGTACTAATTTTTGCGGCGAATAGTAAAGACGACAATAGTTCTCGGCGTCGCGGCGGCGGCATTCCGACCACATGGCTCATTTGGTGGGGGCCAGATCTATTTCGCATGTTTACCCCCGGCTATTACCGACGCGGCTATGGGCGATCGCCGCAATATTCTGTGCGGACAGTGGGCAGCAGTAAAAACTCCGATATGAACTTTTTAGAATCGGTGTTTTCCTTCCTATTTGGCGATGGAGATCCAAATCCAAAGCTCGAAGACCGTCGTTGGCAAACCATTGGTACAGTCATTCAAAATAACGATGGCGCAGTTATTGCCGAACAGATTGCGCCCTATTTCGATGACCTCGACAGCATTGCCGAAGAAAACCACATGATGGCCGTCATGGCGCGCTTTAACGGTTATCCAGAAGTTTCCCCAGAAGGCGAAATTATTTACTATTTCCCTGAGTTACAGGTCAAAGCCCAGGAACGTCGCAAGCAATTTGTCCCGGACTATCTCGAAGAAAACCGTTGGACGTTTACCCTTGCACCCGTTAACCAAAAGTTCCTCGCAATGGGTTTAGGCGGTGTGAATTTAGTCCTCGCCCTTGTCCTCGGCACTATGCTCCAAGATCCAGTGGTGGTTGCGCAAATTGGTGGTTTTATCGGATTGGTTAATGCTATTTATCCTGCTCTAATCGTCTATGCGATCGCCTTTTTGACTGTGCCTCTGGTGCGCTATTTCTGGATTCAACGTCGCAATGGCAAACTCGAAACCCGCAATAGTCAACGTAAAGCGACAGCTGCTGTGCTCGCTGAAGGTTACCCACCCGTCCAGAAGAAACTCAAATTTGCTCAACAATTTGCTGCTCAGAAAGTAATTGGTGATGCAGACATTGCCTACGGTACAGACCGCGATCTCCTCGACCAAACTCTCGATAAACAAGCGGCGATCGACGCAGACTGGCAAAAACGCCTCGAAGGTTAGTCGCGGCATTATTTCGTAGTTATCTCGACTTGCTTCATCAACATCGAAATCATTTCGTACATCTGTTGTTTGTATTTAAAGTTTTGCTGCTTTAAAACTTCCAACCATAGGCGATCGCCCAAATCAGAAAACGTCACAAGATCCAAACCGACAGATAAAGCCCGATCTACCTTTCCGGCGAGCAAATACTCTTCCATACTTTGAAAGCACTGGCTGAAGCGATTTTTCTTGGATATTCTTTGTTCGTCGGGAGAGAAATATCGCTCTGAAGCATCTAAAATTTGCCAAACATCAGCATTGGAGAGGGCGGATTGGTCGTTTGTTATGTGGCTACGAGCAGCACCAACGTACTGCGGCAAATAATACCAATTCAAATTCGGAACCTTGATCACCCGGCGCAACAGTTCCCAGTCAGCGCCAGTGGCTAAATTTGTATTGAAATAGCCCACTTTCTCCAAAAGAGCTTTGTTATAAATCGTCGTAATCGGCTGCAAAGGATTAGAGATAAAAAATTGCTCAAAAAACCGAGGTTCTACCAGTCCCTTATTGTTGAGAAAGTCTGATTTATAGAGAATTTCATTGAATTGATTAATCTGATAAAAGCCACCACTAATCAAATCTAAATTAGGCTGCTGCTGGATAATTTCCTCAAACCAAACCAAAGTACTTTCTAGGAGCAGATCGCCTGCGTGAATGAGATACAACCACTGACCATTAGCAAGCTTTAATCCCCAGTTGATGTTGGCGTACACTTCAAGAAACTGGGGATGTTTAATGTAGTGAATTGTGTATTTTTGCTTTGGGAAATAGGCGCGGTAGTTGCCAAATAAGAGTTCTAATTCCTCGCGATTAGTTTCGGAGTGGGCATTATCCAGCAACAAAATTTCGGTAGATCCTTCATGCTGCTGCTGACAAATCGATTCAATACACTTTTCTAAATAATCAAGGCGATCGCCGCGCGGCAAAATAAGCGAAATCTGAAACTGTTTTTGATAGGAATAGTCTTGGAGGAGCGGGGGCATGAACTCGCTTTTTTGTTAAAGAGAAATAGGATTATCTAGGATTTCACGAGGCACAAAGACACAACACGAGACATATCCATATGGGCAAAGCAATTGAACTATTAGTAGGTCTGGCTTTTGTTGCCATTGGCTGGAATTTTGCCTACCTAGTCGCCTGGAAAAATCTTGTTACTTTATTTGCTTACAAGCTCAAGGCGATCGCCTCAGCACAGATCGGCGAAAAAATTTATGTGGCGGGCAAACTAGCAGGCAAACCAACAGAACGCTCTCTTTTCACCCAAACGCCCTGCATCCGCTGGCATCTCAAAGTTACAGAGACAAAAGGTTCTAAAAGCAAGACCGTAATTACGCTTCTGAATCGGCGATCGCCAAATAGTTTTCTTCTTGCCGACAAAAGTGGCTTAATCGAAGTTTTCCCCCTCGACCATAAACCTCCTCTACTCAAACTTGGCACCAAGAACTTTACTCTTTCGGCAACGAATTTCTCCGCCCATGATTTTGCCGGACAAGGTCAACCCCAAAACTGCTTCTATCAAAACATCTTCCAAAACTTTTCTAACCCAAGGGCGATCGCCTTCCTCGACGAATACAACATTACTCACACAGGATTTCTCGGTCAACGTAAGTCCATCGCGATTAGCGAATATCTCGGACAACCCGGTGACAATATCTATGTATGCGGAAAAGTTATTAGCGGCGATCGCACACACAAATGTCTAGAGCCGTGGCTGATGACAACCAGACCGATCTACCAAGTCGCCTTGAGATTAGCCGCTTTTGGTCTCCTTGGCTGCTTACTTTTCCTAATTGGCTGCGCCGTCATTTATCAAGTTTTGCACCATTAACAATCCCGAAAAAGAGCAAGCTCAGTTTTTTAGACAAACCAACTGACCTTGATATAACTTTGTGTACTAATCCCTAATCAAATACAATCTTAAAAAGATCTTAAAAAAGCGAATTCTCTTATTCATTTCAAGTAATTTCCGAGATCCAAAGCTCTTCACAAAACTCAAAATCAATGAGAGCAAAGGCATCAATTTTCATCAACTTAAATATCCAGGGCTGGCTTTGGAGCAATAGTTTCGAGCATTTAAATAAAGTAATAAAAAATTTACAAAAGAAACGTAAATATAGTTTCGACAAACTAGAAAACCGTAAATAAGATGTTGCGTAAATACAAACTTGTTCTGGATTCGTCTGGAACGAACCTTGAAAACTTAAATCGTAATCATAAATAACATGACTACTACTATAAAGAATCGCAGTAATGCGTCTTTGTGGGAAAAGTTCTGTCAGTGGATTACTAGCACCGAGAACCGCATTTATGTCGGTTGGTTCGGCGTCTTAATGATCCCTACTCTTCTCACTGCAACTACTTGCTTCATCATTGCGTTCATCGCAGCTCCTCCCGTTGACATCGACGGTATCCGTGAGCCCGTAGCAGGTTCCTTGCTCTATGGTAACAACATCGTCTCTGGCGCAGTTGTTCCTTCTTCTAACGCAATTGGTCTCCACTTCTACCCCATCTGGGAAGCAGCTTCTCTTGATGAGTGGTTGTACAACGGTGGTCCTTACCAACTCGTTATTTTCCACTTCCTCATTGGCGTCTTCTGCTACATGGGTCGTGAGTGGGAACTTTCTTACCGTCTAGGTATGCGTCCTTGGATCTGTGTTGCTTTCTCTGCTCCCGTAGCAGCAGCAACTGCAGTCTTCATGATTTACCCCATCGGTCAGGGTTCTTTCTCTGATGGTATGCCTTTAGGTATCTCCGGTACTTTCAACTTCATGATCGTATTCCAAGCTGAGCACAACATCCTCATGCACCCCTTCCACATGTTGGGTGTAGCTGGTGTATTTGGTGGTGCTTTGTTCTCCGCGATGCACGGTTCTCTCGTAACTTCTTCTCTCGTTCGTGAAACTACTGAGACTGAGTCTCAGAACTATGGTTACAAGTTCGGTCAAGAAGAAGAGACTTACAACATCGTTGCAGCTCACGGCTACTTCGGTCGTTTGATCTTCCAATATGCTTCCTTCAACAACAGCCGTT